>CP017039.1:1636385-1963662 GCA_001717545.1 Anaerolineaceae bacterium oral taxon 439 | reverse complement strand
GGGACCCGGTTTTCACCCGGATTCGATCCGCAATCGGAGTTTCCAATCGTTTATTCATTGCTGATCTGCAAGAACGACCTGCAGGCGGTCAGACTTACGATTACCAATCCGAAAACCGAAATCGTGCTTCCATATAATTTATACGGGAAATTCCCTGCAGACAATGACGAAGCGCCGGAAAATCCGTTCGCGGAATTCGCGGGCGACTGGAAAGGGCTTGTTCCGGAAATGAATATTGCTCTGGAATTTACGATCAACGAAGATGGAACCGGTTCCTATCGCTTGACGCAGAACGATTATTCGGAAACGTATGACGCGACGCTCGAAGCTGGCGATAAGACCTTCAAGGTCGATCTCCCGGAAAAGAACGCGCTGAATTTAACCGGCTGCGAAGGAGCGTACCGATATACCGACGGAATCTTAACGCTGGACGTGACGACGACGTTCGCGAGCGGACGAAAATTCGCTTATACGATCGACTGCGAACGTGTTGAGACCGCGGACGAGTCGGAGAGCGGCGCTGAAAGCGACGGCTGCGCGAACGTCATGGGGGTTCGGAATATCGACCAGAAGAACAACGTATTCGATTTTATCGATCTCGACACGAACGAAAAAATCAGATATGAAAAACTCTTCGCGGACGGTAAAGAAATTCAGGCGTTCTCCGCGCTGAACGAGAAGAAACCGATGGTGCTCCTGTTTTTCGATAAGAGCGAGTTGGAATTCAACAGCGACGGCAGCCTGAAGCAGTTCAGCATTTCGAACGTCTCGCTCCAATCGGGAGACGATGAAATCTGTTATTCGCTGGAAGACGGCGTGCTGACGATTCTCGGAAAACGCGAATAACCGTCATCATCTCGGAACCGGGTAAAGCCGGAAGACCGGAAACCTGCCGGCTTTACCGTAATCGAAAATTTATCATGAAGGAGAAAAACCATGGACGTAAACGTATCGGTAAAAATCAACGCATCCCCGGAACAGGCATGGAGCGTTTTCAAGGACAAAACACGCTGGGTCGATTGGTATGGCGTACCGATCGAAGAAGCGGATTGGCGCGAGAACGGATCGGTCCGCTACGGCGGGCAATACGGCGGCGTCAGCGGGCTGGCGAACTATCGCGAGGCCGGAAATGTCACTATCGTCGGTCATTGGGCGGACGATACCTATTCGGTTCGTGCGGACGGAAACGGCTGCGTTTTTTCTAAAAGGATCTGTCCGAAAAACGGCGCAAATTTTACCGCCAGCGGTTATCCGAACGAATGCAAAAAGCAGCAGGATTATCTCGATAAATTCCGCGATATTGTCGAAAAAGAATACCCGCGGCAGGGATCAGCCCTGACGGGAGAAAAACCGTCCGGACCCGCGAAACCGGCGAACGGCGCAAGCAAATCCGCCGCGCAAAAGGACAAAACGAATCCGCGGGGACAAAAAGGATTCTCGATCCTGAATATCGCCACCGGCGTGGTATTCGTGATCGCGAGCGTCATGATGTTTGCCGATCCTTCGACGCTGCCCGGTCCGTTTATCGCGATTCCGATCGGGCTGCTGTTCTGGATCGTCGGCGCGAAGACGCTCAAAAAGGTAAATGGCGGAATTTATGCGCACGAAGAAAAAGACGTCAGGAAGTTGCTGATCGGCAACACTATCCTGTTCGTTCTATCCTGTCTGATCTGGGGAGCGAGCATCATAATTCCTATGTTGACAATGCGCCGCTGATTTGGATCGAAAAACAGAAGGAGGAAAAATCATGTTAGAGATTATCGGAATTATTCTGCTCTGCCAAAAGAACAGTAAAAACGCCGCGGAACGGGGTAAAAACCGGCCGTTTACGTCGTCCTGACGATTATTCCGTGGGTCGGATTTGAATTTATCGGCGTACGCCTCGGAAACGCAGCCGATTTGGGAATAGGAGCTTCTTAATGCGTTGGCGCTGTTTTTCGCGCTGATCGGCGGGGGGATTTCGTATCTGATCGCGAAGTCGGGCGACGTTAAACCTGCCTTAGATGGGAAATGCAAGGAGGAAAACATGATTAAAGCTTACGGTCAATATTGGAAAGGTTATTTCGATTTCGGTGGAAAGACAAACCGCCGTGATTACTGGCTCGCGGTATTAGCCTGGTTCCTGATCTATATTATATGGATGTTTGCGGGCAGCCTGGTGATCGGCGGATTTATAGATATCCCACAGATGTCAGAGGTACCGACCTATATCGGCTATTTAGAGGCCATATACGGCGTCATCAACGTGATCCCGATGCTCTCGATGGCGGTTCGGCGGCTGAACGACGCCGGCTACGATTGGAAAATCCTGCTTTGGAACCTCTTCCCGTTCTTCGGCCAAATCGCCGTGCTGATCTTCCTCTGCAAGGAAACCGGCGTGGGGCTGGTCGAAAAATGCGCGAGGGAGGGGCATCGCTGGACATACGACCGGGCAAAATGTCTCGAAACCTGCTCCGTCTGCGCCGCGACTCGGCCGAAGCACAATTTTCGGGCGGTTCCGGATCGCTGCATTAATAAATGCACAATCTGCGGAACTGAAACTTTCCGTCCGCATAAAAACGAGCCGACCGACGACCCGGATTTCGTCCGCTGCAAAATCTGCGGACAGTACGCCGTAACGCTGCATCGTTTTACCCACGAAGAGAAAGACGCGCTGAAATTCGCGATCGATATTGGCGTGAAAGCGAATCAGAACCGCTCTCTTGACGAAGTTTATGCGTCCTGCGAGCGTCAGGTGAACAGCCTGAGCCCGGCGTTCGGGCTCGTCGAGCTGACAGCGCTCGCCGTCACCGCCCATCAGGTCAATCAGACGCTCGTCCAGAACGTCCAAAAAACGCAGCTCAATGCGGGGAACATTAACCAAAACGCAGTGGTAAACAGATGCCTGACGGTCGCGATGAACCTGAAAACTGCGATCGATAAAATGGCCGTCATAACCGAAAAGTTCAAGAACCTCACAGGAAACGAAAACGCACAAGCAACGGGAAACGCATCCGCGACGAAGAAGCCGCTCGCGTCGTTCGCCTCCTACGACGAATCGTATCTGGGCTATAAAAAAGGCGGCGTCTGCGACGTCTGCAACAAGGGACTGGATGGGAAAAAGGCTTACGCCGTTCCGAACGACGTTTTCTACGCCTCTCCGGAATACCGGGAGTACATGAAATCCGGTCCGTTCGCCGCTATCACGGGGCACAGGATGACGGACGCGGATATCGATCGCATGCGCGATCAGGATAAATCGCCGGGCAGCGCCGTCTGCGAAGACTGTATTCACATGTTCGCGGACATCAGCGCCGTTACGAACGGCTCGTCCGATTCGAAATATTACGAACGCGACAATATGGGGACTCGCCAGGACAACATGGGACAGGCGACGTCGTACTGGATGATCGAGCGGATGCAGTCCGCGGTGAAACCGCAGTTTACGCTGTTCACCATGCCGTCCTACTCGGCGGGTGAAAAAGCGTTCCTTTCGCTGCCATTTTTTCATAAAGCGGAGGACAGCGGGAAGCTGATCTGCGACCGGTTAATGACGTTCGGGTTGTACGAGGTGAAATCTGACAACAAGACGACCGGGAAATTTGAAGCGATGATTTCCGGGACGGATTTAACGCTCGATGAATTCAATCAGGCGGAATCTGCTTTCAAGGAGAACGGTGGAAAACGGAAGAACAGCAGCGCTCCAGACGCTTCGGTCAAAGCCGAGCCGGTCGTCTTCGGCGACCCAAATCAGGTTCGATTCGAATCTGCTCAAAAAAGCCCTGATGGGAAATATACCTATGAATACTACAAGGGCGCGAGTCAGCCTGACGCGTTGGCTTTTCTGAAGACAAAAACCGTCGACAAACAGTTTTATTATCTGGTCGTCGAGACTCCGGAAGGGGATTTCGGGCGGGATATCAACGGTATATACCGTTCATTCCCGCAGAATCAAAACAAGATTCATATCATCTGATCATTTCTGGCGGCAGCCGATATGCGCAAATGGTTTGTTTATCTGGCGATTGGCTTGGGAATCGGAAATGGATTGTTTCAACCAGTCGGAGAGCCCAAGCAGCTTCAATGATTTTTTTAGCCCCGGTGGAGAAGAGAAAACCGGGGCATTCTTCTTTTTATTTCTCGATTCGCGAAAGCTCGTCCGAATCGAAGATCAGCGCGGGGATCGGATATGGGGAAATTTCGGGTTTCATCGTCCAATTCATTCCTTCATCCGCTCCCCCGAATATTTTCCGGACTTCAGAGAGCGACCTCAGCCGTTCGTCGCTCATCGGAACGATATTCAGGAGCGTCCCTCCGTTCCAGACGGTCGCTCCTTTTATTGCCGTCGTCTCTAAAAAGACGGAATCTGATATCAACCGGCCTGCGCCAAGAAGATGACTGATCGCGCCGGGCGGATAAGCCGCGTTCTGAATATAATGCATCCCCTGGATCATTCCGGAATTCAGCGTTCGCGTAATGATGCCCTCGTTGTTAAAGGCGGATATTCCGCCGACGAGGGACGGTCCGCTGATCCGGCCTGAGTTTGCTGCGTCGCTGATGTAGCCGCTGTTCGCTCCGGCGATCCCGCCGGAGTTACTGTCTGATTCGTTACGGCTTCCGTTGTTTTCGATCGTAATCGAGGCTGAATTGAAAACATGCCGGACGATTCCGTCTTCGTTAACACCGAGGATTCCGCCGGCGCCGCTTTCGAAAACGACGTCGGCGTAGATTTCTCCGTCAAGAACGGCGCAGTTCTCGATCAGGCTGAGGCTGTTGATTCCGACGATGCCGCCGACTCCGGTGTATGTCGTCGGCTCAACCAGTCGGATCTCGGGATTGACAAGGATGATATTTCGTATTGCGGCGTGACTGATATATCCGAAAATCCCGGCGGTATTGCCGCTTGAAATAGAAAGTCCGTGGATCCGGTGACCTTTGCCGTCGAACGTTCCGGTGAACGGAGCGTCTTTGGAACCGATGGGCTTCCAGCTTTCGACGTCGCTCAGGTCAAGGTCTTTCGTGAGGACGTATTTTCCGCCGGGATTGTTTCGAATCAGGTTGAGGTCGTCGATCGTCGATATGAACGTTTCGGGTTTGTTGACCATCAGATTTAATTCGACCAGCGTTTGAACGCGTCCGTTTTCGTTCGATCCGGTCAGAAAAATCGGATAGATTCCGGGCTGCGCGATCGATTCCGATACGGTCAGGATCCATTCGTCCGCGCCGTCCTGATTCGGGGAATCGTCAGGCTGAGCGACTTCAATTTCGATCGGATTCCCTTTCAAGGCAACGCTGTCGACGTTCGTCAATTCCAGTGGGAAACTCAAGGCTTCGCCGAAATTGCCTTTAAGCCGAATTTCTTCCGGCGCGTACGGCGCCGCGTTTAAATCGATCTGATTCAACGATCGCGCTTCCGCCGATTCGGCGCCGACCGTTTTTCGAACGGTCTGGTTTCCTTTCGCGACGACGATCGTATATTTCTGGAATGCCGGGAGAGATAACGTTGCTTTCCCGGACGAATCCGGTATATACCAGTGATGATAATCTGCTGAAACAGCGGCATTCTGGATGGGTTTTCCGTTTTCGAGCGCCTGAACGCGGATCGAAATTTCGGCTGCCTCGACGACCGCGAGCGTTTGGGCGGCTGGGTCGACGCGTTCCCGGAGGTCCGGCCGCGGAAGGATGAATTTCAGCAGGATCAGCGTTCCGAGGAGGAACGCGCCGATAAACGCTGCCGCAAAACGGATTTTTTCTTTTTTTGGAATCGGATTCAGCAAGCGGGTGATCTCTTTGGATAGCGCGATAGCGGATGGGAAGCGTTTGTCCGGCGAAACGTCGGTGCAGCGGGAGGCAATCCGAACCAGGGCGGGATCACCCGGGAAAGTAAAAGCGTCTCCGGTCGCGAGAAAATTTATCAGTCGGCCCAGAGAAAAAATGTCGCTGCGGGTATCGGTTGACCGGAATCCGAGATGCTCCGGCGAGGCATATTGGAAACTGCCGATGATTTTCGTGTCGGTCGTTTTCGTCGGATCGTATTCCCGGGAGATCCCGAAATCGATCAGATGGATTTTAACGTCGGGCGAAAGAATAATATTCTGCGGTTTGATATCTTTATAGATAATCGGCGGAGATTGAAGGTGAAGAAAGGATAGAACGTCGCAAACCTGCCGCGCCAAATCCAGCGTTTCCCGAACGGAAAACGGACCGTTGCGGCTGACTCTTTCGGCCAGCGTTTCTCCTTCGACATATTCGCGGATCAGGACGCCTTTGTCCTCGATTTTTTCGAAGCGGATCGCTTTCGGGATGGCCGGATGGCCGAGGCGGGAGAGAAATTTATATTCGGATTTGGCGCTGTTACCGGTGGTCTCGGAAGTTACTTTAAAGATCCGTTTCAGCCCGGTGTTTTTTTCGCGGACAATGAAAACGCTCCTCTCCGGATTTTCGGCTAAAACCGAAAGGCATTCATATTCGTTCTCGAACGGTTCCGGAAGGACGTTCTCCATCTTTCTCTTGAAATCGTCTTCGAATTGTGCGAATGATTCGGGGATATGTCCGTTCATTATCGTATCTCCTTTCCGGAGAAAATTGCCGCAGGAATCGGGCCGTTCGCGAGGCTGCTGTTAAAGATCCAATCAGGATCGGACCCGCTGAAAGATCCTAAAACTGCGAGCATCGCCGGGTCGGTCAAATCGGCTTTGCCGATGGCTCGGACGTTGTCGATAACCCCGCCGCTGAAGATCGCTCCGCCGTGGACCGCGCTTCCGAGCGTAAAGAGCGAATCGTAGATATGGCCCGAATCGGAAGTCTGGAAGATGCCGCCGGGCGGGTATTCGCCGACGAGCGGCAGTCCGTAAATTCTTCCGCTGTTAATCGTTCGCGAGATCGTCGCGTTCGCCAACGCGGTAATTCCGCCGGTCAGGTGGCGTCCGTAAATAGCGCCTTCGTTAGCGCAGTTCCGGATATATCCGACGCCGATCCCGAGAATCCCGGCGGTATTATATAAAACTGGCTGATCCCAGTCGGTCGTAACCGTTGCGCTATTAAAAAGATTGCTGAGTACGGAACGGTTCATTCCTGCGATGATTCCTGAAGCACCAGCGTTGACCGATGTAATTTCCCCGCCGAAGACGCCGATATTTTCGATCAGCGTGTCGGTGGCCGCGCGGACAACAATCGCGGCTGCGAGCGTTTTTCGCGGGTCGCTGTTGAGGATCCTGATTTTCGGTTCGATAATCCTCAGGTTGCGAATGACTGCGTTTTGCGTGGCGCCGAAAAAGGAGACCCCGTTTTCGTTTTTCTCCAATTCGGTTTTTGTTATCGCGAAGCCTCGGATCGCGAATCCGCCGCCATCAAAAAAGCCTTTCCAGGGATATTGATCCGTTCCGATCGGCGTCCAGTTTTCAATTGAGCTCAGATCGAGATCATTCATCAGGCGATACGATCCCGAGAGATTCCGGCGCATTCCGTCGAAATCCTCAAAAGTGTAAATCGGGGTGGGTTCCCGCTCCGGAAGGTTAAGAATACCGATCGTCGTCTCAGCCGATCCCGCCGGATTGGCGGCCCGAAGCTTAAAATAATGAAAGAATTTCTGATGATGATCTTTCGGGAGACGGATCAGGAATTCGCCGTTTTCCTCGGTAATCTCGGCTCCGGAGAATTCGGATTCGAAAGCGGCTTCGTCCGCGTTTGAGACGGGGTAAAGCAGCGTAGTTCTGTCTCGAAGGTCGGTTCCGTTAACGATCAGGATTTCGGGAGCTTCCGGCGCGGCGTCGAGGTCGATCGTCAGGTTCCCGTCGGATACCTCTTTCGGCGTGAGCGTTCTTTGAACCTGACGGTTCCCTTTAACGACGGTAACTGTGTCGAACTTCGTCGAAGCAAGGGTTAACACTTCGTTATCGGCAGATACCCAGTTCGTCCCGTCGGCTGAACCGCTGAATCCTGAAACAGGGGCGCCCGACGAAGTCAGCCGGATTTCAATTTGTCGGAGTTCGGAGCTCTGCGTGGTTTCCCCTGCCGCATTTATGAAATTCGTTTGCCTGCTCTTTTGGGAAATCTGAAACAGTTTTTGGCTGAAGTAAAATCCGGAGGACCCGAATCCCAGAAGGATCAATGCGCAGAGAACGCCGAGCAGGATTGCGGAAGAGGCTTTCTTCATAGTAATGGCTCCGATAGTTCATACAGAAAATCATTCGTTTCGTAAATTGAAATACGATGTTCGAGAGCGAATAGAATAATTGCGTCGCGCCGGTTGCGAGGATAAAGCTCGCTCGCGCCGCTGCAATTCAGGAGCCTCTGCGTTTCCTTTATATCAAGTTTCATTCCGAACGCGAGACGGATCGTTTTATCTCTCGACGGTTTTCGTTTCCCGGAAAGAATCTGATAAAAGTAGTCTCCGTTAATTCCGGAATCCTCAATGACTTTAGCGTTTTTCAATTCGTATTTCGCGCAAAGATAGGCTAAATAAATCGATAGATCCGTTGATTGAAATAAATCAGAATGCTCTTTGACGAATGAAGAAATATCTCCCGCTTTCAGGAGCATATTATAAAGAAATTCGGTATTTACAGGAGGTTGCAAAGAGTTTCGGTCGGTTTTCATACTGGCTGGCTTTCTTAACTGAGGACCAGATACATCTACAAATTATATCATTAAGTTCCAAGCTGCCTCATCAATGGGATTTCCCGTTCCAATCGGAACTGCTGTGAATAGAGTTCGTAGTAACGTCCGCGCAGCCGCAGCAGCTCGGAATGTGTCCCCGATTCCGCGATTTCGCCGTTTTCGATAACCAGGATCCGGTCGGCGCGCTTGATCGTCGAAAGACGGTGCGCGATGATAAACGACGTCCTCCCGGTCATTAACGTTTCCAGACTGGCGGTGATCATCTTTTCCGTGATCGTATCGACGGAGCTCGTCGCCTCGTCGAGGATGAACAGCTGTGGATCCTTCAGGATTGCGCGGGCAATACTGATCAGCTGCTTCTGGCCGACGGAAAGCAGCGCGCCGTCTTCTCCGACCTGCTCGTCGTACCCGTTCGGGAACGAACGGATAAAATCGTCGGCGCCTGCCTGAACCGCGGCGGTCACGATTTCTTCATCCGTTGCGTTGAGTTTCCCGTAGCGGATATTGTCGCGGATCGTCCCAGAGAAGAGATGCGGCGTTTGCAGCACGATCCCGAGCCTGGATTGATACGAGGAAAGTTCAAATTCGCGGTAATCGTTCCCTCCGACCGCGATTTCTCCTTCCGTCGGTTCGTAGAAGCGCGCGAGGAGATTGACGAGCGTCGTTTTTCCGCCGCCGGTCGAGCCGACGAGCGCGATGACTTCGCCGGGCTGGACCGTCAGGCTGACGTTTTTCAGGACGAGCGTCCGATCCCCGTCGTCATAACGGAACGATACGTTCCGGAATTCGATTTCTTTCTTAAGCGAGTCGATCGGTTTCGCGTCAGGGCGGTCGGCGATCGTCGCTTCGGTATCCATGAGCGACAGGTAACGTTCTCCGGATGCGATCGCCTGCTGCGCCTCGCCGAGAACGCGCGTGAGCTCCTGTATGGGCCATTGGAGCATCGTGAAATACGAGATAAAGGATTTGATCCCTCCGATCGTGAGTCCGCCGATTTTGAACTGGGTCTTACTTCCCCAAAGGACGAGCGTCAGCGTGAAAAACAGGAGGAACTGGATTAGCGGATTCAGAATCGCGTTCCATCGCGTCGCGGAGTAGGAAGCGTGAAATCTGGCTTCGGTTATTTTTTCGAAATCATGTAAATTCCGCTCTTCGCGGCGAAGCGCCTTGACGACGCGGATCCCGGTCAGGTTTTCGTTGAGCGACGCCGTCATGAGCGAGTTCTGTTTCCGGGCTTCGCGCTGGTCCCTGAGGATCCGTTTCCGGATTTCCCATCCGACCCAGACCTGAACGGGGATCATCGTCAGCGCGATCAGCGCCAGTTTCCAATTGACGGCGGTCATGAAGCCAAGGATGACGATAACGTGAATGATCGCGAACGAGCCGTCGAAGAGACCCCAGGTCAGGACGTCCGTGATTCTTGTCGTGTCAGACGTGATTCGCGAGAGGATCCAA
Organism: Anaerolineaceae bacterium oral taxon 439; assembly: GCA_001717545.1. Taxonomy (NCBI): domain Bacteria; kingdom Bacillati; phylum Chloroflexota; class Anaerolineae; order Anaerolineales; family Anaerolineaceae; species Anaerolineaceae bacterium oral taxon 439. The sequence goes on along the minus strand of CP017039.1, from coordinate 1,953,609 downwards.
CCGGCCGGCGTCCGAGAAAAATAGGATAATTGCAGCGTGTGCAGGTGCCGGAAGGCGGAGGCACGCAGCGCTTTTTCCATATCCAGCGAACATTTCCCGGTCAGGATGACCGAAAGGAGGTTTACCACGATCAGGATGACAATCACGCCGACGAGGAGCGTAAAGAAATGCCAGAGCATGTCGATATCGCCGGGAATGACGGCCTGATCCGTGATTTTCTGATGTAAAAACGTGATCAGGTTGTCGAAAACCGACGCCAGGAGATTCAGCGCGACCGACAGCGTCAGCAATCCCCAGTACGGCCTGACGATCAGGAGGATCCGCCCGAGGACGTTCCTGGAATCTTCGTTGACGACGTCGGATCGGACCTTAATGGTTTCGCTCATGCTTCTGTTTCCCTGTTCAGCTCATCTTCGAGCTCGTTTTCTATCTGCGCTTGTACGTTGAGCATCTCGCGGTAAAGTCCCGGCTCATGCGATAAAGTCTGGTGCGTCCCCAGCTGGACCAGGCTGCCGTTCTTCATGACGAGAATCAGGTCCGCGGTCAGGACGGATTGGACGCGATGGGTCACGCTGAGAATTGTTTTCCGCCTGGTGGATCGGGCCAGCGCTTCGTTGATCCGGTTTTCTGTCGCGGCGTCGATCGCGGAAGTTGCGTCGTCGAACAGGATAACCTGCGGATCGCGGAGAAGCGCGCGGGCGATCGTCATCCGCTGCTTCTGGCCGCCGGAGAGCGTTACGCCGCGTTCGCCGACCGTCGTTTCGTATCCATTCTCGAATCCGACGATGACGTCATGAATCGCGGCAATTTTCGCGGCGGCTTCGATTTCGTCCCGGGCGATCGGGCGGTCGGCCCCGAGCGCGATATTTTCGGCGATGGTGCGGCCGAAAAGAAAAGGCTCCTGATCGACGACGGCGATTTCGCGGCGAAGGTAAGTCCGCGGAATTCGCGCCAGCTCGATGTCGTCTAAAAAGATCTGACCCTGCTGGCAGTCATAATACCGGAGCAGCAGGTTGAATAAGGTTGTTTTACCGGAGCCGGTCAGCCCTAAAATCCCGACCGTTTGGCCGGGCTCGACGGTAAACGAGACGTTTTTCAGCGTCGGTTTGCTCCCGGGATAGGCGAAAGTCACGTTCCGGAACTCGATTTTCCCGCGTGGCGGCGTCGTGGCGGGGAGCTGATCGCCCGTGTCGAGAGGCTCTTCGGTTTCAGCGATGATCATGATGACGCGCTGCATGCTGACCATGGCCCGGGAAGCGCGGACGATCAGCTGGCCCATGGTTCGAATCGGCCAGACGATCAGGTTAACGCAGGCCATTGCGGCGATGAAGTCGCCGACGCTGATCTTGCCGCCGACCGTGAGGCAGGCGCTGAAGACCAGGCTGACGAGGATTTGGACGCTGCAAAGAATATCGGTCCCTCCCCAGAAAAGGTTTTCGGCGGCCAGTACGCCTTTGCCGGACTGATACTTTTCTTCAAGGAGTTTATCGAATTTCGCGTATTCGTAATTCTGCTGATTGAACGCCTTGATTACGCGGATCCCGGTCAGGTTTTCCTGAACGTCCGACGTGATCCGGCTTTCGCGGTTCTGATAATCTTCGTAAACCCTGCCGACCTTCTGTAACGTGAAAAGCGCGAACCAGAGAATCATCGGTCCGATAATCAGAGATATGAGCGCGATCGTTGGATCGATCCGCCAGAGCGCGTAGAGGTTGGTCGAATACTGAAAAAGGACGCGGGCGATACCGGGAAGATGATCCGAGAAGAAGCGCCGGCCTTCGTCGACGTCCGACGTCGCCCGCTGAATCAGGTCGCCGGTATTCGATTCTGAATGAAAGGCCATCGTCAGCCGCTGCGTCCGGTCGAAAAAAAGATCGCGGAGCGAGCGGTCGATTTTTTCGCCGACGATCGCTCCTTGGATTGTCCCGAAACAGGTGCAGAGCGCCTGCAGCGCGATCAGCGCGAGCAGGCGTAGGACGAAATACCCGACTCGGAGCTCCGCGGCAGGGTTCATGAGGCTGTCAACGAATTGCCCGATGTTCAGAACGAGCGCAGTATAAAAAACGTTCGCCATTAATCGCAGGAATAATGCGAATCCGTATTTAAAACGATATGGCTTCAGCAGCGAAAACATGTCCGCAAGCTGCTTTGAAACGGGGATTTCGTCAGGTTTTGTCTCGGTCGCTGGATTCATGTAGCTCTCAAATTCGGGTTCCCGTAAATCTTGTTCAATTATAAGCGGCGGCGCGGCGTTCGTCCGCTGCGTTTGCGGTTTATCAGGATTAAACGGCTTTCCGCGCCCGTTCAAAACTGACGTGAATCAGGGCTATAATAGTATCCGATTCGATTCCGACCGGCGGCGTTTGCGGCAGGGTCAGGTTGGGTTTCGGGTGAAGGATCGATTCGCGAGGTATGGAGAAGAGGGTTCGGTGGAAGTTGAAGTTATTCGCTACCCAAACGAGGGAGACTGGACGCGCTGCCTGTTTTTAGCGCGAATTACGCAGGGATCGGAAAAGTTCGCGGTCCCTTCGGAAAGCTGGCGACGAAAACTGATCGCATCGGAACATTCTCCCGCGCGGACTTTAATGTTCACGATTGCGCTTTGGAACGTTCCGTATTTCGTCAGCGTCCATCTCGTCCGGCATAAGTTCGGCGTTGAGCACTATGTTAAAAGTCAGCGTTCGAATCCAGACCGGGCGTCCGTCCGGCAGGACGCGCCGGTCAATCACGTCATGGACCTGAATTTGCAGGCGCTGATGAATATGGCTCGGAAACGATTATGTTTTCACGCTGATCCGGTTACGCGAAGGACGATGGAGGCGGTGAAGGCCGCGGTCTGCGCCTGCGATCCGATTTATCGGGACTTCCTGAATCCGGACTGTGTCTACCGCGGCGGCTGCTACGAGTTTACCAGCTGCGGCTACTATGAGCGGCGGCTCGCCGAAAAGGCGAGGGAAAGAGGATCATGAGTGTTTTGAACGATACGAAGATTTGGGAAATGATCTGCGCCGGGATGATCGACTTTACGAAGTCGGATACCGATCCGGAAACCGTTCGGGCCCAGGTCAATCCGAATACGCTGGATTTAACTCTCGGGCGTTACGCGCGGCTGCCGCTTGATTGCGATCAGCCGATTATTTTTGGAAAAAAACATCATTCCGATCTGTTTTGGGAGCTTCGCGAGATATCCGAAGCGGGGATCCTGCTGCGTCCCGGCGACGTTTTTTTAGGCTCGTCGCGCGAGTATATCGTCATGCCGAAAAATGTCTGCGGACAGGTGTATACCAAGTCGAGCCTGGGGCGCGTTTTTATTAACCACATGATGGCCGGGGTTATCGACGCCGGTTTTGCTGGAACGATTACGCTGGAATTTAAGAATGAAGGGAAGCATGATGTGCTGCTCCCGTTCGGCGCGCGCGTCGTGCAGCTTCAATTCAGCCTGCTTAACGATGATCCGGAGCGGGATTATTCGATGCGCGTGAGCCGGTATCAGGGTCAGACGCTGCCTGAACCGGCCCGCGAGGAGCGACGGGCTGCCGATTGAACCTGATACTGGCGTCTGAATGAATGGATTAAGCGGACTCCGGCGCTGCGCAGCGCTGTGGAATCCGCTTAATCTGTCTTTGGCGATTTATAGCCTGTTTATCAGCGTTCAGATTTTTTCGGCGATTTCTTTTTTCGCTAAATCGATGAACTGATGGAGCGGGATTGCGCCGAGGTTTTCCCCGCTGCGCTTGCGGAGCGCGACGGAATGGCAATCGATTTCCTTATCGCCGAGGACGAGCATATACGGAATTTTCTGGCGCTGCGCGTCGCGGATCTTCGCGTTCATGCGGTCCGAACGAGCGTCGACATGCACCCGCAGCCCGGCCTCGCGCAGCTCGGCGGCGATTTTATTTCCGGCCTCGATATGGCGATCGGCGATCGGGATGATTTCGGCCTGGATCGGGGCGAGCCAGGCGGGGAACGCGCCGGCGTAGTGCTCGATCAGGATGCCGAAGAAGCGTTCGAGCGAGCCGAGGAGCGATGTCGAATGAATGGTTCTATGGACGATATTCGCTGCAGAACCAGGAGGACCTGAATCGAATTTTCGTTATGCAATGGCGGAATGTATTGTGCTGAAAAATCTGTTGATTTTCGCGCAACGCGACGCTGGCAGCCATCGCGTTACGTCCGGGCAGCCCGATTGTGCGTGAGACTATTCTCGTCGTCGCGTACATGCCGATCAGCGGCGTTGAAGCGATCCGTTTTTAGCAGAAGCCTGATAATACGGTCGCAAAATGTTTGGAATAATTCATAAAAGGTTTTGAAATGCACAAGATGACGATGCGCATATCGGAAATGTTACATTTGTTTTTCTATTAGTGTCGTATAATAAACAAAATAATTCTGGCAGAGGAAATATGCAGGAGAACTCACAAAAAACCGAAAAAAGGCTGCAAATTATTCGTGATTTACTTCGTGATGAGGGATATGTTGATATAGCTCAATTAGTGGAAAGCCTTAATGTTTCTGACGCTACAATCCGGAGAGACTTGCAGTATTTAGAAAAGAATGGGGAATGTTCGAGGAAAAGAGGCGGCGCTATACCATTGTTCCGGAATTCAAGATTAGAAATCCCTTATGATGAAAAAATTAATACGAACAAAGAGGTAAAAAAAGCTATAGCGAAGGAGGCTTTCGATTTAATTCAGGATAATGATTCAATCCTCTTAGATTCTGGCTCAATCACATTCGCATTAGCACAATTACTTCCTTATAAAGAAAAGTTAATGGTTGTTACGAATGACTTGTTGATTGCGGCATATTTAGCAAAGTTTCCTCATATATTAACTTACATGCTCGGCGGGAATGTTACAAATCAAGTCTATTCAGTGGTAGGCGATTTATCTGAGGAATTCCTCAAAACATGTCATTTTGACCGGATTTTTTTAGGTGCGGACGCAGTCCATTCAAATGGGCAAATTTTTAATACGAACATGCAGGAAGTACCTTTGAAGCAGGCGATGATCAGAGCTGGTCGACAGATCATATTACTGGCCGATTCAAGCAAATTCAAGCGAGTAGGATTTATGAAGGTTTGTAATGTATCTGATATTGACATAGTCATAACGGATACAAATATTAAGCAAAGCAGTATTGCTATGCTTGAAGAAAATAATGTAAATATTATAAAAATAAAAACGGAGTAAATATGAAAAATTGGCTGAGCGAAGTTTTTAATTGTGAAAAACCGATTATTGCAATGTGTCATCTGAGAGCATTGCCAGGCGATCCCGGATTCGATAAAGTTGGTGGAATGAAGGCAGTAGTAGAATGCGCAAGGCGAGATTTGATAGCTTTACAGGAAGGTGGTGTAGATGGTGTAATGTTTTCAAATGAGTTTAGCCTCCCCTACTTGACGAGGGTCAGAACAGAAACAACTGCAGCTATGGCAAGAGTCATCGGAGAACTTATAAACGACATACATATTCCATATGGCGTAAATGTATTATGGGATCCGATTGCTTCCTTAGATTTAGCCGCAGCAGTAGACGCTCAGTTTATTCGCGAAATAATTTCGGGTGTTTATGCAAGCGACTTCGGATTGTGGAACACGAGCAGCGGTGAGACAGTGCGCCATAAGCATGCAATTGGCGCTGAAAAAGTAAAGCTATTCTATAATATATATCCTGAAGCGGCTTCCCACTTGGGATGTCGAGATATTGAATCAATTACAAAGACAACACGTTTTAACTGTCTTCCCGACGCGTTATGTGTTTCCGGAGCGACTGCGGGAAGCGCAACAGATCCGGAAATTTTATCCCGCGCAAAAGGCGCTGCAGGCGATACTGTCGTTTTCGCTAATACCGGTTGTAAAGTAGAGACAATCGAATCAATCTTGAGTATTGCAGATGGCGCAATTGTCGCTACTACGTTCAAGTATGACGGAATTTTCGAAAATGCTGTTGATCCAACTCGCGTAAAGGCATTTATGTCTAAGGTTATGAATTTTAGAAATACACTTCGTTAAAAAGGTATCTGCATGAAAAGAGCCGTTTTACTGGGATTTGATTTTGGAACTCTAAGTTGCCGATTGACAGCTATAAATGCGGCTTCCGGTGAGATTATTTTGGAATGTGAGGATAAATATTTGCATGGCGTGATATCCGATGTGCTTCCCGATGGTGAAACTGAGCTCAATGCAGGCTGGAATTTGCAAGATGCGGATGATTATATAAAAACTTTGTTTAATTTGATACGAGCAGCAACCCAAAAGGTAAATGCAAGTGAAATCATTGCCATAGGAATCGGTTTTACAAATTGTACCTTGGTATCTTTGGGTGCAGATGGAAGGCCGTTGTCTTCCATGGACGAATTCCAGAATAATCCTTATGCATGGACGAAACTTTGGAAACATCATGCAGCGCAACCATATGCTGAAAGAATTGAAAGAGCATTAGGATTATTTGATTATGAACTGTATTGTGATTGTGGGCAAGTTGTATCCAGCGAATGGCTTTTTCCAAAGGTGCTGCAAATCTTTGAAGAGGCGCCTGATGTTTACGCGCATACAGATTTATTCTTAGAGGCCGCAGATTATATTACATATTTCCTGACAGGAAATTTAGTCAGAAATGAGGCGACGCTTGGACTGAATGCATTTTATAACCCACGAAAGGGTTTCCCTTCAGAAGATTTTTTTAATAGTATATCTCCCGGATGGGGAAAGTCAATCTTCCACAAAATGAGAGGAAAGATCCTGCCTGTTGGCAGTCGGGCTGGCTATGTATCGAAAGAGATTGCGGGTTTGACAGGTCTACGGCAAGATGTTGTTGTCGCAGTGGGGCATGGAGATTCTGAAATCACAGCTGCCGGCTTGGGTATAACCGCTCCTGAGTCGATGATCATGGTAATGGGAACCTCGACCTGTTTTCAAGTACTTACAAACTCTGATGCGCGAATACGAGGTGTAAGCAAGATTCATGGCGGCATGATTCCTGGATTGTTCGCGTTTGAGTCGGGACAACCTTCTACAGGCGATACTTTAAGCTGGTTTTCAGAGAATATGCTGCCTGCGTCCTATTTTATAGAAGCTGAACAGCAGAATATAAGCAGTCTTGAATATATTACTGGTCTGGCTCAGGCGATGAAGCCAGGAGAATGCGGTCTGGTATCGCTTGACTGGTTTAATGGGAATCGCAGTATTTTGATGGATTATTCATTGCGGGGGCTAATTGCTGGATTATCGCTAGATACTACACCGCAGCAAATTTTTAGAGCATTTGTCGAAGCAATGGCGTTTGGAGCCAAAAAAATTTTTAATAGTCACCTTGAAGCAGGTATGGATATTGTGAAAACCTATGCCGTTGGTGGAATCCCACTTAAAAATAAAATGATGATGCAAATTTACTCAGATATATTGAACAGGGAAATATATATTCCTATCATATCGAATACGTCATCATCAGGTGCATGTATTTGCGCTTCAGTCGCGCTAAAGAATCCCATTGGAACTCGATCTGCCTTTGAGGCGGAAGGAAAAAGATTAGTTGATTATGATCTTTTAACCTATTCCCCAGACCCAAGAGCTGTATCAATTTATGAAAAATTGTTTGATGTGTATTCGTGTTTGCATGATAGTTTAGGACGAGCATCATCAATTTTTGCCAGGTTAAGTGAGATTCAGAAGTTATCCTGCGGATAGTTCTGAAAATAAATTAAGAAGGAGAATACATCATGAATAAAAAAGGTTTTTCGTTCGCTGTTCTGTCGTTATTGATTGTTCTGTTTTCATTATGCGGAGTTGTTTATGCTGATGGGGATTGGAAAATTGCTACTGTCGTAAAAGAGAGTTCTGATCCATGGTTTATTCGCATGGAAGAAGGTGTCAGGGAATTCGCGGAAACTACTGGAAATAACGCATTTCAAAAAGGGCCGGCAGCCTACGATTCTGCGCAACAGATCCAAATTATTGAGGAACTTATTGCTCAGGATATTGATGCAATATGTGTTGTTCCTATTGATCCAGATGCCTGTGAAACTGTTTTGAAGAAAGCGATGGATAATGGGATTGTTGTGATTACGCATGAATCGCCTTCTCAGAAAAATTGTGACTTCAACATTGAAGCATTCGACAATATTGGTTATGGCGCTTATATGATGGATGAATTGGCGAAGGTTATGGGTGAAGAAGGTGAATATGTAACAATGGTAGGTTTTCTTACATCTGCATCGCAAAATGAATGGGCGGATGCCGCTGTGGCGCGGCAAAAGGAAAAGTACCCTGAAATGACGCTTATTGAAGTTGAACGGGTAGAAACCGAAGACAGTATGGAAATCGCCTACGAAAAGGCGAAGGAATTACTAAAAACATATCCGAATCTGAAGGGATTTCTCGGTACGTCGAGTTACGATGCTCCTGGCGCTGGGAAGGCAATCAGCGAACTTGGATTGATTGGAAAAGTTTATTCGGTTGGGACATCTGTCACGTCATGCGCAGCCGATCAACTCGCTGAAGGCTCGACGCAAGCTGTGCTGTGCTGGGATCCAGCGATTGCGGGATACGCTATGAATGAATTAGCTGTAATGGTTTTGGAAGGCCGAAAAGATGATATTACAACAGGATTAGATCTGGGATTGAAAGGATTTGAATCAATTACAGCAAACGGTAAATACTTAAATGGTGATGGATGGATTGTTATAAATAAAGAAAATATGTACGACTACGATTTCTAACACAGATTTCTTTTGGAACGATCAGGAGCGCCCTTCAAATAATGGGCGCTCCTGATTAGAAGAATAGAACTGTCAACTAAATCTATTTCTGTAGAGCGTGTTTGAGGCATTTTATGGCTGATTCATTTTTGAGAATTTCTGCTGTTAACAAGAAATTTGGTGGCGTGTGTGCATTGGACTCGGTTAGTCTGGAAATAGAAAAGGGAGAAATTCATTGTCTGATTGGAGAAAATGGAAGCGGAAAATCGACTCTGATTAAGATCATTTCAGGTTTTTATGTACCAGATGCAGGCGAGGTTCAAGTTGATGGAAAAAATCGTGATCGTTTTGATACGATTTCAGCGATAAACGAAGGTATTCAAGTAATATATCAAGATCTTTCGATTTTTCCAAACCTTACGGTAGCAGAAAATATAGCTTTACCTGTTTATAAAACATTGAACAGGAAAATCCTCAATCGGAGAGAAATATATCAAATTGCAAAGAGAGCATTTGAGAAAATAGGTATTTCTTTGCCGCTTGAAGAAAGATTAGAGGATTTATCTGTCGCGAATAAACAAATTGTGGCTATCGCTCGGGCTATTTACTATAAAGCGAAACTATTAATACTGGATGAGCCGATGACTTCTCTTACACGGAAAGAAATCGACAAACTTTTTATAATTATCAGATCCCTCCAGTCTCAAGGCGTTTCGATTCTCTTTGTAAGTCATAAATTGGATGAAGTTTTCGAGATTGCTGATCGATTCACGGTTTTACGCAACGGTAAGAATGTAATTACGGATGTTGTAAAAAATGTGGATCATAAAAAAATGGTCTATTACATGACTGGTCGAAGGATCATCGACGATCGATTTTTGTATGCCTCGGCTGGATCGCTTAAACCTATTTTCCAAGTTCAGAATCTTTCTTTAATGAATGGGTTCGAAGATATTTCATTTGAAGTTCTGCCTGGGGAGATCCTGGGTATTACTGGTTTGCTTGGATCCGGTAAAAATGAATTAGCTTTGTCTTTGTTTGGAATTTATCCTGCTGAAAAAGGGAAAATTAGAATAAAAGGAAGGGATGTAATCATTAATTCTCCTGTCGATGCGTTAAAACAGAAGATCACCTATATCCCGGAAGATCGATTGACTGAGGGATTGTTTTTATCTCATTCAATTATGAATAACCTGGTGGTAACGAGTCTGGATAAAAAGTGTGATTCTTTTGGTTTATTGGACTTGGCGAGAATTTATCATGCCGCTATCAGATGGACAGACAGATTGTCTGTCGCAATGGGAAGTATCTATAACTCTATCGATACGTTGTCTGGCGGTAATCAGCAAAAGGTAGTTATTGCAAAATGGTTGGAGACTGAACCTGACATATTAATATTAAATGGACCTACGGTCGGGGTGGATATTGGTGCAAAATTTGATGTATATTATTTAATACGTGAGCTTGTTAAAGATTGTTCAACAGGGGTCATTATCATCTCTGCTGATCTGTCTGAAATTGTTCAAAATTGCAATCGGATTCTGGTAATGAAAAATGGCAGAATTGCTACAGAATTGGTGGGTAAATCAGTGGACGAAGATAAATTAACAGAAATTTTGGCAGGTTGAAAGGCTGATAGGGAATGAAAAATATATTGCGAAAAAACGAGTTTTATGTTGCGTTGATGATTATTGGTTTGGTTGTACTTATTCAGCTGAAAAGCGGCCAATTCTTTACATCAAATAATTTGGTAGATTTAGCAAGATCCTGCATCATACCGTGTATATTAACAGTAGGTGTGATGATTCAGCTGGTCGCCTCAAGTATAGATGTGTCTTTTCCCGCGATTGCAATGCTTTCTATGTATGTTGTTACTAATTTAGCAACGAAACACCAATATACAGGTCCGGTCATTTTCTTATTTTTATTCGCGGCTATTATCGGATTTCTTTTAGGGTCGCTGAATGGAATATTAGCTGCATGGTTAAAACTTCCTACCTTGATCATCACGCTGGCCACTTCTAGTATATTTATGGGAATATTGCAGGGGGTCTTGCGATGCAGAGTTATCGCTGTCATGGCGGAACCATTGGAAGAACTTGGAAAATCTTATTTATATGTTGGCATCAACGAAAAAACGGGGTTAACGAGCCCTCTGCCTACTCTGTTTTTATTAATGGTGTTTGTTGTCTTGTTTGTATGTTTGTTTATGAATTATACAGTATTGGGACGCAGTATTTTTGCTTTTGGCGGTGATCAAGTCTCAGCACAAAGAATAGGCATAAATACAACATTCGTCCAATATTTTGTATTTGCCTTTATGGGCATTCTTTCCGGTATCGGAGGATTAACTCGTACTATTCTTACTGGGTCCTGTCAGCCTACGACCTTAGAAGGATATGAAATGCTTTGCATTGCTGCTGCAGTATTAGGGGGCACCCGCCTTTCTGGAGGCGTAGGATCGGTATCAGGGGCTGTATTAGGCGTCATTCTCCTTATGCTGGTGAACAATAATTTGATATTGTTGGGAATCCCGACATACAGTTCTAAGTTTTTTACAGGTATTTTTATTTTCCTGGGAATCAGCATGTCATCCTATCAAGCTCTGAAAAGAAAAAGTAAATTAAACGCCGTTTCAACTCTATAGATTGCGGAAGGATTTTTAGAATGAACCAGAATCTGGCTATAAACAAAAAGATTGGTGATTCGAACCTGTTTCGCTTACTGATTATTTTCGTAATTTCCTTTGTTACTATGTCTGTATTGGAACCGGCAATTTTTCTGAAGAAAAAGTACATCGTTTCGATGATGTTTCTTTTTCCTGAATACGGATTGCTTGCTCTTGCGATGATGCTCACGATGATTAGTGGAGGAATTGATTTAAGCGTTGTAGCAACTGCTAATTTTGCTGGAATCCTGTCTGTGAAATTTCTGATATGGATTTGTCCTGCGGTAGGCGTTAATTTTGTTACGGTGAGTTATTTTATCATAAGCTTGATCATAGCGATATTGATCGGTGGACTTTGTGGGGGATTCATTGGTTTCTTCATATCGAGGCTTGGTGTTCCTGCAATGTTGGCAACGCTTGGCGGGGCTGATCTGATAATGGGATTATCACTAATTCTGACAAAAGGCTCTGTAGTTAAAAATATTCCTGAAATAGTATCTGTTTTCGGAAATAAAGTCCTTATGGGATTTTTGCCGACGACTGTGGTAGTTTTTGTTATCTGCGCCGGATTATTATCCTTGATTCTGGAAAAAACTCCCTTGGGTGTTCGGATAAAAATGTTTGGTTCGAATCCAATAGCTTCTAAATTTTCTGGAATCAATAACGTAGATATTATTTATAAGACATATGTTGGCAGTGGAATGTTATCTGCAATGGCTGGAATTTTGTTAATCAGCAGAGCAAATTCGGCGAGAGCGGATTATGGTTCATCGTATGTGATGCAAGCGATTATTATTGCTGTGTTGGGCGGCACAAACCCAAAAGGTGGATTTGGCAAAGTAGGCGGCATTGTTGTGGCAATATTAATTCTGCAAGTGCTCTCTTCCGGATTCAATATGTTCCCGGAAATAAGTAATTTTTATCGTTCGATAATATGGGGGGCTGTTTTGATTTTAGCAATTGTATATAATCATCTGAGCCTTGAGCATAAGAAAAGGCTTAGCTCAAAGCAAAAATGAGAAATATATTTGCCTGGCAATAAGCCCGCGATTCGAGGTAGGCTCTGTCCCTGCGGTATAGGAAAGAAAAGAATCCGGCACTACCGGACTCTTTTCTCGTTAAATCAGATTTTTTCGGCGATTTCTTTTTTCGCTAAAGCGATGAACTGATCGAGAGGGATCGCGCCGAGGTTTTCACCGCTGCGCTTGCGGAGCGCAACCGAATGGCTTTCGATTTCCTTATCGCCGAGAACGAGCATGTAGGGAATTTTCTGGCGCTGAGCGTCGCGGATCTTCGCGTTCATGCGGTCCGAGCGAGCGTCGACATGCACCCGCAGCCCGGCCTCGCGCAATTCGGCGGCAATTTTATTTCCGGCTTCAATATGACGATCGGCGATCGGGATGATTTCTGCCTGAACCGGCGCAAGCCAGGCGGGGAACGCGCCGGCGTAATGCTCGATCAGGATGCCGAAGAAGCGTTCGAGCGAGCCGAGAAGCGCGCGATGGATCATGTATGGTCGGGTCGGCTGACCGTCTTCGGCGACATACGTGATATCAAAGCGTTCCGGGAGGTTGAAATCGAACTGTATCGTCGTCAGCTGCCATTCGCGTCCGATCGCGTCGCTGATCTTGAAGTCGATTTTCGGCCCGTAAAACGCGCCGCCGCCCTCGTCGATTTCGTAGTCGAGATGATGGCGCTCGAGCGATTCGCGGAGCGCCTCTTCCGCGGCTTTCCAGCGTTCCGGGTCGCCGACCGATTTCTTTGGCTTCGTTGATAAGAAAGCTTTGAATTCGTTGAATCCGAACGCACGTAAAATCCGGATCGAGAAGTCGATCACGAAATCGATCTCGTCGGGCATCTGGTCCGGGCGGCAGAAATGGTGCGCGTCGTCCTGCGTGAATCCACGGACCCGCGTCAGGCCGTGCAGCACGCCGGAGCGCTCATAGCGGTAGACGGTCCCTTCCTCAGCGTAGCGGATCGGAAGATCGCGGTAGGATCTGAGCGCGGTTTTGTAGATATATGTATGGAACGGGCAGTTCATCGGTTTGATATAATATTGCGTTCCGTCGATATCGATAGGGGAGTACATGTTTTCATTATAGAAACCGAGATGTCCCGATGTCTCCCAGAGGTGTGCCTTGCCGATATGCGGCGTGACGACGAAATCGTAACCGGATTTTTCGTGTTCCTCGGACCAGAAATTTTCGATGAGCTTGCGGATTTTTGCGCCTTTGGGATGCCAGAGGATGAGCCCTGCGCCGATTTCCTCGTTAATGCTGAACAGGTCGAGCTCTTTCCCGAGCTTGCGGTGGTCGCGGCGTTTAGCTTCTTCTCTCCGGTTCAGGTAATCGTCGAGCTCTTCCCTGGTTTTCCAGGCTGTCCCGTAGATTCGCTGGAGCATCGGGCGTTTTTCATCGCCGCGCCAGTAAGCGCCGGAGACGTTCAGTAGTTTTATCGCTTTTGGATTGATATCGCTTGTATTGGCGACATGCGGGCCGCGGCAGAGGTCGACGAACTGATCGACCTGATACGTTGAGATGATCGGTTTTTCGTCGCTCGGCTCGCCGTATTCGTCGACGCCGCCCTTTTCGAGTCCTTCGATCAGCTCGATTTTATACGGCTGATCGGCGAATATGCGCTTGGCTTCTTCCGCGCTGCGTTCTTCGCGGAGGAACGGATGTTTTTCCGCGATGATTTTCTTCATGTCAGATTCGATCTCTTCAAGATCTTCGGGGGTCAGCGTCCGCGGAAGGTCGAAATCATAATAGAAGCCTTCGGCGATCGGCGGCCCGATCGCGATTTTGGCTTTGGGAAACTTGCGCAGCACGGCTTCAGCCATGACGTGCGCGGTGGAATGCCGGATTTTATAGATTTCCGATTCCGCGTAATTCTCTTTTACTTTCAGCGCCATATTTCCTCCATTGATCCCCGCGCGGCTGCCGCGCGGCGACTGATTAAAAAAAGCTCGTCCCGAATACCGGGACGAGCTTGATTCTCGTGGTTCCACCCAGCTTGACCGCCGCGCGATCGGCGGCCCGCTCGTTAGCTCTTTATCGGGAGCGACTCGGGCGTCTTCTGGTTCGACGTCTGCTCGCGGGTGGTTTTCGTTCTTCATACCGGATCCTGTTTCAGCGCTACGCAGGATCTCTCTGTGCGGCTGTGGGAACGCGTTGTCCCGTTCGTTGCGTTCTTATCTGCGTTTCCCTGAATTATACAGACGTTTCTTCCGTTTTCCGGAAGGATATGACACCCTGCGCGGTCAGATATCGAGGTTTCGGACCTCGTGCGCGTGGGTCTGGATAAAGCGGGTTCGCGGGGGAACTTCGGCGCCCATTAGCATGTCAAAGGTTTTCGAGGCATTGACCGAATCCTCGACCTTGACGCGGAATAACGTCCGGATCGCCGGATCCATCGTTGTCTCCCAAAGCAGAGAGGCGTTCATTTCGCCCAACCCTTTATAGCGCGTAATCGTCGCGTTAGCGGCCGATTTCCCCATATCAGCGAGAATCTGGTCGCGCTGCGCGTCGGAGTAGGCGTAATGGATCGCGTTTTTGTTCAGGCTGATCCGGAAGAGCGGCGGCTGCGCGATGAACAGGTGGCCCTCGTCAATAATCTCCGGCATGAAGCGGAAGAAGAACGTCAGCAGCAGCGTTCGGATATGGCTCCCGTCAACGTCCGCATCGGTCATAATAATAATTTTTCCGTACCGAAGGCCGCCGAGATTGAAGTTTTCATTAATTCCGGTCCCGATCGCCGAGATAAGCGATTTGATTTCGTTGTTGCCTAAAATCTTGTCGAGCGTCGACCGTTCGATATTGAGGATTTTCCCACGCAGCGGGAGAATTGCCTGGAAGCTGCGGTCGCGGCCCTGTTTCGCGGAGCCGCCGGCGGAATCGCCTTCGACGATAAAGAGTTCAGTTTTGCTCGCGTCGCGGCTCGAACAGTCGGCTAATTTTCCCGGCAGCGTCAGCGACTCTAAGACGGATTTCTTGATAATCGTTTCGCGCGCTTTCTTGGCCGCCTCGCGCGCCCGCGTGCTCACCTGGCATTTGGCGACGATGGCCTTTCCGACGGATGGATTATGCTCAAGGTAATCCTTGAATACTTCGACGATGACTTGCTGCGCGTAGGTAGCGACTTCAGTATTCATCAGCTTAACCTTGGTTTGGCTTTCGAACTGCGGATCGGGATGTTTGACGTTAATCACCGCGGTCAGCCCTTCGCGCGTGTCCTCGCCGGTGAAATTGCTGTCTCCGTCCTTGAGAAGATTCGCGGAGCGAGCGTAGTCGTTGATGACGCGGGTGATCCCGGTCCGGAGGCCGGTGAGGTGTGTCCCGCCGTCATGAGTATTAATCGTATTCGCGAAGGTGAAAATCGTTTCGGTATAGTCTTCGCGATATTGGAACGCGACTTCGATTCCGATCCCGTTGATCGTCTTGTCGGCCGCGACGACCGGATGCAGCGTGTCGACGTTCCGATTGAGATAGTGAACGAAGGAGGAGATCCCGCCCTGGAAATAGAAGGTATCGTTCCGTCCGCTTGCTTCGTCGACGAGGCGGATTTTCGTCTGCTTGGTGACGAACGCCATTTCGCGGAAGCGACTGAAAAGGATTTCGTATTTGTACCCGGCGTCATCGGCAAAGATCGTCGGATCGAAACGGAACGTAATTTCGGTTCCGGTCTTTTCCTCAGGGCAGTCGCCGATCACTTTGACGCGTTCTTGCGGAACGCCCTGCGCGTAGCGCTGATAATAGATTTTCCCGCCGCGGTAAACCCGCGCTTCCATCCATTCAGAGAGCGCGTTAACGGCGGAGGACCCGACGCCATGAAGACCGCCGGAAACTTTATAGGACCCGCCGCCGAATTTACCGCCGGCATGAAGCGTCGTTAGCACGACTTCCAGCGCGGAAATCCCTTTGGTCGGATGAATGTCGATCGGAATCCCGCGGCCGTTATCTGAAATCGTAATACTGGCGTCCGGATGGAGGGTGACGGTAATCTCGTCACAGAATCCCGCTAACGCTTCGTCGATTGCGTTGTCGACGACTTCGAAAACGAGATGATGAAGCGCTTTCGTATCGGTCCCGCCGACGTACATCCCGGGTCGTTTCCGAACCGCGGTCAATCCTTCAAGAACCTGAATCTGCGCTGCGTCGTAATTCGTATTCGTTTGATTATTTTCCATTCGTATCTTCCTCTGTCGTAAATCTGGCTAAGAACTGTGAAACTTTGCGCGTGTTATGCAGCTGGGTTCGGAAGCGAACCAGGTATGCGGCGAAAAGCGAGACGGTGATAAAAGCGGAGCCAAGGATACTGACGAGCGTCATCCAGGAGTCGGCGGCCGGAATTTGCCAGATGTTCCTCAGTCCGAGCGAGATAACGAAGCTGACGACGAAGAAGTTGACGTTCCCGATAACGTCGTTCGCGGCCAGATTCCGGCTCGCGAGGATTGCCTCGCGGATTGACAGCCCCGCGAGGATTCCCGCGGGAACGAAAAGAAACGGGAAGATGATCAGGATTAAACCGAGCGCAGCCGCGAGAATGAAAATCGCGAGCGCAATCTCGCCCAGTGGAAATAGTAAAACCAGGGCGAAGCTCAGCGGGAAAGCGAAGACCGCCAAGGCAAGGATCCCGACCAGAATTATGAGCGTGAATCGTGCTGCTATCGTCCAGAAGGCCCGAAATGTCAGCCGTTCGGATGGGAATAAAATCCGATTTGTGATCATGGCGTAAAAGGCGATCCCGAGGAGAAATCCGAGGACCGCTAACGCGGCGAAGATTCCGACGAGTGCGCCGATTCCGGGGACCTCGACTGAGGCTGCGCTGCCGATTGGAGACGAGCCCGGGAGGAAACCGGCGAAATGAAACGGGACGCTTCCGGGGAAAAACGAAAGCGCGCCGATCAGGTTCGACGAATCCAACCCGTCCAAAACCGTCCGGATCGCGGCGGCATATTGAAAGCGAAACGAAGCCGGGAGTTGAAACAGGACGCGTCTGAAGTAGAGTTCGAGCGGAGCGCCGAGCGCGTTCTGAACCCGGAGGCGCGGCCCGAACCAGACGATCAGGTCAATTATGACCGGAAGAATCAGGTAAAACGGTTGCGTCGAAATAAAGAGAAAACCGGCGTGAAGGTCGTCCATTAACGCTTCAAACAACGATTTCCCCGTCGTGCTTACGTTTCTTTTTTCGTCCATATCTTGTTAATTATATCATGCCCGGCAGGAACGGTCCGCGCTGCCGGCGGCGTATCAGGATGTTTTTCCGGAGGGCTTAGAAAATCTATTCGGTTCCTTTTCCGTCGCTCCGGGATCAGGAAACGCAGAAGAGTGGGAATCGCGTATGGTTCCCGACTTTGGTATCCAACGTGCAAGAATGGCGCTAACGAATATATTCTAAGTATCAAGCTTCCCGAACCTTTGATTCTCATTCGCATTTACTCACACAACGCCGTAAATAGCGTCATCAGTTGCAATTTTTTGTGGTTTTTATGGTAAAATCTTTCTTGTTACCATGGAGAACGTAATTATGCTTTACAGAGTATCACATTTATACCTGAATCGTTGGCGCGAGCCAACGGGTAAGGTATAATTTTTTATGTGACAAAAACAAATTGGAGATTGGTATAAAAAATGGAACAAGAAGTAAATCAGGAATTGGAAACGAAATCGGAAGATGTGAAGGAGGCGGTCGTCGAAGCTGTTCAGGACGCTTCTGCGACCGTCGAGCCTGTCGTGGAAGCTGTTGATGAGGCCGCTGCGCCCGCGGAACCGGTCGGGGACGCCGTTAGCGGCACGCCCGGCGAGGGAAACGGAAACGAAGAAGAAGACGGCGGCCCGAAGGTCAAGACGCAGTTTACCGGCAAGGTTGTTAAGATGAGCCTGGCGGCGGCGCTCGTCGATATCGGGCTGGATATCCCCTCTGTGATTCATATTACGCAGATCCCGCGACCTGAGGGCGACAACGCGCCGAAGAATCTGTCCGACCTGTTGACAGTGGGGCAGGAGATTACGGTATGGGTTCGCCGCGTCAAGGATAATCGCGTTGAATTGACGATGATCAAGCCGTTCGATCTTGAATGGCGTGAGATTAAGAAGGACATGGTCGTCAAGGGTTCGGTCGTCCGAATGGAGCCGTTCGGCGTTTTCGTTGAAATCGGCGCAGAACGACCCGGCTTGGTCCATATCAGCGAGCTGGCGCATAACTATGTCAAGCAGCCGTCCGACGTTCTTTCAATCGGGCAGGAAATCGAAGCTCAGGTCCTCGAAGTCAATCGCCGTAAGAAACAGATTAAGCTAAGCATGAAGGCGCTCTTGCCGGCTCCGGAAGCAAGCGAGCACGTTTCCTATGGCCGCAATGCTGAAAAGCTTGGCGATATCGACCTGTCGGAAGTCGGCGGAACCGTTGTTCCCCGTCCGCTTTCCGCGCGGGCGCAGCAGCTCAAAGCGGCTAATTTCGCCGGCGATAACGCGTATCAGGGCGACCGGACGCGAAAACCGAAACGCACGTCGAGGAAACGGGCCGAACTCAACAGCGAGGGGATCGACCTGATGTTCTCGTCGACGGCTGAGGGTGAAATCGAGCAGACCGCGATGGAAATTGCGCTGCGCGAGGCAATGGAAAAAGCGAAGTCCCGAAACAAAACGGATCGGAAAAAGAGCGGCATTTCGTCGGAACAGGCGGATATCTTAGCTCGCACCTTAAATACCAAAGCCGGATAAACGATTTTCTGAAAACATCAATCTCCGGAAAAAGCAGCAGCCTTTACCCGTAGGCTGCTGTTTATTTTTATTCAGAAGATGTATTCGGCGGAATGAACCCTGCGCATGAATCGTTCGGTTCTGCGCGCGGAGCGGGGATGATTGATATAATCATGCGCAGGATTTTCTATAAAAAAGAGTTTCAGCGGAGCAGGGAGTTTATGAAATCTATGACGAGGCGCAGAATCGTTCTTAAAATCGGGACGTCGACGGTTACCGGCGGCACGAAGGAAATTAATCGGCCCAATTTGGTCGATTTAGTCCGACAGCTCAGTACGCTGCGAAAACGCGGTTTCGAAGTGATCCTTGTCAGTTCCGGCGCGGTTGCGGCAGGGCGGGAGGCGCTCCAGGGTTCGGTTTTCCCAAAGCATGTTCCGGCGAAGCAGATGCTGTCCGCGATTGGGCAGCCGCGGCTGATGGCGATTTACCATGAGCTGTTTTCGATTTACGGCGAGCTTACGGCGCAGGTTCTGCTGACGCGCAGCGACCTGATCCATCGGACCGGATACCTGAACGCGCGCGGGACGATGGGCTTGCTGCTGGAGAACGGAGTGATTCCGATTGTGAACGAGAATGACGCAATCGCGACGGACGAAATTCGCCTGGGCGATAATGATACGCTGTCGGCGCATATCGCGGGACTCGTCGGCGCTGAAATATTAGTCCTGATGACCGATCAGGACGGCCTTTTTGACGACGATCCGGGAAAGAACCCGGCCGCGTCACTGGTTCGGCGGGTCGTCGAGGCGGAGATTCCGGATCGGATTTGGGCGGCCGCCGGCGGGAGCCGCTCCGGGCTGGGGACCGGCGGAATGCTGACGAAGGTGCGCGCCGCGGATATTGCCCGCCGGATGGGAACGACGGTCAGGATCGTCAATGGGGCAGTTCCGGACTGCCTGTTGAAAGTTGCGGACGGCGAGGACTTCGGAACGACGTTTATACCGACCCGTTCGGTGCGCGAGAGCCGGAAGCGTTATCTCCTGTCCGGGTATCGCGCGGACGGGGCGGCCGTTATCGTGGATCGTGGCGCGGCGGAGGCGTTGGCGCAGGGGAAGAGCTTGCTTCCCGCCGGCGTTCGAGCGGTTGTGGGCGAGTTCGATCGTGGCGATACGATCCGAATTCTGGATGACGCAGGAGCCGAGCTGGCGGTTGGAACGACGAACTACGGGGCGCAGGACGTGGCGAGGCTTGTCGGCCGCCATGCCGATGAGATTGAAGAAATATTGGGGTATTCGTTTGCGGATGAGATGATTCATCGTGATTTCATGATCGATTCTCGAAGCAGGGAGTGTGAAAATGGAAATTAGTCGGATTGGCGAGCGGGCGCGCCTGGCGTCGGCCGCTCTGGCGGGCGCGTCAACGGATGCGAAGAACGCCTGCCTGGCGCGGCTGGCGGCGCTATTGGAGGAAAACTGCGCGGATATCGTCGCGGTCAACGCGGCTGACGCTGCCGACGGGAAGCTGGCGCTGACGGAGGCAATGGTCGATCGGCTGACGCTGAACGAGGATCGGATCCGGTCGATCGCGGCGGACGTTCGCGCGGTCGTTTCGCTTCCGGATCCGGTCGGCGAGGTTTTCGAAAAACGCGTTCATCCGAACGGGCTGCGAATCGAGAAGCGGCGGGTCCCGATCGGCGTGGCGGCGGTGCTGTATGAATCGCGTCCGAACGTGACGGTCGACGCGGCGAGCCTGATGATCAAGGCAGGGAACGCGGTGATCCTGCGCGGCGGGAAGGAAACGATCCGGACCAATCGGATTCTCATCGAGCTGATTCATCGGGCGCTTCGCGAGACAGGATTGACGGAAGACAGCGTTCAGTTCATTGATTCGCCTGATCGCGCGCTGATGTTGGAGCTTCTTCATCAGGACGCGTTCGTCGATATCGTGATCCCACGAGGCGGAAGCGGGTTGCATCGGTTCTGCCGGGAGAACAGTCGGATTCCGGTGATCACTGGAGGGATCGGCGTCTGTCATTTATTTGTCGACGCGAGCGCGGATTTGCCGAAAGCGGCCGCGGTTGTTCGCAACGCGAAGGTTCAGCGGCCGACTGTTTGCAATGCGTTGGAAACGCTGCTGGTTCACCGCGCGATCGCAAGCGAGTTCTTACCAGAAGTCTGCCGTGATTTGACAGGCCGGGGCGTGGAATTTCGCGTAGACAATAAAGCGCGTCAGATTCTTCTTGACGCCGGGATCAATCCCGCTCGGATTCAGCCCGCAGGGCCGGATGATTATGATACGGAATGGCTGTCGTTGGTCCTGAGCGTTCGCGTAGTCGACGACCTGGACAGCGCGATTTCGCATATCCAAGTGCATAGCACCGGTCATTCCGACGGGATCTTAACCGGGGAGCTGGAGAATGCCCGCGTTTTTACGAATCGGGTTAATTCTGCGTGTGTCTACGTTAACGCGAGCACGCGCTTTACAGACGGATCGCAGCTGGGGTTAGGGGCGGAAATCGCGATATCGACCCAGCCGCTGCATGCGCGTGGCCCGATGGCGATGCGCGAGCTGACGACGTATAAATGGGTCATTCAGGGTGATTATCAGGTCAGACTGTAAGGCTGTCGATTGGAAAAACAGAGCGCCGAACGTGGGAGAGAAAAACCGGTTCAAGGCGCAGCGATCGTCAGATGATCTTCCGGTACCCTGTCGTTTTCGGTAAATTGGGCGTGCCGGCGACTGCCTGGCGCGTGGTCAGAGGATCAGCATGGCGTCGCCGAACGAGAAAAACCGGTATTCTTCGCGAATCGCCAGCTCGTAGAGCTCGATCGTTTTTCCCCTGCCGATGAACGCGCTGATCATCATGATCAGCGTTGACTTTGGCAGGTGGAAATTGGTGATCAGCGCGTCGACGGCACGGAACGCGAAGCCGGGCAGGATGAAGATTCCGGTATCGCCGCGAATCGGCGCGACCGGTTCGTTCAATCCCTGCTCGATCGCGGCCTGCGCGGCGGTTTCGAGCGTTCGCGCGCTCGTCGTCCCGACGGCGATCACGCGGCGGCCCGAAGCTTTTGTCCGGTTGATCCGCGCGGCGGAGGCCGGATCGACTTCGCACCATTCTTTATGGATCGTGTGGGCGGCGGGGTCGTCTTCCGAAACGGGCTGGAACGTGTCGAGTCCGACGTGAAGCGTGACGTCGGCGAATTCAACGCCGCTCTTTTCGAGCGAGGCGATGAGTTCGTTGGTGAAATGGAGGCCGGCGGTCGGCGCGGCGGCTGAACCGGTGAACGCCGGGTTGGCGTATACCGTCTGGTATCGCGTCTGGTCGGAGAGCTTCTCGTGAATATAGGGCGGCAGAGGCATCTGTCCATTGGCGGAAAGGTACGCGTTCAGGTCCCCTTCGAAACGCACGACCCGGCGCGGACTGTCCGCGTTGGTCAGGACGAGTGCGAAAAGATTGTCGGAGAGAACGATTTTCGCGCCTTCGCGGATCTTTTTTCCCCCGATCAGGCATTCCCATTCGGAGTCGGTCCGTTTCCGCAGCAGGAGAAGCTCAACTTTTCCACCGGATTCTTTTTTTCCGTAAATTCGCGCCGGAAGGACTTTCGTCTGGTTTCGGACGAGAAGGTCGCCGGGATTCAGGTAATCGCCGATGTCGCGAAAATGGCGATGCTCGACGCGGTCAGTTTTCCGGTTATAAACGAAAAGGCGGGAGCTGTCGCGCGGTTCGATCGGCGTCTGCGCGATGCGTTCCGGCGGCAGCGGGTAATTAAAGTCAGCGGTTTTCAATTCGGTTCGGCTCCTTATAAGGGAGATCAGATTGCTCCGGCGGATTTCAGAAGAGCGGTTCCTGATCAGGCGAATCGTCGACGGATGATCGGGCTGGTTCGTCTTTATTCCACGGGATATCCAGGTGTTCATAGGCGCTGCGGGTGGCGCTGCGCCCTTGCGGCGTGCGGTTGATAAAACCGAGCTGGAGGAGAAAGGGTTCGACGACTTCCATGATCGTGTCGGTTTCCTCGCTTAGCGAAGCGGCGATCGTATTCAGCCCGACCGGCCCGCCGTTGAATTTTTCGATAATCGTCAGCAGCAGCCTGCGATCCATTTCGTCCAGGCCATACGGATCGATTCCCAATAGCTCTAAGGCGTCGCGGGCAGACGCGCCGGTGATCACGCCGCCGGTGCGGACCTGCGCGAAGTCGCGGACACGGCGCAGCAGCCGCAGCCCGATTCGCGGCGTTCCGCGAGAGCGGCGGGCAATTTCGGTTAATCCGTCCGCTTCACAATCGACGCCGAGTTTTCCGACCGCGTTGGCGATAATTCGTTCCATTGCGCCGATTTCGTAATAATTCAGCCGGTATATCGCGCCGAAGCGTCCGCGCAGCGGCGAACTGACCATGGAAAGGCGGGTCGTTGCCCCGATTACGGTAAAGCGCGGAAGCTTCAGGCGAATCGAACGAGCCGACGGGCCTTTCCCGACCATGATATCCAGCGCGGAATCTTCCATCGCCGGATAAAGGATTTCTTCGACAGAGCGGTTCAGCCGATGAATTTCATCGATGAAAAGGATATCGCCTTCCTGGAGGTTGGAAAGAATCGCCGCCAGATCGCCCGATCGTTCGATCGTTGGGCCGGAGGTGATTTTGATACTGACGCCGGTCTCATTGGCCATGCAATGCGCCAGTGTGGTCTTCCCCAGCCCGGGCGGACCGTAAAAAAGGAGATGATCGAGCGGCTCGTTTCGTTGCCGGGCGGCGGTCAGAAGGATCGAAAGGTTTTCGCGGATCAGGTCCTGGCCGATAATATCGTTCAGGTATTTGGGCCGTAACGCAAAATCGGCGCGCTCATCGGTTGAAATCGTGCCCGGATTGATCAGTCGCTCTTTTTCCATATGCATAAGTATAATTATACCAGCGCGGAGCGGAAGGCATGAAACCTGATCGAAATTCCGTTCGAGGCGCTGATGCGGCCGGTCCGCTATGCTGAGGTAAAGGAGATTGTAATTATGTTCGGATATAACGTAGCGCGCCATCCTGTTTTGAATTTACCGATGATTTGTCTTTGGTCGGAGCTGGACCGATTTCGCAGCGCCGAGGTCCGGCTGGTTCCCGAGTATGGTTCTGATATCTGTTCCTTTATTGTTGACGGGATTGAATATCTTCATCAAGGATTCAGCGACGTCGCCGGGATGAAGTTCTTTGGGATTCCGATGATGTATCCGTTCCCGAATCGGATTGACGGCTGTAAGGTCGAATTCAACGGCGAGACGTACCGGCTTCCGGATACGGATAACGGGCGCACGCTGCACGGCCTGATCTCGGCCGCGCCGTTTACGTTCGAGACGCCGGTCCTGACGGATGAATCCATATCGATCAAGACGTCGCTGACGATCGATCCGGGGCATCCGCTGTACGCGGTTTTTCCGATCGCGAACCGGCTCGAACTGACGACGACGCTGGAGAGCGGGAGCCTGACGATCCAGGCGAAAATCATGAATCTCGACTCGACGAAGCGGCTCCCGTTCGGTTTCGGGATTCATCCGTATTTCAATGCGCTGGGGATGAAGAAGGATATCCTGATTCGGGTTCCCGCGAAGGGGTATATGCCGGCGAATCGGCTTATTCCGACGGGGAAGATCGTCTCAATGGAGGAAGGACCGGCGGATTTACGCGGGCTGACGCCGCTGGATAAGCTGGATTTAGACGATTTATGGTGGGGGATGGAGCCGCTGAAGCCGATGGAAATTTATTATGAGTCGATTAAGCGGAAGGTATCGATCTTCGCTTCCGATATTTTTACTCACGCGGTTACGTATACGCCCGCGGCGCAGGGTTTTTTCTGCCTCGAAAATCAGACGAACGCGACCGACGCGGTTCGTTTATATCAGGACGGGCACCAGGACGCGGCGCACCTGATCATTCTTGATCCGGGCGAATCGATCGCGGGGAAAATTCGAATTCAGGTCGAGGCGCTCCGGGAATAGGCGGTGTCCGCGTCGTGATGCGAAGCGCGGTCGCGCGGACCGGGAAAGTTTGATAAAATAAACTTGATTTTTGGAAACTGAAATCAGGTTTTTCGGTTTTGCGAAAGAGACGGAGGGAACATGGCGAGAAATAATCCGAACCCAAAAAGACCCATAAATCAGGCAGGCAGCAGCGAGCTGGTTGATTTTTCTGCCGACGCCTGGAGCTGGAAAGGGAAAGCGCCGATTTATCCGATATCGCCGGAAGGCTTTTCGTTTGATATTGAAAACGAGAACGGATTGGATCGGAAAGCGATTTCGCTGGGCATTATCGGAATGATTATTATCGTGTATAACGCCAAGAGCGCGACGATCCGCGAAGAAGAGATTTTACCGGTATTCTTTGAGGTGATTGCGACCCGGTCCTGGCTGACGATGACGAAGAGGGAAGCGGGGACGCTGGCGAAATCGGTGATCCTGAAGTTGACCGATCCAGAAGCGAGCGGCGACGTATTTGATTTATGTTCCTACGCGCCGCTGGAAGTCAAGCGCAGCCTGCTTCGGGCCCTTTTCGCGGTGGCGCGGATCCGACTGAAAGAAAATTTCCGCGCGGAAGCGGAAACGCGGATTCTGGAAGATATTATCCCCAATATTTTTGAGAATCCTGAGTTTGAGTTGGCGAACCTGACCGGAAATATTATCCGCGAGAAAGCGGAAAACGCGCCGGACGAAACCCCGGCAGCGCATGAACGGACCGATGAAGTGATAGAGGCCGCGCCGGAACCTGAACCCGATATCGTTTCGCAGGTCCGGGCGCAGGAATTTAACCGCGACGCGGAAACCGCGCTTCGGGAACATTTGGATCAGTTGACGAAAGCGGTCCCGGACTTGCCGCCGCTTCCCGAGGAGCCCGAGGATTCGTACGTTCCGTTTTCTGATATGGAAGCGGAAGAGGCGCTTTTGGCGAAGGCCAATGAACAGAAATCGTCTCAGCCGCGAACCGAACCGATTTCGGGGTACGCTCCGCCGTCTTCGGCGCCGGTTTCGCGTACAGTCTCGCCGGAACCGGCGGCGAATGACCGCGCGATCCCGGACGAAACGGTCGCGCCGACGCCGACGGATCCTGTCGCCGATCTTTACAGTCAGCAGGGTTTTTCGACGGGAGACGAGTATCAGTTCCCTCCGGTTCCTCCGCGCGAACCGCAGCAGGCGCCCTTCTTCAGAAACGCGCCCGCCGCGCCGGGCGCCGCGGGATATTCTCAACCAGTTCCGGACTTTGGGCAGGCGCCTGATTTTGGCCCTGCGCCGACGTTTTCGACGCCGCTTTCGAAGGGGGGCGCCGTTCCGTCCAAGGGGCAGTCGGCTTATCCGGCTCCGTCGGCGGGATATGGAGATGTCCCGGTTTCTCGAAGCGTTCAGCCCGGACAGCCGTCAGCGTATCCGCCGGCTCCAAACTTCGCTCAGCCGCAGGCGCCATTTCAGCCCGGCATGAGTCCGGGAATTTCGAGTCAGGTCGACCCCAGAGCGGCCGGGTTCTCTTATTATCCCTCTCCCGGCCCCGTTCCAGGACAGCCGTATCCAGCTCAGGGCGCTCCGGGGTATCCGTTCTCACAGCAGCAGGCGGTTCCGCCATTTTCGCCGTATGCTCAGCAATCGCAGGCATACTATCCGCCTCATCCCTGGCCTCAAGTCCCGCCGCAGTATGGGCAGGCTCCGGCGCAGGCGCCTTATCCGGGCGCTCCCGTCCCGCCGCAGGGCTTCCCGTCAGGCGTCGTTCCGCCGTATGGGAATCCGGCGAATCCTGCGAATCCGGCCGATCCGTCGAACGCAGGCGCGGATATGGAATCGACCGCTCCGCGGAAAGCGGTCTGAAATTGCGGTTTGAATATTGAATGTCCTTGCCGTGATTCGAGAGCGGCGTTTCAGAAGAAATGAGATGCGCCGACTCGGGTACTATTCTGTTTGGGGGACTTCCTGGCGCCGGTTCGCTGTTGTTCTGGCTGGACTGATTCAGGCGCCCTCTTTTTCTATTGCGTTCGAACTTTTGGAAGCGGCGGGAGCCTGATCGATTCAGGCTATAATAAAAGCCGTTCGGATCCCGAACGGAACCTGAAATTATGTATGAAAAGGGGCTGATGATGAAAGAGATCGTTCAAAAAGTAAAAGGGACGCGGGATTTTTATCCTGAGGACATGATCCTTCATCACTGGCTCGGGGAGCAGATTCGCGCAGTTTCGGAGCTTTTCGGATATCAGGCGTATGAAGGGCCTTATCTGGAAAAGCTGGAGCTGTATGCGGCGAAGTCGGGCGAGGAGCTGGTCAAGGAGCAATCTTACGTTTTCACGGATCGCGGTGGCGGGGAAATATGCCTGCGCCCGGAGCTGACGCCGACGCTCGCGCGCATGGTTGCGCAAAAGGGGCAGGCGCTGACGTTTCCGCTGCGGCTCTGGTCGTTTGGCCCGTTCTGGCGCTATGAGCAGCCGCAGAAAGGCCGCAGCCGCGAATTTTTCCAGTGGAATATCGACATGATCGGAGCGAACGGGGCGCAGTCTGACGCGGAGCTGATTGCCGTTTGCGCGACGTTTTTTCAGCGGCTTGGCCTGACGGAGGCCCAGGTACGGATCCATGTGAATGACCGTCGCCTGATGGATCGAAAGCTGACCGAAATCGGGGTCCCGGAAGATGAAAAGGCGCTGATTTACCGGCTGATCGATCGGCGCGACAAGATGCGCGAGGGCGAATGGAAGTCGTTCGCGGCTGAATCGGGGGTCGGGGCTGAGACGGTCGCCGGGTTGACAACGATCCTGAACGACGGCGAGCTTTGGCGGGAGTCGGAGGAATTAACCGCGGTTTTTGAGCTGCTTGAGGCGATGGGCCTGGCTGCCTATCTTGAATTTGACGCGAAGATTATCCGCGGGCTGCTTTATTATACGGGGATGGTTTTCGAAGCGAAGGACGTCGACGGCGGCCGATCCATTCTTGGCGGCGGGCGTTACGAAAATCTCGTCGGCGACGTTGGCGGCGATCCGCTCCCGGGCGTGGGGTTCGCGATGGGGGACGTCATGATCAAGGCTGTGCTGGAGAAATTGGGGATTCTCCCCGCGCTTGACGCGCAGCCGGCGAAGGTTGTCGTGACCGTTTTTGACGCTGCGAGTCTGGGGGTGTCGGCGGCGCTTGCGATGAGGCTGCGCGGGGCAGGCATTCCGACGATCCTGTATCCCGAGGCGGCGAAACTGAATAAGCAGCTGAAGTACGCGGATCGGATCGGGGCGACGGCGGTGATTATCTGCGGACCGGACGAGCTGGCGAATGGGATGGCGACGGTGAAAAATCTGGCGGCCCGTTCGCAGCGGACTGTATCGATCGATGCGCTGGCGGGTGAGGTGAAGGGGATGGTAAAAATCAGGATATCAGGCGTCGGCGTTTCTTAATCTCAGGTGAAATTCAATCCGTCCCACCTCCTAAACATACATGGGGGGGCGTTATCCAGGTTTTCACAGCGCTTTTTAAATAATTTTTAACCGCTGTGATGACTTGGACCTTTTTTTTATATTTATCTGCTTGAAAAATTTAGCGGCAGGTAAAATACAAGGCGGAACTTCATTATTATAGCTGGAAGAGGTTTGTGAAAACCTCGTTGTAAACGCAACGTATAAATCGATGCGAACACATTTTCTCCCCCTTCTTTTTCATTTTTTTCCTTGACGGAAATAGACAGAGCACATACAATCAGTAATACTTTTGGACCCATATTTGGTCAAATTTTCTAAAGGAGATTTTTTCAATGCAAACTGGAATGGTTGGTAAGCACTTACTGAAAACTCAGGAATGGACCCGAGAAGAGTTAGATACGTTATTGTATGTAGCAAAAGAACTTAAAATGCGTTATGCGCTTGATTTACCAACCGATATTTTAAAAAACAAAACCGTTTTTTTATTGTTTTTTGAAGAATCAACGCGGACTCGAAACGCATTCGAATGCGGAATTACGCAGCTGGGCGGTCACGCGAACTATCTGACCCCGAAAGCTACGCAGGTCGGACATGGGGAATCCCCTAAAGATACGATTGAAGTTTTAGGACGCATGGGGCATGGTATCGGCGTCCGGAATACGCTTGTAGACGGTCATTGCTGGATGGAAGACTTAGCCAAGTATGCCAGGATCCCGGTTATGAATATGCAGTGTGATATCTGGCATCCCACCCAGGCGCTTGCGGATATTATGACAATTAAAGAAAAGTTTCATGACGAATTGCGCGGTCGGAAGTTTGTCATTTCGTGGACATGCGCTGGACAGTATATGCGGCCTCTTTCCATGGCAAACTCGTTGGTGACCTTAATGCCTCGTTTTGGCCTTGACGTTACGCTGGCTCATCCGAAAGGTTTTGAACTGGATCCGAAGATTATGGAAATCGCGAGGGCGAATGCCGATGCTGCCGGATCGAAATTTGAACTGGTACACGATATGGAAGAAGCCTGTACAGGCGCCGATATTATTTACGCCAAGGGCTGGGGGCCGATTATGACGGTCGGTGATGACGAAGCGCGAGGGTTGGCGATGATCAATGAACATCCTGATTGGTTTGTCGATCAGCGTAAGATGGATCTCGGCTCGAAGGATGCGATTTATATGCACTGCATGCCGGCGGATCGCGATATCGAAGTCACCAGCGAAGTATTGGACGGTCCGCGATCTGTGATTTATGATGAGGCTGAGAACCGCCTGCATACGATTAAGGCTCTCATGGCGCTTACCATGGGAAATATTAACAGAAGATAATTCATTTTTCCTGATTCTTTAAGTGCCTTGTGAAAGGACGGGGCAGGAAGAGCAGCAAACCATTATTTTCTCCTCCTGCCCCATAAAAATCCATGGTCAGACGTAAATTCAGCCAATACTTTCTTTATCCCTTTCTCGCGATTATGATTGCGATGCTGATCGGCGCCTTCATTATTTGGAGGGGCGGAAATAACCCGATTGAAGTATATCGGTTAATGATCGAAGGATCTGTAGGTACGTCTCAAACGCTCTCTGAAACAGTTCTCAAAACAGCGAGCTTGATCATTGCAGGTATCAGTTATGCGTTTGCGTACCGATGCGGGATGCTTAATATTGGGATTGAGGGCCAAATGCTGGCGGGCGCTATATTAAGTACCTGGGTTGGTGTTAATATAACTTTTTTGCCAGGCGTCCTTCATTTATTCATCGCGGTTACTGCCGGTATCCTGGCAGGTACTTTTTTGGGCTGCTTTATTGCTTATTTGAAAAATCGCTTCGGTGCAAACGAAGTCATAACGACCGTCATGATGAATTACATCATGTTATTTATTGTCGAATACCTGGTGACGGGGCCTATGCGCGAGGCGCCTGAATTCCCGCAATCAGCAAGAGTGTTATCGACCGCTGGTTTTCCTATCCTGATCCCTGGAACAAGGGTTAATATTGGAATTATCATTGCTCTTTTGCTCATTGCGATATATGGCTACTATTGGCAAAAAAGTAAAAAGGGCTTTGAAATGCGGATTGTAGGCGAGAATCCTACGGTCGCGAACAGTATTGGCATCAATGTCAAGCAAAATCGGATGATAGCTTTCGCTATTTCAGGCGCATTAGGCGGTCTTGTCGGCGGTATGGAGCTATTAGGCATTCAAAAAAGGCTGCTTCAGAATTTCTCGGCAGGATATGGTTTTGATGGAATTGCGGTCGCGCTGCTGGGTAAAAACAGCCCGGTTGGTATCGTTCTCTCATCGTTCCTTTTTGGCGCAATGAAAACAGGCGGAAATATGGTACAGATGTTTTCAAATGTTCCATCATCTGTTGTTCTGATTATTCAAGCCATTATCATTTTGATGATGACGATTCAGGTATTCCCAGTAAAGCAAAAAAATTAGAAGGAGCTTATTCATGTGGAATTTTATGACCGTCATATTTCGCGACAGCACTTCTATTCTTTTTGTCGCACTTGGGATTCTTATCATGCAGTTAGGCGGTGTAATTAATATTGGGGCTGAGGGGATGATGTTGGTGGGCGCGTTTTTTGGTGTTCTGGGAACCTACTTAACCGGATATACCGGCTTCGGAATCCTCGCAGCTCTTATTATTCTTGCTGTTCTTGGTCTTCTGTTTGGCTTGATGACGGTTTACTGGAAAGGCAACCAGGTTGTTGTTGGCGTTGCTCTGAATCTTCTTGCTGAAGGAATGACTACTACTTTATCGAGACAAGCGTTTGGCTCTGGGTCGCAATCTTCAATTCAGGGGTTTCGTCCTGTATTTTCAGGCGTTTCCGTCATGACCTTTATTGCGTTGATACTCGTTTTTGCCCTTTACTTTTTTCTGTATCATACAAATCTTGGTCTCCGGATCCGTGCGGCGGGCGAATATCCAATCGCTGTTGATATTGCGGGGATTGATGTTTACCGGGTGCAGCTGATTGCTGTTCTTATCGGTTCAATGATTATTGGTCTTGGTGGTTGTTCGCTCTCGATGGCCCATATGAATAGTTTTTCTGAATTAATGACTGGCGGACGTGGTTATATCGCGCTCGCAGCGGTTTCATTGGGGCAGTATAAACCGGCAGGCGTTCTTCTTGCTTCTTTAATGTTTGGTGCAAGTAATGCACTCCAGTATAATTTACAAGCAAGTATTACAAAATTTCCTGCGCCCATTATCCGCATTATTCCCTACGTTATTACGATCATAGCGGTTATTATTTCAGGAGCAAACTCTAAGGATCCTTCCTCTTTGGGTAAAAAATATGTTAAATTTAGTTAATTTGCTCGCTTTGCTCGCTGATAGGAGGGGCTTATGACGAAATACGTGTAACTGGATCCTTTTTGTATATTCTGTCGCTGCGTGGTGTTGGCATGATATTAAGACTATAAGAGGAGGCGGTCTTAGGTAAATGTTCCAGCCAGTGGGATATATGTGTAAATCAAATCTGTATTGCTTGTGATATCGTTAATTGAGAATCGCGAAAAATAGGATTGAACGTATAAAGCAAAAGAAAAAGGAGTCGTGCTATGTTTAAAAAGAAGAATGTAATCGTTTTTGTGCTTTTGGCGGTCGTCTGTGTTTTATTTTTAGCTGCGTGCGGACAGTCAGTGAATAATAGTGAAACGGCTGAGGCGGACAAAGAAAAGCCGGGAGAAGCGATCGAGATGACCGATCATTCCCAATACAAAGTTGCTTTGGTTCTTCCTGGTACGATTAACGATGAAGGATGGAACGCGACAGCTTTTCAGGGACTGGAATTAATTAAGCAGGCTGGCTTTGAAACCGCATACTCTGAAAATGTTAAAACGTCTGATTATGAGGCTGTTTATCGAGGATATGCCGGTAAAGGTTACGACCTTATTATAGGACATGGTTTTGAATTTTTAGATCCGGCTAAAGCTGTTGCGGCCGATTTCCCAAAAACAATGTTTGCGGTAACCAGTACGATTGAATATGAGGCCCCCAACGTTTTTGCGATGGATACCAATAGCAGCGACGCGGGATTTCTGGCCGGTGTTTTGGCCGCAAAAATGACAAAAACGAAAGTAGTAGCTGTGCCTTGCGGACTGGAAATTCCGGGAATTATTCGCTATGCGACCGGTTTTAGGCAGGGCGTTGAGTACATTGATCCTGAAATCAAAGTGTTGAGCAGCTATACGGGTTCTTCTTCGGATACAGCGCAGCTTAAAGAGTTGACCGCGGCAATGGTCCAGCAGGGAGCTGATATTATTGCGCCGAATGCGGATCAGGCTGGTATCGGCGCGTTTGAATACGTAAAAGAGCATAAGGACCTGCGAATTATCGGGGTTTATGGCGATCAAAAGGCTTTAGCCCCTGATCAAACTTTAACCAGCGCAATTATTGATTTGCCAGGCGCTATTGAGCAAGTTGCGGAGCTTGGGTTTGAAGGGCGGCTGGAAGCTAAAGCCTATGTGTTTGGGGTCAAAGAGGGTTCAGTTTGGCTCACGGACTTTAGTTCGGATGTGCCGCAGGATGTTCAAGACCTTCTGATGGACGTTATCGGCAAAATTAAAAACGGTGAAATTGAAGTTAAGTATGTTCTTGAATAATATAAAATAATAATTCTTGCCTATCGATCTTAGGCTTGGATGGGCGCAAGAAGGACAATTCAGATGGATCCTATATTGCAACTAAAGAATATTACGATAAAGTTCAATACACTTACTGCTAACGATAATGTTTGCCTCGATATTAAAAAAGGTGAGACGCATGCAATTCTTGGCGAAAACGGGGCAGGAAAAAGCACGCTGATGAACATCCTGTATGGTGTTTTAAAGCCGGACAGTGGTCAAATTATTCTTGATGGGCAGCAAGTTAACATTCGACAGCCCCGAGATGCGAGAGCTCTCGGGGTTGGTATGGTTCATCAACATTTCATGTTAGTTCCTGCTCTGACTGTCGTCGAGAATATTATTCTATGCACCTGTCGGACGCCGCTGATTAATACGCGAAAAGCAAGCCAAAGAATCAAAAATCTTTCCGCGAAATTTGGTTTGGAGGTTAATCCTGCCGCTGTTGTGAAAGACTTGTCCGTTGGTCAGCAGCAGCGGGTTGAGATTCTGAAGGCGCTCTATGATTCATGTAAGATCCTGGTCTTGGACGAGCCGACGGCTGTACTGACGCCTCAGGAAACAAAAGAACTTTTCAAGATCATCCACCAGCTAAATGAAGCTGGAACCTCTGTTGTTTTCATTTCTCATAAATTGAATGAGATTATGGAAATTGCAGATCGAGTTACCGTATTAAGAGGTGGTAAATCGGTTTGGAGTTCCAGAAAAGCGGATACTAATGAGAAAGAACTTGCAAGGCACATGGTCGGCAGAGATATCGTATTTGCGCATAGTGAAAACAACGCATGTCGAGATAAAAAAATAATTGAGGTTAGAAATCTTTGTGTGACGACGGCTTATAAGAAAAATGTCGTAAATGACTTATCTTTTTCCGTGTTCAATAACGAGATATATGGGATTGCGGGTGTTGACGGCAATGGGCAGTCTGAAATGGTTAAAGCCCTTTTATCAATCATTCCCAAAGATTCTGGACAGGTTATTTTTTGCGGTCAGGATATTACTCATGCGAGTACGAATGAAATATTTCGTAAAACGATCGGGCATATTCCTGAAGATCGCTTAAACATGGGGGTCATCAGTCAATTTTTTGTTTTTGAAAATACTTCTTTTTACAACTACAAGACGGACGAATTCTCTTCTACCAGAAATTCGATTAATTGGAAGAAGGAACATCTGTATAGCGGAGAGCTGATTAAAAAGTATAACGTAAAAGCTCCCAGCGAAGATGTCGCATTGGCGACACTTTCAGGAGGGAATCAGCAAAAATTAGTTGTAGCACGAGAGCTGGATAAAAGACCGCGCTTTCTCATCGCGGCACATCCGACACGCGGTGTGGACATTGGCGCAAGCGAATTGATCCGAAAACATCTCATCTGCCATCGGGATCAAGGGTGCGCTGTTATACTGATTTCAACCGAGCTGGAGGAAATTATGTCCTTATCGGATCGATTCGGCGTTATGTATGAAGGGAGGATGATCGCCGAAACAACCCCAAAAGAAGCGAATATCGAGCAAATCGGATTGTGGATGGCAGGCAGAGGAGCATAACCGAACATTATTATTGTAAGAGAGCATGGGGCAGATGAGAAAAATCAAGATACTGGGTATTTGTGGAAGTCCGCGCAGGGATGGAGCGACTGAACTTGCTCTTAGAACCGTTTTGGACGATATTTTGTCGGTTTCAGATGTCTTTACGGTAGATTTCTGGACAGTGTCCGGTAAAAAAATCAGTCCCTGCGTTCATTGCGACGCTTGCCTCCGGGCTCGTTCCATGTGTGTTATTCAAGACGATCATCAGGAAATTGAACAGAAAATCCTTGCCGCTGACGCGATAATTATGGCTTCTCCTGTTTATGACATGAATATTTCAGCGCAATTGTCTGCTGTTTTGAATCGGATGCGACCGATTTACATGGTTCATTCGGGTGTTTTAGAAAATAAAGTCGGCGCGGCCATCACGACAGGCGGTACTCGTTATGGCGGAGTGGAAACGGCAAAGTATCCGATGATCAGTTTTTATTTGATGAATGGGATGCTTGTAACCGGCGGTGGCGGCAGCTGCTACCTGGGTGGCAGTATATGGAGTCAGGATAAAAAATCTCAGGGCGCAATAGAAGATATTGTTGGGTTGGAAACGCTTCATCGGTTGGCTAAAGCGATCTCTAAAGCTGCTGTTATCAGCGTTTTGGGACAGGAAGCCTTGTCTCGGCAAAACGGATCGAGGATTGCGCTTGATTGACAGCTGTAAAATTCGTAAAAATAAGGCGGTGGTACACTTACGAAGATGTGTGCAATGAAATCGGTGTATTGACAGATTTATTGTTTGTTGCAAGAAAATAAAAATCGAAATGGGGTGGAACTATGAACATGTCTGCAAACTTACTTTCGATCGTTAAACAGGTAAAAGACTGGGAAGACGAGATTGTTCGCGATCTTCAAGAGTTGGTTCGAATTGAAAGCGTTACCTATAACGAGGACGAAGCGGTCAAGTTTCTATCTGCGAAAATGCGCAACTTTGATTTTGACGAGGTAAGAGTGGACGCCGTCGGAAATGTTCTCGGGAGAATCGGGTCTGGTAAAACGGTTGTATTGTATGACGCGCATATTGACACCGTTGACTTGGGCAATCCGGGAGACTGGCGGTTCCCACCGCTTTCAGCGACGATTGAGAATCAGGTTTTATATGGGAGGGGCGCCGTAGACGATAAGAGTTGCCTGATTGGAATTACGTACGCGGGGCGAATCCTAAAAAAGTTAGCACTGGATAAAGACTTTACTCTCTGGATATCCGGCTCTATTTCAGAAGAGGACGTGGAAGGTTCCTGCGTATCAGCGATGATGAAAGAGAATCCGGATATTAAACCGGACTATATCCTGGTCGCGGAAGCAAGCAACGGAAGGATTATGCGCGGGCATAAAGGCAGGGCCTTGATCCGCATCACTGTTCCGGGTAAATGCGCCCATGCGTCGGCGGCCTGGCGCGGTGACAACGCGCTGGTGAAAGCACTTCCGATTATCAAAAGAATTGATGAGCATGATGATTTTGTTGATGACGATTTTTTAGGAAAAGGTACTATAGAAGTTACGAATGTTGAATGCAAAGCTCCTTCTCTCAATACGATTCCAGGCGAAGCGGTTATCACCTGCGACCGGCGTATTTCCTGCGGCGAGACCGAGCAGGAATTGATTGACGAGGTCAGTTCTCTCTGCGCAGGGATTGAGGGAATTAAAGTTGAGATCGATAACGAAGTGGTCAAGACTTATACTGGTTATAAAATTGATTGTACGGATTATTTCCCGTCTTGGGTAATGGAGGAGGACGCGCCAATCGTACAGGCCGGGGTCCAGACTTATCGAGCTCTGTTTGAGAAAGAACCGGTTGTTACGAAATGGGATTTCTGCACGAATGGGACGCATCTTTGCGGTCGGATGGGAATTCCAGCGATTGGTTTTGGCGCTGGCGACGAACCGCTTTGCCATACGACAGATGATCAAGTACCTCTGCCCGAACTTTTTAAGGCGATTCAGTTCTATTCCGCTTTTCCTCTTTTCCTGGCAGCGCAGTGTAAAAAATTGTAGGAATCAGGCTGTAATGACTCGGAGACGATGATCATGCCCTTATTAGGAGATAAAAAATATCAGGTTCTAAACCGCTCGCTGCCCAGAAAGGATGGTGTTGAAAAGGTTACCGGTCGGGCTGTATATGCCGCCGACGTATATCTCCCGGATATGATCTATGCCGGTGTTTTGAGAAGTCCATTTCCCAGCGCAAGCGTCAAGTCGATTGACTCGAGCCGTGCTGAGCGTATTCCCGGCGTAAGGGCGGTCGTTACGTTTCGAGATCTGCCCAAATGTAAGAGCTGGTCTAACTATATGTATTTGACGGAGCGCGTACGTTACGTCGGCGACTGTGTAGCCATGGTCGCTGGGGATACTCAAGAAATTGTGGATCTTGCGCTGCAAAAGATCAGCGTGGATTATGAGATTTTGCCAGCTGTTTTTACGGTTGAGGAGGCGCTTGAAGTTGGCGCGCCTCTTGTTCACGAAGAATATCAGGATAATATATTTTCGGAATCAGTTTTTCATATCAGAAAGGGCAATATCGAAAAGGGCTTTGCGGAGGCAGACGTCATTCTCGAACGTGAATATCGAACGCAATATGTTGAACATGCATATATGGAACCGGAAGCGGCCGTCGCGTACTATCAGGCAAACGAAGGGCGCATGACGGTGCATGCGTCTGCGCAGAATCCTTTCTTTACCAGGCGATACGTAGCGGATATTCTGCAAATACCGCTGAACAGGGTGCGTCTGGTTCAGGACGTCCTGGGCGGGTCTTTCGGGGGTAAAGAAGAAGTGGTTGGTTTGGTCGCAGCGAGAGCTGCATACTTGGCGCGTCTGACAAATAAACCCGTTAAAATGGTTTTTAGCCGTGAGGATTCGCTGCTTGAAAGCGCTAAAAGGCATCCTTTTATCCTAAGATATAAAATCGGGGCGAAGAAAAGCGGGAAAATCGTAGCTTTCGAAGGTCAGCAAATTGACAATTCAGGGGCTTACAATAATCAAACGCAGTTTATGAACTGGCGCGCGAACGTTCATTCGGTTGGTCCATATGAAGTGGAACATGTAAAAACGGATACGTTCGGCGTGTTTACCAATAACATTCATTCCGGAGCGATGCGCGGGTACAGCTCTCCTTCGCTTATTTTTGCCCAGGAGCAGCTGATCGATGAATTGGCTGAGGAACTCGGTATGCCGGAAGATGAGCTCAGGCGAGTTAACTGCTTGAAGGACGGTTCTTTTACCGCAACGAATGATCAGGTTCAGCATGTCATTTTACAGGAAGTGATGGATTATACGCTGCGTCAGACGGATTATCGGAGAAAACGCGACGCTTACATGCGGCAGGAAGCGGACGCTGAATATAAAAAAGGAATCGGAATGGCGATTACTCATCGGGGCTGTGGCCTTGGCGGAGAATCGCCCGACGCAGGCGGCTGTTTTTTCATCGTTAATGAAGACGGTTCCGCAACGATTAATTCAGGGTTGGCGGAAAATGGTCAGGGATTAAAAACCGCATTTGTCCAAATTGCAGCAGAAGCATCCGGATTGAAATTTGATAGTATTTCTTTTTACGGAGTTGACAGCCATTCTATTCCGGACTGCGGCATGACCGTTGCTTCTCGCGGTACAATAATGGGCTCTCAGTCCGTTAAACGCGCGGGGCAGGAGATGAAAAAACTCCTGATCCGTCATGCATACGATATGAAACTCCTGTCTTTAAGAAAAGTTGAGGAAGAAACAGGACTTCCCCATTGTTCGCTCACATATCAGGATTTTACAGTTGACGATATCGAACTACAAAACAGTATGTTTTATTTTACGCGATATCCGGGCGTTAAATTTGATATTCAGGAGGTAACGCTCCCTTGTCTTTGGGCAGGGCGTCAGCTTTCAGTTTATAACTGGTTTCAGCCGGATGATATGACGCAGGACCATGAAACCGGACAGGGGAAAGCTTTCCCGACTTTTGCTTATGGTTGTATTGTTGCGGAAGTTGAAGTGGATATGCGGACGGGTTACGTCGAGGTTCAAAAAGTAACGTCTAGCCATGATGTCGGTACGGCTATCAATCCGGCATTAATTCAAGGACAGGTTTTTGGTGGTATTGTAATGGGTCAGGGCTATGGCGTTATGGAAGAAGTAACGCTGGATCGCGGAAAAGTTACATCTGAAAATCTCGATACTTACCTGATCCCTACCGCGATGGATATTCCGGAAATGAAGGTTAATATTTTTGAATGCGAGGATCCGAACGGCGCTTATGGGGCTAAGAGCGTTGGCGAGCCCGCAACGGAAGGGGTTGCCGCGGCGATTGCCAATGCGGTTTACAACGCTACCGGCCGCCGGGTCAGAGAGAATCCATGTGATTTGGAGACGATTCTGTTAGGACGGAAATTGAGGAAACCCATTAAATAATCTCAGGCCAGAATGAAAGATTTCACTTTTATCAAAGCTCAAAATTTGGAAGAGGTCAGCCGGGTGCTGTTTGTTCATCATCCACATGCCTGTATTCTCGCTGGCGGGACGGATCTTTTGGTTCAGCTGCATGAAAAAAACAGGCGGTGGGATGAGCTGGAAGCCGTCGTCGATCTGCATCCTTTTCAGGCGGAATTGTCTCGAATTGAGGACGTTGGAAATGCATTAAGGATAGGCGCTTTATGTACGCATACGATGATTGAGTGTTCTTCTCTTGTTCGTCAGTACTTTCCTTTTTTATCAAAAGCTTGCTCATTAGTGGGATCTCCTCAGATCAGGAATATGGGAACTGTTGGCGGTGCTATCTGTAATGCATCGCCGGCATCCGATCCTCTGCCTCCTTTGCTGGCTGGGGATGCTGAACTGCTGATTCATGGGTATAAGTGTGAACGAAGGATGCGCCTTTCTGATTTTTACGATGATATGGGTGTCCCGAGACTTGATGCAGGGGAGTTTGTAATAGCGGTTGAAGTCCGGAAATTATTGCCGAGCGAAAGATCGTCATTCGTGAAGCTGGGGAGAAGGAGAGCTCTCGCCATATCGAGACTTTCCGTAGCCGTGGTTCTTGATTTTCAACGGGACGGCAGTATACAAAACGCCATGATTGTTCCTGGGTGTGTCGGGAGACGTGTGAAGCGCTATCAGCGGGCGGAACGCTTGCTTTGCGGGCAGAAGCCGTCCAGAGCCCTGATCAGCAAGACGGCAGCTCAGGTCTCTGAGCAGATGCTGGAGGAGAATGGCAGGAGATGGTCTTCTGCATATAAAGAGCCAGCCTTGACTGTTTTGGCTGAACGTGCGCTGTGCGCGGCTGTTTATGACGCGGAGGACCAATCATGAGTGAAAAAATTGAAGTTCGTTTCCGGCTGAACGGTGAAGACGTGACAGTATTGACAAAAGCTAACCGAAGGCTTCTGGATGTACTGCGTGATGATTTTCATCTGACGGGTACTAAAGAAGGATGTTCTGTGGGCGAGTGCGGTGCTTGTACGGTTATTGTGGATAATAAAGCCGTAACTTCCTGTCTGATGTTGATCGGCAGCTGTGAGGGGCGCGAAGTGGTGACGATTGAAGGGATATCTTCTCCGGACTCTCTAAGCCCTGTGCAGCGGGCAATCATAGAGCATCAGGCGATTCAGTGCGGATTTTGTACGCCAGGGTTTGTGATGAGCGCGACCGCGCTGCTGAAGGAAAATCCCAACCCGACCTACGACGAGATCAAAACTGCGTTATCGGGGAATCTCTGTCGTTGTACGGGTTATAAGCAAATCATAGACGCTATCTATGATGTAGCTCAGCATGCGAATCAAGCTGAGCCTGAGAGAAGGGATAGGGGTATGGTCTCCGATTCCGGCGGCAGGCCGTTACCTTGGGAACCTTTTAGTAAGCCTGAAGTATGCGAACTTTCTGGAGGGAAGGGAAATGAAGGACAATGAAGTTAACGGAAATCGGATTGAGATCGAGTTTTGTAAGCGGAAGCTGCAAAGTCCCTTTATTTTAACTTCCGGACCGTTATGCTACAGCGCCGAGGGAATGATCAAAGGGCATCAGGCTGGCGCGGGCGCTGTCGTTACGAAGACGATACGGCTAAGTCCTGCTATAAATCCGATAGGGCATATCGCCAGATTTGGTCAAAATAGTTTGCTGAATGCTGAGAAATGGGCTGATATTCCGTCCGAACAGTGGTGTGAAGTCGAAATTCCCCGGACAGTTGCTTCAGGCGCTACAGTTATTGCCAGTGTGGGGCATACGTTAAAGGAAGCAAAAGCCATTGTTGGGGAGGTCGAAAAAGCCGGTTCGCATATGATCGAACTGGTTTCTTATCGTGAAGAGACTTTGCTTCCGATGTTGGATTTTACAAAGGCGCATGTCAGCATTCCCGTTATCTGCAAATTGTCGGGGAACTGGGACGATCCGATTGAATCGGCTAAAAAGTGTATCGAGCATGGCGCGGATGGGATCTGTGCGATCGATTCGATTGGCCCAGTTCTGAAGATCGACATTCGTAAAGCGCGACCAGTTATGTTTGGAAATGATGGTTATGGCTGGTTGACGGGCGAAGCGATACGACCGATTGCTCTTAGGATTGTAGCTGAGATCGCCATGCGTTTCCCTGATTATAAGAATATCTATGGATCAGGGGGAATCATGTCGGCTGAAAACGCTTTGGAATATGTCATGGCCGGCGCGATGGGCACGGGAATCTGCTCAGCCGGTATTCTTAAGGGTGTGGAATTCATCCGTCAGCTGAATCATCAGTTGATTAAAATGCTTGATGTATTAGGATATCCCGATATTCAGTCGGCATATCGGGCCGCTTTGAGTAATTTTCCGGGAACCGAGCGGATCAGGCATTACGACTTCCACTTTGAACCTTATAAAGCAGACGGTTCTCCCAAATGTATTCAATGCAAACGCTGCGAGCAGGTCTGCTGCTACGACGCGCGCAAGTTGGATTTCCCTCAGATGCAGGTCGATTCAAAACGCTGCCGTGATTGCGGTATGTGCGTTGATATATGCCCAACCGGTGCGCTTACAGCAGCCTGGGCGGAGCAGTCTGACAGGGAGAGAAAGAAAGCAGCTTTGTCCGCGGATTTTGATCGGGAGATTCGGGAAAGTTGAAAATTCGCATAGGAAAAACGATAATGAGAAATTGGCTGAAGGAGAAAAATGTACGACTTAAGAATTTGCGGGGGAAAGGCATATCTCGATAGGCAATGGGTGCAGACGAACCTTTATGTTACGGCTGGCCGGATTGCGAATATCAGCGACGAGCTCCTTCCTGCGGTGAAGCATGTTGATGCAGATGGGCTCAAGATTATTCCCGGAATCATCGATCCGCATGTTCACCTTGCGATGGGAAGCGGTCCGTATACTTC
The DNA here is from genome assembly GCA_001717545.1 of Anaerolineaceae bacterium oral taxon 439. Lineage (NCBI taxonomy): Bacteria > Bacillati > Chloroflexota > Anaerolineae > Anaerolineales > Anaerolineaceae > Anaerolineaceae bacterium oral taxon 439. The sequence goes on along the minus strand of CP017039.1, from coordinate 1,911,585 downwards.
TGCTGACGATTTTTATAGCGGCAGTATAGCGGCCGCCTGGGGTGGAGTCACGACCTATATTGATTTCCTTGATGAAAGACCGACAGGCGAGGGGATTCAAAAGGAATTTGAGCGGAAAAGAAAATTAGCTCAAAACAGCATCGTCGATTATAGTTTTCACGCAGCGATCTGTGAGCTGCAGGATACGGCAGGGGATATTGCCAGCGCGGCGCTTACGATTGGATCGCCTACGATTAAGCTATATACAACGTATAAACCTGCCGCCTATTCTTCCGACGAAACTGTTGAAAAAATGATCAGGCGCTCCGCTGAGAACGATATTCGCATATTATGTCACGCGGAGGATGACGATCTGATTCGTTTTGATCTACAAGAGATTGCGCAACTAAGTAAAGCAAGGCCAGCAGAGGTTGAGGTAGCGCAGGTATTGAAGATTGCGGAATTTGTCCGGAAACATCAGGGAAACGCTTATATTGTCCATGTCAGCAGCGGAACGACGATTCAAAGACTTTCCGCTGAGTATGGAGATATTCTGAACAGGAGACTTTTTCTTGAGTCAGCTCCGCATTACTTTTATTTTGATGACTCTGTCTATCAAGGTTCAGAAGCTTTTCGCTATAGCATGACGCCTCCTTTAAAATCATTAGCGGAGCAGAGAATACTCAAGGAGAATTGGCGTTTGCTTTCTGTTTTTGCAACCGATCATTGTCCATTTATGACATATGAAAAGAAGAATAAAAAAATATCTGAAATGCCGATGGGTGTAGGCGGCGTAGAGCATTCTTTTATATTGATGTATCAGCTATTTGGTGAAGAAGTCATCGAACGCTATACCAGAAATCCAGCTGTTTTGCATGGCCTTTATCCTCAGAAGGGCAGCCTGCAAATCGATAGCGATGCAGATCTTGTTTTTTTTGATGATTCGTGCGCGCGGTATAAGCTGCCCAATCACTCGAATCAGGATCAATCGATTTATCAGGATACGGAAGTTCAGGTTAAGATTGAAAAAGTCATGGCATCCGGTTCGTTCGTGATTAATAATGGCGTCCAGTATGGCAGGCGGGGGAAATACCTGCGGCGAAAACTGACTTCGATCTTATGAACGAGGTTTCGCGATAGCTTATGGAGGATATGGATGAGCAAATCTCACATAAACGCCTCATATACATATGAGTGGAGAATATATAGATTCTGTGCGGCTTTTCTCTGAGGTATTATAAAAGGAGGAGTGGTAAATCATGTTTGCGGTGTTGGCTGGCTGGCTTGTGGTTGATTCTGCTTGCGCGGAGAGCGAGCATGGTTTTTTGTTTGCTGGGGGAAAAATAAATCAGGTTCTGCCGAACGATGAAATCCTGCGTCTGGCGAAGGAAAATCAATACGAGATTTTCGATTATCGGGATCAGGTCGTTTGCCCTGGTTTCGTCAATTCGCATATGCATCAATATGGCGTCCTTTCTCATGGTATGACGCCCAAGATAACGATCCGGAATTTCGAATCTTTTCTTGAAGATTATTGGTGGCCGGATATGGAAAACAAAGTGTCACTTAAACATGTGTTGGCTACGACGTTTTATACAGCAATGGAATCATTGGAATCGGGCGTGGTTTCGATTTTCGATGTTCTTGAAGCGCCGCTGGCTGAAGAGGGCGTTCTCATCGAACAGGGTAAGGTTCTTGAGAAAATGGGGATGAGAGCGATTGTTTCGCTTGAGTCTTCTGAACGCATTTCGTCGGACAATGGGAGGAGATGTCTTTCTGAAAACAAGGGCGCGATCCGCTATTTTCAGGAAAACTCCCGCCTGATTCGAGGCGCGGTCAGCGCGCATACGACCTTTAGCTGCAGCGATTCTTTTATTGAAGAAGCTGTGATGACGGCGAAAGGGGAAGACGCAATTTTCCATTTTCACCTTTCAGAGAGCTCGTTTGAGCCTGATGTTCTGAAGTCCCGGCGCCAGGTCCTGCCCGCAGAGCTTTACTGCCGGTTGGGCGCACTATACGATCGGACTCTGGCGTCCCAATGCGTCAAGGTGAACGAGAAGGAAATTGAACTGTTAGCGAAAACGAATACCTGCGTTTCGCATATGCCGATCAGTAACTGTGAGGTGGGCGGCGGTATAGCCCCTGTTCCTAAAATGCTCGATGCAGGGATTCCCGTTGGACTGGGAAGCGATGGGTATGTAAACGATTTCTTTTCCGTTATGCGCGCTGCGTTTCTGATTCATAAAGCGCATTTAGAATCAACTACCGTCATGCCTGCCAGGTTGGTTTTCAAGATGGCGACGGAGATGGGCGCCAGGTGCATGGGATATCATGGCGGAACGTTGAATGAAGGCGCGGCGGCAGATTTTATCGTCATGGCCGATCTTTGGCCAACCGAGATCACCAGGGATAATATTTATGATCAGATTGTTGTATATGGGAAGAAAGAGTTCATAAAGCATGTTTTTATTGCTGGAAATATGGTCTATAACAGCGATAAAAATAACGACCAAATGAGGCGGACAACATTGCAGCAACTCAAATTGATGAGCCATGAACTTTGGGAACAGCAAAAAACCTGCAAATAAAGGGGCATAATTTGGAAGGACTAACTGTAGAAAGCCTTCTTGCGCTGGATTCAATGAAAGAAAGCTACGTAATAGCGGGACAAGACGGATTAAGTCATCCGGTTGACGGCGCTACAGTGATTGATATGCCTGATTTAGGGAACTGGGCGAGCGAAAACGAAGTCGTAATTGTGACGGATTACCCTTTTCGAGGTGGTCCTATGACGCTTCTATCAGCGGTTCAAAGCCTTGCGAAGCAAAACGCTGCGGCGCTATGTATCAAAACGAGTAAAAATTTCGTAGTTCCGCCAAAGGTGCTTGATCTCTGTAATCAGGAGAATTTCGCTCTTATCAAGCTGCCTCTATCGTCAATTTTTAGTAATATCATATATGATATTACCAGTACGCTTTTGCGCAAAAAAGCGGATCATTTTAAACAGCTTCAGTTATGTACTGAAGAATTAATTGAAGCGCTCCAACGTCCTGGTAAAATCGATGAAAAATTAGCAGGAATCGAAAGAATCCTTGAGCATAAAATAATATTTGTTCATAAGGGGCACGGCTTATACTTCAGTGAGTCTACGCGTCTTTTTCTTGATCAATTCGGTGATCGAGGCGTTCAGCTGATCCGTTCTCGTATTTATAAAGAGATGGAAAAATTGCTGCGAAAAAAAAAGATAGCGGAGGATAGCTTGGCCGAAGATCTTCAAAGCTCTCATCCGGATTCCCATGGATTTATTATTCCATACCAGGATCAGAGAATGCGTATGATTCTGTTGCCTGTCTACAGGCTGGAGGAAGAGGCTTATTCAATTGCAGTCATTCAAGATATTCCTTTGAATTGGTCAAAAATTTCTGCGTTGGAAAGAGTCGGACGAATTCTGACACTTGAGTATCAGAATATGACGGAAATCAGGCGGCTTCAAAAGAAATATGAAGACAAGTTTATTATCAATTGCTTAACTGGGAAATACGGCAGCGGCTCGGATATTTCTTTCTCGGCCCGGACGCATGATCTGTACTTGCCCACAGATAAAACATATTGGATTATTGTAGTCGATTATTTTGAGACTTCGGAGTATTTACAGTATTCATCTTTTTCTTCGGAGGAATTGAGCAACGGTCATGATAATATTCAAGAGCGTTGGCTCTATACGACCTATGCAGGGAAGTTGACGATTATTTTATTTGATGAAGCGGCGGAGCTCCCTCCGCAGGTTATTCTCGCCAGCTTGAAGGCGCAGTTATCCACAGCGTTGAACACGGATCGCTTCCGTATGTGCGTTTCAGATCCGGGAAATCTTTCGGATATTCCTGAACTGTATCAGCAGGCACTGACGATAGCTGAGATTTCGCGTATTTGCGATATTCAGAGAAGTCTGATTCAGGAAAAGGATCTTGGTACGCTTTCAATCCTATTCCCATTAAGAAAATGTAAAACCGCGGGCAGATATGTGAAACGGTTTCTTGACCCTCTTGTCCAGTATGACAAGAACCAGAGGTCGCAATTATGCCAGACTTTATACACTTATTTGATGAATAACTCAAGCGTTAAAGAAACAGCGGAAGCTTTATTTACTCACTATAATACGATTACTTATCGTCTGGAACGAATTGAGAGGATTCTTGGTTTTTCAATTCGTTCCGGCGAGGCTCAATTCAACCTTCGGCTTGCATTTGAATTAAAGCGGCTTTTTGGAAAATCTTCTGAAGATTATCAGGCATAGCTCAGCCAGTCTTTTTATTACATCTGTTTAGTGTTGTTTCACAAAAAAAAGCGGGTTTGTTGTTATTTTTTTACGTTGACCTGCTGGGCGGACTCTTGTATTATAAGTTAACAAATACTTGGTTTCCAAGGAGCAGATATATGAAACGTTTGAATCGTATCTTTAGAGAAGATAAGAAAACTGTTATTGTTGCAATGGATCATGGTATGGGGCTGCCGGTTAATCCAGCTCTTGATAATATGGAAAAAATTCTAACGGCAATTGTGCGCGGCGGCGCGGATGCGCTCCTGACGACTTATGGCGTCGCTAAACGTTATGCCGATCTTCTGCAGGATATTGCGTTGATTGTGCGCTTGGATGGCGGCAATTCCTGTTTAGGCCCTGGATGCGAACCTGAATTGTTGTTTAGAGTTGAAGACGCGATCAAGATTGGGGCGGACGCCGTTGCGTGCATGGGTTTCCCCGGTTCAGCGGGAGAAGAGAAGAGCCTGAAAAATCTGGCGAAAATTACGACTTCCGCGCATGAATGGGGGTTCCCGGTTATGGCGGAAATGCTCCCCGGCGGTTTCAGCGGAAAAATACCGTGGAATATTGACAATCTGGTGCTCTCTGCCAGGACTGGCTGTGAATATGGGGCCGATATTATTAAAACGAGCTACGCGGGTACTCCGGAAGAGTATGCGCGTATCATTAAGGCTGCTTATGCGCCGGTCGTTATCCTCGGCGGCGCTAAAAGCAAAGAATTAGGTGGTCTCTTTACCTGTATCGAAGAAGCCTGTTCAGTCGGAGCCGCGGGCGTTGCGATTGGACGGAACGTATGGAACCATGAAAATCCAGAGAAGGTTGTAAAAGCCCTGGCAGACCTTGTTCATCATGGAGCAAAGGCCTCTGAGATTCAGCTTTGAGATTGGACTGGTTGGGAGAAGAAAATGATTCCTGATAAGATGAAAGCTATTGTGATTCCGAAAGCAGGCGCCGCAGAGGTTCGTGAACTGACGGCGCCCGTTCCGGAAGCCGGCGAGGTATTAATTCGTTTGCGCCATTGTATGATTTGTACCTGGGAACAGAGAATTTTTAAAGGGGAGGATGTCCCGCTGCCTTTTGTCCCCGGTCACGAAGTATCGGGCGAAGTCGCCTATATTCCGGAGAATACGATCTGCGATCTTCAGGTGGGTGATCCCTGTGTTGTGAAAACGTTTGACAGCTGCGGTCAATGCGAATATTGCCGCAGGGGGATGGATAACCTTTGCAAAGGAAAAAAGAAGAAACGAATTTACGATGGAATTCCGGGTTCGGGCGGAATGGCTGAGTATATTGCGATATCGTCCGATCGGATCTTTAAACTTCCAGGGCGCCATGTGGATCTTGAAGCCGCGGCTTTTGCAGAGCCGCTCGCCTGCTGTCTGCATAGTATGGAACAGGCAAAGTTGAGTTTTGGAGAAGATGTCGTCATTGTTGGCGGCGGAATTATGGGGCAGCTGCATGTTCTTTTAGCAAAACTGTCTGGCGCAAGAGTGATATTGGCTGAGCCTGACGAAAGAAGGCGCGAAGTTGCCTTATCGATAGGCGCTCATGATGTTTTCAACCCGGTTGAGAAAGACGCCGAGACGGAAATTCGGAGGTTGACCGAATCGCGGGGACCGCATGCGGTTATTTTTACGGTAAACAATTTAAATCTGGCTGGCGACTATATTAAAATCCTTGCTGACAGGGGAAGACTTGTTTACTATGGGTCTTTCCATCCCAGAAATGATATTCCATTCAGTCCAAACGGAATCCATTACAGCGAGAAGGTCATCACCGGTTCCTATAGCCCCACTATTAAAGCTTTCTGGCAGGCAACGCAGCTTCTGGGTAAAAAGCTGATTGACGTGCATCCATTGCTTTCGGAAAAGTATGATATGGTTGATGCGGAAACTGCTTTTAACCGGGCGCTCAGCATGGAAACGTTCCGGGTCCTGATTCATTTGAATGGCAGCGCGGGATAAGACAAGATGATGCACGTGCTTTTAGCCAGTCACGGATCGTACGCCTCCGGCCTTCGCGAGGCGGCGGAAATGATCTTGGGGAATCAGGAAAAGCTTTATGTCTTAGGTCTCTACCCAGGAGAGTCTTTGGAAATCTTTACCGAAAAAATCAGCCGAGTTATTCAGGAGACCGGAGAAGCGGAGAATGTTCTTATTCTGACCGATCTTCGAAATGGGACTCCTTTTAATGCGGCGCTCATGTCGGTTGTGAAATATGGTTCAGCTTGTATTTCCGGTGTTAACTTGCCTCTGTTGCTGGAAGTATTATCGACCAGAAAGGAGTGTGATAGCGCGGAAGTTGTTAAAAATGCAATCCAAAGCGGTAAGGATGGTATTGTTGACAACGTTTCGTTCGGGATACAAAAATCGAAGTCAATGGAATAGGTTTTGTTTTGAGTGTTAGTGAAAAAGGAGGCAGATATGGGGGTAGTCTTATATAGAATCGATGATCGGTTGATCCATGGGCAGGTCATGACAGCATGGAGCAAGGTGTACAAATCTACAAATATTATTTGTATTGATGATGAAACTGCAAAAAATGAAATGCTTTGCTCTATTATGAAAATGGCCGTTCCGTCTGATTATGAAGTTCAGATCCTAACAATGGAAGATGCGATTCAAGCTATCAAAGCTGAGCCTGAGCGTACGAGGACGATCGTTTTGGCGAAAACACCGGGCACGATGCTTAATTTAGCGAAATCCGGAGTGGAAATTAAAGAACTGAATGTTGGGAATATGGGGCAGGGAGCGAATCGTAAGCCGATTATGCGGAGTACTCAGGTATCGCCGGAGGAGTTGGATCAATTAAAAGAGCTTCAAAGAATGGGGACAAGAGTGTATTTGCAAGTGTTCCCTGATGAAAAAGCTGTCAATCTGGATAATTTGAAGTTCTGATTGGCCATTAATTAAAAGGAGAAAATTATGTCTTGGTGGCAAGCAATTGTTGTTGCATTTCTTTACTACTTTGCGGACGCTCCGTTTTTCTTCGGGGAAGGCTATTATGTTCTGCAGCGCCCGGTAGTCGGCGGATTTCTTGTGGGTTTGGTAATGGGAAATCCTGTGCAGGGGGCTATTATCGGTGGAACGATTAACCTGATCTTCCTCGGGCATATGAGCGTTGGCGGTTCTATTCCGAGCGACATGGCGTTGGCTGGATACGTTGGTACAGCCTTTGCTCTGGCCTTGGATACAAGTCTGGAGGCCGCTTTGGCGTTGGCTCTACCGATTGGCATTCTCGGTACGGTTGTCTGGGTTGGACGTATGAGTATTTCCTCTATATTCGCGCATTGGGCGGATAATTACGCTGAAAAAGGGGATGAACGAGGCGTCATGCTTATGAACTGGCTGCCTGCACAGATCATGCTGTTTGTTTTCAAAATGATTGTTGTCGCTTTGTTCTGCAAGTGGGGTGGCGAAGCGGTTGGCGGTTTCCTGAATGCAATCGCTGGCAGCTGGGCTTTCAGAGGGTTATCCGCTGTGGGCGGCGTACTGCCTGCGCTTGGAATTGCCTTGAACCTGAGGGCGATTTTGAAACAGGAAACGTGGCCGTTTTTACTGGCGGGTTTCGTTTTAGCCGCTTACTTCAATATTCCCATTATCGGAATTAGCATTATCGGTCTTATTTGTGCGATGGTCTTTATGACGAATACGAAAAAGTCGCTGAAAGAAGCTAAGGAAGGGTAGGATGGAAAGCAAGAATGAAGGAAAAGTTCAGGACGTAAGCCTGGATGAAAAAGATGTAAAGAAATCATATTGGCTCTGGCAGTTCTTTTCTCACGCGAATTATAACTATGAGAGAATGCAGGGTACGGCTGTCGCTATGGCGATGGCTCCGATTATCAAAAAGCTCTATCCGGACCCAGACGAAAAAGCGGCTGGCTTGAAACGCCATCTGACATTTTTCAATACTGATCCTAATTTTGGCGCGGTCATCCTTGGCGGAACGATTGCCATGGAAGAGCAGCGAGCGAACGGCGCTCCGCTTACGGATGAGGCTATTAACAGCTTTAAAACCGGTATGATGGGCCCGATGGCAGGGATTGGCGATTCGATCGTACAGGGCGTTGTGATTCCGATTATGGTTGCGCTCGGTATCAGTATGGCTACGAAAGGCAATGTATTCGGCTCTCTTTTTGTCCTGATTGCTTTGCCGGTCGTTCTAATGGTTATAGCCTATAATTCCTGGATGTACGGCTATCGGCTGGGCACTAATGCTATTTCTGGTATGTTGGCTGATGGTCGGATGAAAACCTGGATCAGCGCGGCGGGTATTCTTGGCTGTACGGTAATGGGCGCGCTGATTCCCAACTATGTTAATGTAAAAAGCGCGCTTGCTTTTACTATTGGCAATGTACCGTTTAATTTGCAGGAAAACCTGTTCGATGCATTGATGCCGTCGCTTCTGCCGCTGGCTGTGACTGTGCTGATCTACTATCTGACTACCAGGAACGTCAAAACATGGAAAATCATGTTAGGCGTCGTTGTTATCGCCTTTGTTTTAGGGGCGCTTGGAATTCTGGGATAGGGAATTTTCATACGAAAGAAATCATGGAAAGGTAGGTAGTCGCCTGCCTTTCCATGATTTGAATAAAAGCAGAGAGAACCGATCATGAAAAATGTTGTGGTTACTGTAAAGCATGCGTCCGGACTCCATGCACGACCTGCCGCGGATTTAATGTCGCTTGCCAAAGCGCAAAAATGTAAGGTAAAAATTCAGTTTAAGGAGCAACAGGCAAACGCAAAAAGTTTATTGGAGATACTTTCTTTGGGCGTAAATCAGGGCGACCAAATTATGCTGATCTGCGAAGGCGATGGGGAAGAAGAGGCGATCAGCAAAATTGCTGACTTCTTGTGCGCGTGAAGCTGAAGAAACGCTGATAAATTATCAGTTGGATTGGCGGGAGAAATCGTGAGGACTCAAAAACGGATTCTAAGTGGACGTGGGAACGGATTCGGTCTGGTTAAAGGTGTTGCCGCTAAGATGGAAGAGCGAGCAGCGATGATTCTTAGACAGTCAGCTGCTGATGTTTGCCTGGAAAAGCGCCGCTGGGAAAAGGCTGTGCTGGATGTTCAAAGTCATTTGCAGGAGCAATATTCAAAGGCATTGGAAGTTTTAAATAATGACGAATCCGGAATTCTGTCTGCTCATCTGTCGCTTCTTGAGGATCCGGCTTTGATAGAAGCTGTTTCCGAGATGATAGAGGAAGAGGGCTGCTGTGTCGAATGGGCTCTGAAATCTCAGACGGAGAAGATATGCGGAATGTTGGAAAAATCCGGTAATTTAGTCATACGCGAGCGCGCATTGGATATTTGTGATATATCAGCTCAGCTTATGGGGGCGTTAGCAAACGCTCAATCTGATCAGCGCGTTTGTCACGCCTCTCGTTTTTATGCGGAAGGTCCGGTTGTTTCTGATATTCAGGATCAGTGTATTATGATTAAGAATGTGCTTTATCCTTCCGACGTGATTCATTTCAACTTTGTAAAGTACTGCGGAATTATTGTTGCGCATGGCAGCTGGACAACGCATTCTGCTATTCTGGCTAAATCTAAATCTATTCCTATGGTGATTCTGGATCATGGCGAAGAAATAGAATCTATTGAAGATGGATCCGAACTGATTCTGGACGCGGATGACGGCGTGATAACGCTTAACCCGGAAGCCGAGGATTATCGTTCGTTTGAGGCGAAGATGAAGCGAAACGAAGAAACGCTGCGGCTGTTTGATACCTTAAAAGGATGCTCCCTGCGTTCAAGGAATGACAGGCGTATCCGATTTGAAGCGAATATCAGTGGGCCTGATGATCTTCCTTCCGTGATCCAATCGGGCGCTCAGGGAATTGGCCTCTTCCGGACGGAATTTCTCTATTACAATCAAGCCTCTCTCCCTGACGAAGAACAGCAATATCAGATTTATCGGAATGTTCTTCAGGCTATGAAGAATCTCCCCGTTACATTTCGTACCTTCGATATCGGCGGCGATAAACAGGTTCCTGGTCTGAACCTGCCTGAAGAGATGAACCCATTCCTCGGTTATCGTGCGATACGGATTGCTTTGGCTGAACCTGAACTGTTCAAGACGCAAATTCGAGCTATTTTGCGAGCGGCTGCGGGGTTGCCAGTCCGAATTATGTTCCCAATGATATCCACGGTAGAAGAACTTGAGCGGGCGAAAGCGATTGTATATGCGTCAATGCATGAGCTGAAAAATCAGGGAATTCCTTGCTCTGAAGAGATTAAATTAGGGATGATGGTTGAAATTCCGGCCGCGGCTGTATTGGCGGATGAATTCGCTAAACACTGCGATTTTTTCAGTATTGGGACGAATGATTTGATTCAGTATACAATGGCCTGTGACCGTTTAAATGAAAAAGTACAAAATCTCTATCGGGCTGATAATCCGGCAGTTTTGCAGTTGATTAAGGCAATTGCGGAGGCTGCGCACCGGCACGGAATTGAGGTCGGGATTTGCGGCGAGGCGGCGTCAAGCATTGATCTGATTCCTGCCTGGCTGGATTATGGGATCGATGTTTTGAGTATGTCCCCAAGTATTCTCCCAAAAATTCAGGTATGCTGTTATCAGATGGGGCTTATTCATAAAGAAAATCCTCTGAGCGACCGTTAGTCATAAGATAATCTGGCGGCGGAAAAATCGGGTTGAATTATTTTTGAAATTTAATGCATAGTCTTTGAAAATATGTAGGAGAAGGAAATAGTGGGATATATTGACCTTCACTGCGATGTTTTACTTCATTTTTTATTGTCGGATGACTTTGACCTTTTTTCATCTAAACGAAGCTCTGTGGATTTAGACAGGCTTCATCGTGCGGGTGCAATGGCGCAATGTTTCGCGATTTACCAACCGTCGGTGGATGAACTTAAAGCTAAACGGATAGGGGAAAGCGAATATATTAATTATATAATAAGCAGGTTTAATAAATCGCTGTCGGACCATAAAGATATCGCCGCTCTGGCTGTAAGCGCGCAAGAAATTATGCAGAACTATCAAATGGGGTTCCTTTCAGCGATATTAGCGCTTGAGGATGGGCGCAGTGTAAATAGCGAATTTGATAAGCTGATCGCGTACAGGAACTTAGGAATTCGTATGCTTACACTTACCTGGTATCAGGAAAATTGTTTCGGAAGTCCAAGCTCTGACATAAGCTCCATAATGTCTTCAGGTTTGAGTCAATTTGGACGCGAATCCGTTGCGCTGATGAATGAGCTTGGGATTATTATCGATGTTTCTCATTTATCCGACGGTGGATTTTGGGATTTAATCGAGTTGTCTGACAAGCCCATTATCGCTTCTCATTCAAATTGTCGCGAGCTGGTTCCGCATTTTCGGAATCTCTCGGACGAAATGATTCGTGCGCTTTCCGAGAAGGGTGGCGTAATGGGGTTGAATTTCTGTCATTTTTTTCTTGCCGACGCGCGGGAAAAGGAGAATATAGGTGGCAGCGTTATCAGTGAGATTTTGTTCCACCAGAAAAAAACGGATTGGTATAGCTGTGTGAAAGATATGGTTCGGCATGTCCGTCACGCTTACGATATTGGCGGTGAAAATGTTTTGGCGATTGGGACGGATTTTGACGGTATTCCTGCTGAGAATCTGGAAATTGATAGCCCGCTTAAAATGGACCTTTTATTTACAGCATTAAGGGAATCCGGCCTTCCAGGTTCGGCGATCGATAAAATGATGTTCAAGAATGCGTTAAGGGTATTCTCTGATACGGATGCGATTGTATAGCAGAAAAAGACGCTTATTTCGCCGATCCGGGAAGGACTTATATCATGACGATTCAAGATGATCAGGGAACTGTAAATATAAAAATTCCAGTTACACTATGGATCAATCAGAAAGTTATACAGCTTGAAATAGATCCACGATGGACAATGTTGTATGTCCTTCGCGAAGTCCTTGATCTGACAGGAACAAAATGCGGATGCCAGACAGGAGACTGTGGGGCGTGTAAAATTATTGCCGATGGGATAGCGGTCAACGCTTGTACGTTGCTTGCGCGAAAGGCGCATGAGCGGCAAATGAAAATTGAGACGATCGAAAATTTAGCGGATGGCGAAGGCTTACATCCGATTCAGGAAGCTTTCATTGAATGCGGCGCTGTCCAATGCGGTTATTGTACTCCAGGAATGATTATCGCCGCGAAAGCGTTATTGGACAGGAATCCGGATCCGGATGAAAGCGAAATACGGGGAGCGCTGTCGAACAATATTTGCAGGTGCACGGGGTATGTGAAGATTGTTCAGGCGATTCAGTTATCAGCGAAGCGGTTGAAAGAAAGCCGGGAACATGCAAAATCAAAATCTGTATAAAAACAGTGAAATTGGCTTTCGGACGCCTCTTTACGACGCTGAGTTGAAAGCCAGAGGGCTTATCCGTTATGCAGACGATATGAAACTTCCATGTATGCTGTATGCGAAAATGGTTTGGAGCACAGTTCCGCACGCAATTATCAAGTCGATCGATACGGAAGCAGCGGAAAGAATCCCAGGGGTGAGGGCTGTATGTACGTGGAAGAATTGCAGCCAGGTTTCTTATAACAGCTGCGGGGAGGATATCGATAAATTTCTGACCGAAAAAATTTTTGACCAGAGGGTTCGGTATATTGGCGATCGGGTGGCGGCGGTAGCGGCGGATACTCTTGAAATCGCGGAAAGGGCCGCCAAACTTATTAAAGTTGAATATCAGGAGCTTCCATATTATATCGATCCTGGAACGGCCATGCATGAAGACGCATATCCTATTCATGAGGGCGGAAATGTCCCTGAAACGGTATATCTTAGCGCTGGCGATGTGGATGGATGCTGGGAAGATGCGGATCATGTCCTGGACTTTACATACAGGCTGTCTTCCGTCCACCATGGGGCGATGGAGCCGCATGTCGCGATCGCAGACTACGAAGCGAACGGGAAACTGACCGTCTATTCACCGTCCCAGGACGTTTTCGGATGCCGCGCCAATCTTTCCCGTATTTTTTCGTTGCCTCTGAATAAAGTAAGGGTGATTAATCCTTGCATGGGCGGCGGTTTCGGAGGAAAAATCGATGCTATTTTAGAACCGGTCGTCGCTCAGCTTTCCATCATGACATTGCGCCCGGTGAAGATAACGCTGAATCGGCGGGAAGAGATTATTTCGACCCGGACGAGACATGCTATGACGATCCATTTAAAAACCGCTGTCATGAATGACGGACGTATTATAGCGGAGAAAATGACGATGATCGCTAACGCAGGCGCTTATTCAGCGGGAACTTCAAGCGTTGTCTGGGCTTCGGGCGGCAAGTTCTTCAAGAAGCATAAAACGCCGAATCTGCGTTTTACCGGTTATCCGGTTTTCACCAATACGCCTGTATCAGGAGCCATGCGCGGCTTTGGATCTCCGCAGCGATGTTTCGCCCAGGAAAGGCAAATGAATCGTATTGCCAGGATGCTTAATATATCCGTATTGGATTTGCAGATGATCAACTTGGTTGATGCTGAAGACTGCGATATCCGAAATCAGGTCCCACACGGAAGAGCCTTTCCGAAGGAAGCGGTTCTTCGCGGTAAAGTTCTGTTTGATTGGGAAAAGAATCTCGATGCGATGGAGCTCAGCAAGGAGCGTATGGCGAGATTCAGAATTGGTGTCGGGATGGCGGTAGGCGTTCATGGCAACGGCGTATACGGGGTTATGCCCGATACCAGCGGCGTTATGTTAAAGCTGAACGAGGATGGGAGTCTTACCGTTTTTACGGGTTACTCTGATATGGGAAATGGCACGGTTACAACCCAGCTTCAGATTATTTCTTCTGTAATCGGCATTCCCTTAGCGCATATAACCTGCGTAACCGCCGATACAGAAACCACAATGTGGGATTTGGGGAATTACTCCAGCCGAGGGACGTTTGTCGGCGGCAACGCGGCTCTAAAGGCTGCCGAACATCTTGCTTCTGAACTTAGGAAAGAAGCGGCGGAGATTCTGAACGTAAATCCTGATGAGATTTTTTTTGAGAATGGCGCAGCTATCTGGAAGGGCTCCGAAAAAAGGTCTGTGACTGTGGCCGATATTGTCCGCCATGCAAAGCAGGCAAACCAGCGGGATATTTGCGTCAGCGATACGTTTGCGTCCGCAAATTTAGCGCTGTCCTATGGGGCTCATTTCTGTAAAGTCAGCGTTGATACAGAAACGGGGATCGTAAAACCGCTATTGTTTGTCGCTGCGCATGATCTGGGTAAGGTGATTAATCCTATGCAAACCGAGGGTCAGATTGAAGGCGCGATCCAAATGGGACTTGGGTACGCTCTGACGGAAGCTCTCTTGATTAACGAAGATGGAAAAGTTACGAATGCTATTCTGAAAAAGTATAAAATGCTGCATGCTGCCGAGATGCCGGAAATTCGTATTGCTTTTGTTGAAAACGCTGAAATTGGCGGGCCTTTCGGAGCAAAAAGTATTGGAGAATGCTCCGTTGTCCCAGTGGCGGCGGCGGTTGCGAACGCGGTATGCAATGCGTTGGATACTTCGATTGATCAATTGCCGCTGACGCCGGATGTGGTTCTCAGGGCAATTCAGGAAAGTAATATGAGATAGTACGGGTTTGTCCCATACGCGAAGCAATGTTCCATTGATCAGCTTTATTGACGATACTCAGCTTCGCGACGGGCGGGTATCGTTATCTTTATTTCGGTTTTTTTCAGGCGTTATGCGCTCCCGCAGAACCGCTCCCACTCGTCATAAATCGCCCGCAGCTCATCGTCGAGATAGCCGAGCGCAGCTTCTTTCAGATCGGCGGGAACGCCGTAATACGCTTCGGCGATAGAGCCGGTGATGGCGGCGAGGGTATCGCTGTCGCCGCCGAGAGAGATCGCCGTGCGGATCGCGTCTTCGAATGAATCGGACTCCAGGAAAGCTTCAATCGCCTGCGGGACGGTCTCCTGGCAGCTCGCATGGTAACGGTAAGTGGGGCGGATTTCGTCGATCGTGAACTCCAGCGGGTAATAATCGCGGGCGATGCGCTGACGAATTTCGCTTTTCAGCGCCCCTCGTCTCGCCATCATGATCGCGACGGTCGTGGCTTCCGCGCCTTTGATCCCTTCCGCGTGATTGTGCGTGACCGCCGTAATCGTCTGGGAAAGGCGGACCGCTTCCCGCTCGGTTTTCGCGATGAATCCAGCGGGGCTGATTCGCATGGCGGCTCCATTGCCGAAGCTGTTATAGGGTTGGGGATTGTCGCTGAAAATCCATCGATAGAACCTGCCGCCGAATCCGCAGCGCGGATACCTCCGCCCGATCTCCCTCAGATACTTCACCGTCAATTCAGACAACGCAGCGTAAAAGCCATCCGTGCCGGACGGCATGGCCTTCGACGCTTCCAGGATCGCCCTGGCGACGGCAAGCGTCATGATACTGTCGTCTGTGACGGAGCAGCTATCAGTAAGCAGGTCAAATTCCTTGCTGCGGTGGTTATTGAACTCAAAACGCGACCCTGCAATGTCGCCGATGATTGCTCCGATCATTGGATCGTTCTCCTTTTGTGTAACTATTGCTGGCGTCTTATCTCAGGAAATACCATGTAAAATCCCTGCGAGGGCAGCCTCGTCAGGCCCGCCGCGTTTATTAACCATAAAAAAACCTTATCCTTGAGAATCTGATAAGGCTTCATGGCTCATCCGCTATCATCTCCCGCAGAGTTGCGGGTTTACTCAAGCGCCCCCGGAGGGACTCGAACCCCCAACCTTTTGATTCGAAGTCAACGACTCTATCCATTGAGCTACGAGGGCAACAGTACATAGTATACCATAGTTTCGATTTTTCACCGGAAAAACCAAAAAGGTATGGCTGCGCACGCCCGTTAGCGGACCGTATGGATCGGGGCGCCGGCGACGAAAGCGCGCAGGTTTTCCGCCGCGATCGAGATCAACCGCTTCCGCGTTTCGAGCGGCGTCCAGGCGACATGCGGCGTGATCAGGCAGTTTTTCGCGCGAAGCAGCGGGTTTTCCGCGGCGATCGGCTCGATCGAGACGACGTCGATCGCCGCGCAGCCGATCTTCCCCGAATTCAGCGCGTCGGCGACGTCGCCTTCATTCAGGATTGGCCCGCGGCTGGCGTTGATCAGGATGACGCCGTCCTTCATTTTCGCGATGCGATCCCGATTAATGAATCCGACGAGCTCCGGCGTCAGCGCGGCGTTCAGCGAGATGAAATCCGATCTGGCGAGAAGTTCGTCGACCGGTACATATTCCGCGATCGCTTTCCCTTCTTCGGACTGCGACCGGCTGGCGGCGATCACGTTCATTCCGAACGCGCGCGCTATCCGCCCGACGGCTTTCCCGATCCGTCCGAAGCCGAAGATCCCGAGCGTTTTCCCCGCCAGCTCGATCAACGGACGATCCAGCTGGAAGGTAAAATCGATCGACCGCTGCCAGTCGCCGCGATGGACCGCGCGGTCGAACGCGCCCACCCGATTCGTGGCCTCGAGAAGGAGCGCGAAAACGTGTTGTGCGGTGGCTTCGGTTCCGTAGCTGGGGATATTCGTGACGGTAATTCCGCGTTCCGCGGCGGCGGGGACGTCGACGACGTTATATCCGGTCGCCAGGACGCCGATATATTTAACAGTTGGGCAGCCGTCCAGGACTTCACGGGGCAGCGGCGTTTTATTCGTGAGGACGGCTTCGGCGCCGCCGATCCGCTCGACGATTCCGGCGAGATTCTGATGATCCGTCCGATCGTAGACGGTCAGCTCTCCGAGCGTTTCGAGTTCCTCCCAGCTCAGGTCGCCGGGATTCGTCGTCCATCCGTCAAGAATGACTATTTTCATACTTAATTTCCTCTCGTTCTTTCTGGGAAATCGGTAGAGCGGTTTGATTTTACCCTGAGGCAGGGAAACCGAGGCGGCGGTTGCTTTCGGGCGGCCGCGTCAGAAAAGCGAAATCTGATCGTCGTTTTCCGCTCTCTCCGCGTCGTCCGTTTCAGCGCGCGCCGGGGGATCCGGCGTTTCCGGTTGGGGGCGGGGCTGCGTTGTCTCCGGCTTAGGCACGGTCGGTTTTTCGGGCGCACGGGCGGAGTTCTTCGGATCTTTTTTCCTCTCTGCGGGTTGATCCGAGTCGGCGAGATGGACGACGGTGATCCCGGTGACAGTCTGGTTCACGAGCTTGATAAAATATTCGAGTGCCTTCGCGCGCCTGACCGCCTTGATCATCGCCGGTCGGACGGACCGCGTCTTCTGTTTCCCGTAATGAAGGAGGACGGCTGATTTACCGGACGGCATCAGCGTCAGCCCTGCGATCTTTTCGCCCGCGGCGAGCTTCGCGATCATGACGCCCTGGCCCGCGCGTTTTTGGAGCGGGAATTCGCTGACGGCGATTTTTCCCAGGCCCCAGTCCGTCGTCGCGAACGCGACCGAATCCTTTTCGCTGACGATCGCGGCGCCGGCGATCGTCGCGCCGTCCGCTAATTTCATTCCGGCGACGCCGGCCGCAATCAGTCCCATCGGTCGCAGGTCGTCCTGCGTGAATCGGATCGCCTGCCCTTCGCTTGACGCGAGCATAACCTGATCAGTTTCGTCCCGCGTAATCAGCGCCGCGACAATTCGATCGCCCGGATTCACCTTGCAAATCGCGAACGTTTGCCCTGAAACGGTCGGCAGGTTTGAGAGCAGCGTCCGCTTGATCAGCCCGTTCTGGCTGACGGTAAGAATCGACGCTTCGTCGCCGACGGTCCCGCCGGGCGTCAGCGCGAAAAGCTGGACCGCGGATTCGTCCCCTTTCTGGAGAAGCTGCGGCCGGAGATCGACGCCCTCCGCGAAGGAATCGACGGTCGGGAGCGTATGCACGTATGATCCGATGACTTTTCCTGCGCTGTTTAACAGGTAGACGTTGTCGTCGGTCGAGGACAGCGCGGCGAAGCGTCCGAGGTCAAAGCCCTTTTCATTTGCGCGCTCGATCGAGACGCGCCCGATTTTGAGCTCCTTCGATACGCCGACGATGACCCGTTCGGATTCCATCATCGCGCCGGCGGTGACGACTTCCTTCGCCGAAACGCCTTCCCCGAGCGTGACGATCTGCGTTCGGCGCGGGTCGCCGTATTTACGCCTGATATCCAGCTGGTTCTCGATCAGGAGGCTGCGCATCTTAGCCGGCGACGCGAGCAGCTCGCGCATATCCTGGATCGCGAGCTGGAGCGCGTCATATTCGCTTTGCAGTTTTTCACGTTCGAGCTGATTGATCCGTTTCAGCGCCATATCTAAGATTGCCTGCGCCTGGATCGCGTCGATCGGGAAGCGCGCGACGAGTTTTTCCCGCGCTTCTTTCTCGTTGGCGGAAGCGCGGATGATGGCGATGACTTCGTCGATATTCAGCACGGCGACGAGCAGTCCGGCGACGATATGCGCCCGTTCTTCGCTTTTTTTGAGCTGGAAGCGGGTCCGCCGTTCGATAACGAGAAGGTGATGGTCGATGTAAACCTTGAGCGCTTTTTTGAGCCCGATAACGCGCGGTTGATTGTTGACGAGCGCCAGCATGATGACGCCGAACGTCGTCTGCAGCGGGGTATATTTATAAAGTTTCCGGATAACGTCTTCGGGATCGTCGACCTTCCCGACCTCGATCACGATGCGCATGCCCTGCCGGTCGGATTCGTCGCGGAGGTCGGTAATATTCTCCAGAACGCCGTCGCGGACGAGCTTCGCGATCCGTTCGAGGAGCGAGGTTTTATTGATCAGGTAGGGGATTTCGGTGATGATAATCCGGTTCCGGCCGCGGCCGATATCTTCGAGATGAACCTTGCCGCGGACCATGAGCTTTCCGCGTCCGGTCGCGTATGCACGGGAAATTTCGTCCTTATCCTCCTCGTTGACGATCAGTCCGCCGGTCGGGAAATCGGGCCCCTGGACGAAGCGCATCAGGTCCTCAGTCGAAATATCGTCGTACGATTCCCAATTTTTAAGGAGATAGACGACGGCGTCGATGACCTCGCCCAGGTTATGCGGCGGGATGTTGGTCGCCATGCCGACCGCGATCCCGTTCGCGCCGTTGACGAGCATATGCGGGAACTGCGCCGGGAGAATGAGCGGCTCCGGGAGCGTGTCGTCGAAGTTTCGGGTAAAGTCGACGGTATCCTGATCCAGTCCGGTCAGCAGCTCCATCGCGATTTTACTCAGCTTCGCTTCAGTGTAGCGCATCGCCGCCGGCGGGTCGCCGTCGATCGAGCCGAAGTTCCCCTGACCCTCGACGAGCGGGGAGCGGATGGTGAAATCCTGCGCGAGGCGGGCCATCGCGTCGTAAACCGCGCTGTCGCCATGCGGATGATATTTCCCGAGGACTTCGCCGACGATACGGGCCGATTTCTTAAACGAGCCTTCCGGACGGATCCCCATATCGTACATCGCGTACAGGATCCGGCGCTGGACCGGTTTCAGTCCGTCCCGCGCGTCCGGAAGCGCGCGGGAGATGATCACGCTCATCGCGTAATCCAGATAGGACTGCTGCATTTCGGTCGTAATTTCGATGGGGGTGATTTCTTTCACGTTCGCCGCTTCCCTTTCCGTTGGATTGACCCGTAAGACGAGTACCGATTATAGCATTCTTTTCTTCGGCTCCCGTCGGTTCGTCCGGGGAATCAGGAATTTTTATTCAACTTCATTTTGGCCCGGGATTGGTTAAAAAATGTGCGATATAGATTGAATGCATGTAGACCGTCTGTCATGCGGATCACAGAGGATCGTCATACAGAGAAATGACAAAAGGCAGATAAAACGACTGGATATTTGTCATGCGTTTTTTATTACTTTTAGCACATGGTCAGTGTTTTTTTCTTGTATAATGTGTTGTGAAAATAAGATGTATATGATGTTTGGGTAAGAAGGAGGTTCGTTATGAAGAAGATCATATGGGGCGTTCTGGCGGCTGGGCTGCTGGCCGTGACTGCGGGTATATCTGCGCAGTCCGTTCCTTTTGACGGGATTTCAATCCCATTCGATCAGGAGATCTATATCGTTCAGGAGGAACTGGAGAACAGCGCCGACGAGCTGTTGTTGACGCTGCTGTACGCGTTCGATCCGGAAATCGCCGCGGACGGGGAGGCTGAAATCTGCGAGGTCGAATCGGCTGATATCGAGAATTCGTTCCGAACGTATATGGAGAACATTTCAGCGGGCGGTCTGGACGCGGTGCAGCCGCCGGTGCCGATAGACGCGGACGGCTGCGACGCGGTTCGGATCCGTTACCGGTTCGCCCCGTCGCCGATTCCCGCCGACGCGGAGCTTATCTTCGCGCAGCTCGATTTCGGTCAGCCTGCGCTTGAATTTATTTATGCGGATCCGGCAAGCTTCGAGTATGCCGGAACGGACGGCGCGCTTGCGAATCGATTTTTGCAGCGGCGCAATGAGCTGACGATCAGCCCGTCTTTCTTCGGAGAGACCGGCGCGAAAGCGTACGACAGGATTCCGAAAACGGCGGCGCCGCAGGTAACCGACTGGGCTCCCGCGACGCGCGATCGCTACCGGATTTCGGTTTCGGACGTTCTTTTTGGCCCGTCGCATCTTGAACTGAGCGTTCTTCTCTCCAGCCAGTACGTTCACCGCGATTTTTCCCGCATGGATTGGAACATGGTTGGAAATAATAAAGAGATTGAAACGGTTGAAACCGGAACGCGCTTTCTGCTGGACGGAAAGATGATCGGCGGGACGGACGGCGGCGGGGACGGCCGCTTCGCGGACAAGGAGCAGTTTGACGGCCCGATCCATGTGGCTCCTTACCCGATGGCGTTTAATCCTGCCGGGCTGATGACCGCGACGCCGGAAATGCGCCTGTACCGGATGAACTGGATTTTCTATTCCGAACCGAAGCTCCGTTTCGCGTTTACGCCGGATGGGCAGGCGATCTATCACTGGACGACGAAGCTGAATTATTATGGCCCGACGACGTTCAGCGTCGATTTCCCGGGAATGGAGAATATCCGGGTGCCGGATCAGGACGATCCTTACTATAGTTTTTCTCAGTAAAGGGGTAATCAATCGCGGAAGCCGGAGATTCTCCCCGGCTTCCAGAGCAGCGTGAGCGTTGACCGAAAGTCGGATCGCGATTCAACGCGATGAAAAAAAGACCGCCCGAGCGTTTCTGGCGGTTTTTTTTCATCGGACCGGCGAGCGATCGCTTTCGTCAGGCGAACCGATGATGGAAAATACGAGCTCCAGGAGCTCGCGATCTGCGACTTCTCCGGTCATGCGGTCGAGAATCACGTATTCGTAGCCATCGTCCCAGAAGAAGCAGACGATCCCCGCTTCCGCCGCCGCGGAAAAATAGGCTTTGGCCGCGTCCAGATTTTGTTGCCGCGGCATGGATTTTGGAAAGCCGATTTCGTCAACGACGATCGGGAGTCCGAATTCTGTTGCGATGTTTGCGAGCGATTGCGCGCCTGACGAAATGAGCTCCGGGTCGAGCGTGTAACTATGTACGCTCAGGAGCAGTTTGTCGCCGGCGGGGTCTGAGAACGGACAGTGGAGCATTTCGCGGATGATCTCTTCTTCGGCGGAGGCCGCGAACGGCGACAGCATCAGGAACCGGTCCGCGTTCTTTCCGCCGGAGTTCCGAACCGTGTCGATAAACGACTGGTTCAGGGCATGGACGATTCGCTGATCCTCCCGGTTATCCCAGCTCCGCTCCCGGTTCATCCATTCGCCGGAGCTTTGGAAAATCAGGCGCTGATCGGTCTCGATGAACCGCGCGGCGACCTGTTCCCAGATTGAGACGAAGTTCACGCGGCTCTTCTCGAATTCGTCCGTGTCGGCGAAAATCCAGTTGAGGCTGGGATTCATGCCGGTGTCGTGATGGATGTTGATTATTGCGTAGAGGTCGTTTTCCAGCGCCCAGCCGACGACTTCCTCGATCCGGTTCAGCCATGCCGGGTCGATCGTTCCGTCTTCGCGGAGATGATTGTAATAGCTGATCGGGATTCGGATCGTGCTGAAGCCCGCGGCGCTGACCGCGTTGATCAGCTCTTTCGTCGGCTTCGGATTCTCCCAGAACGTTTCGCTTTCGAGCTTGAAGCCGCGCCCTTTGTGCATCGCGTCCAGGCTGTTTCCCAGGTTCCATCCAAGGCGCAACTCCCTGACAAGTTCGGCGGCGGATAGAGACGGCGACGGCTCGTTCGTTTCCGCCGCGCCGGCGGAAGCCATGGCTAAAGAAAAGATCAGGCAGGCGGCGGCGAACCAGGCGAAACGCAGGGTCATACGGCGGTTGATTTTGCGGTGTCGTTCATTCATGACTTTATTATAGATGCGATACGGGTGGTTTGAGAATGGTTGACTGAAATGTGACTGGATGAGCGCGTCGGGGATGAAAGCGCGGGCTGCTCAGTGGATCTAATCGAAAAGAGGGGACTTTCATTGAAAATCCCCTCCGGTTCCGTAAAGGTTCGTGTCGGCGGTTCGGTTTATTCGTCCGACGGTAAATTGGCGATCAGCGCGCCGTTCTGGACATATTCGTCTTCGTTATCGAACATGCCCTGCGAGAA
The DNA here is from genome assembly GCA_001717545.1 of Anaerolineaceae bacterium oral taxon 439. NCBI lineage: Bacteria > Bacillati > Chloroflexota > Anaerolineae > Anaerolineales > Anaerolineaceae > Anaerolineaceae bacterium oral taxon 439. The sequence continues at coordinate 1,888,775 of CP017039.1, read as the reverse complement.
GCCGGTCCCGGCGGGGATGAGCTTCCCGATAATGACGTTTTCTTTCAACCCGTAAAGCGGGTCTTTCGCGCCGGCGATCGCGGCCGAGGCGAGGACTTTGATCGTATGCTGGAAGGATGAGGCCGACAGCCATGAATCGGTGCTGAGCGATGCTTTCGAGACGCCGAGAAGCGTTTCGACGTATTTCGCCGGCTGTTTTCCTTCGGCTTCGAGCTTGCGGTTGATATCGCGGATCCGCAGGTAATCGACGACGTCCATCGGCAGGAACGGAGAATCTCCGGATCGGGTGATCTGAACCTTGCCGAGCATCTTGCGGATAATGACCTCGAAATGCTTATTGTGGATCATCTGGCCCTGATCGCGGTAGATGAGCTGAATCCCGCTGAGAATATAATTCGCGCAGGCTTCCCGCCCCTGCAACCGCAGGATCATATGCGGGTTGATCGAACCCTTCGTGAGCGGCTGGCCCGCGGAAACGTAATCGCCGTCCCTGATTTCGAGCTGCGCCGTCGTCGGGATATCGTATTCTTCGGTTTCGCGGAGCTCGTATCCGACGATGACTTTGTTGTCTTCGATCCGGACCTGTCCGGTATGCGGCGTGGTGATGGTTGCGTCGCCGTTATCGGCGATCACGGATCCGGCCGTCACCGTGTCTTCGTCCTCGACCGCGAGCGTCCAGCCTTCGGGAATTTCGAACGTATCGGCGGCTATAGCGGAATGATCGATGCGGACGACGCGCTGGTCGGAATTTTTATCCGATTGGATAATCGTCGCGACGCCTTCGATCTGCGCGACGACGGCTTCGCCTTTCGGCGTCCGGCGCGCTTCAAAGAGTTCTTCGACGCGCGGGAGACCGGAGGTAATATCGCTCTGGGTCGCGACGCCGCCGCTGTGGAACGTGCGCAGCGTTAACTGCGTTCCCGGTTCGCCGATCGACTGCGCGGCGACGGTTCCGACGGCGGTCCCCAATTCGACTTTCTTTCCGCGGCTCAGGTCAAGCCCATAGCACTTGGCGCAAATCCCATGTTTCAGCTCGCAGGTCATCGGCGAGAAAACGTGGACCGATTCGACGCCGCTTTTCTCGATCCGCTCGGCCATTTCATGCGTGATATGCTCGTCTTTTTCGCCGATAATTTCGCCGGTCCGGTCGTCGACGACGCGTTCGCAGAGGACGCGGCTGTAGATCCGTTCGGCGAAGCGCTGTTTCGCGGCGTTTTCGCTGCGGCGGATGGTGATTCCCTCGCTCGTGCCGCAGTCTTCATCGTTGATGACCAGGTCCTGCGCGATGTCGACGAGACGGCGGGTCAGGTAGCCGGCGTCGGCGGTCCGGAGCGCGGTATCGGCTAACCCTTTCCGGGCGCCATGCGTCGAGATAAAGTATTCGAGCGCGGTCAGTCCTTCGCGGAAACCGGATTTAATCGGGAGGCGGATAATCCGTCCGGACGGATCGGCCATCAGCCCGCGCATGCCGGCCAGCTGCGAAATGGGGCCGAAGCCGCCTTTCGACGCGCCGGAATTGGCCATGACCGCCATGTTGCCCTGCGGATCCATCGTGCGTTTAACTTCGCTTCCGATCATGTCGGTCGTATCGCGCCAGAGGGAGATCGTCCGGGAATCGCGTTCCTGTTCGGTGAGGAGGCCGCGCCGCCATTGTTTATTGATCTGGTTGACTTCCTGCTCTGTTTTGGCGATGAGCGATTCTTTCGTATCCGGAACGGTAATATCGAAGACGGAGATCGTCGATCCGGAGCGCATCGCGTATTCGAAGCCGATGTCCTTGATCGCGTCGGCGGTTACGGTCGTGACCTCCTGGTCGCAGGTTTGATAAACTTCGGAAATCAGGTCCTTAATCGAACCTTTTTCGAAGGTCTGGTTCTTGAATCGGATCTCTTCCGGGAGAATTTCGTTGAAGAGGACGCGTCCGACCGTCGTTTCAATGACCCGTGTGATCGGGCTGTCGAGGCGGACGACGAACGTTTTCTCTTTTTCGATGAGTTCGGTCTGATTGTCGGCGGTTTTGACCGCTTCGGTAACGACCCGCTTTTCCTCGTTCCAGATCGTTTGCGTCCGGAATTTGATTTTGGCGTGAAGCGAGACCTGGCTCAGGTCGTAGGCCAGCTTGACTTCGTCGGAGTCGAAGAAGGCGCGGCCGTCGCCGAGCTCCGGATGCGCGGATTCCATCGTCAGGTAGTAAATGCCGAGGACCATGTCTTTCGACGGCGAGATAATCGGTTCGCCGTCCGACGGTTTCAGCAGGTTCTTTGACGCGAGCATCAGCTGCCTGGCTTCGGCGACCGCTTTTTCGGACAGCGGAACGTGCACGGCCATCTGGTCGCCGTCAAAGTCGGCGTTGAACGCGGTGCAAACGAGCGGATGGAGCTGGATCGCGTTCCCTTCGATCAGGATCGGTTCGAACGCCTGAATCCCGAGCCGGTGCAGCGTTGGGGCGCGGTTCAGCAGGACCGGATGGTCGCTGATGACTTCGGCGAGGACTTCGAGGACTTCGGGTTTATTGCGTTCGATAATCCGGTTCGCGCCTTTGACGTTCGAAGCGTAGCCTTCGGATACGAGGCGCGCGACCAGGAACGGATGATATAGTTCGAGCGCCATCGTCTTCGGCAGCCCGCATTGGTAGAGCTTTAATTTTGGCCCGACGACGATAACCGAACGCCCGGAGTAGTCGACGCGCTTCCCGAGCAGGTTGCGGCGGAAGCGGCCTTTCTTCCCTTTCAGCATGTCGGAGAGCGATTTCAGCTCGCGGCGGCCGCGGCGCGATAACGCTTTCCCACGCTGGGAATTATCGATGAGCGAGTCGACGGCCTCCTGGAGCATGCGCTTTTCGTTGCGGACGATGACGTCCGGCGCACCGAGCTCGAGGAGCCGTTTCAGCCGGTTATTGCGGTTGATCACGCGGCGATAAAGATCGTTCAGGTCGGAGGTTGCAAAACGCCCGCCGTCAAGCTGGACCATGGGGCGCAGGTCGGGCGGAATAACCGGCAGAATCGACAGGATCATCCATTCCGGTTTATTCTTTGACGCGCGGAACGATTCGACGACCTTGAGGCGCGAGACGGCTTTCTTGCGCTTCTGCTTGCTCTTTGTTGTCCGCACCTCGTTCCAGAGGTCTTCCGAGAGCCGGTCCATGTCGAGGCGGCGGAGGATATCCATGAACGCTTCGGCGCCCATATCGGCGCGGAAAACGTTTCCCCATCGGGATTTCAGTTCCCGATACGAAATTTCGCTTAGGAACGCCAGCGGCTGAAGATCGAGGAGTTCGTCTCGGAGCTTCGAATTCGTCGAATCGGATTTCATCGAGATTTCTTCGAGCTGGTTGCGAAGCGCTTCCATCTGCTCTTCCGCTTCAGCGCGGAGCGTCTGCTTTTCCATGTCGAGGCGTTCGAAGTCGCGCTGGAGCTGGCCGCGGTAGCTGCCTTCGATTTCGTCTAATTTGGCCTTGACCGCTTTCTGGACGGCGGCGATATGCGCGTTGGTAATCGTCTCGCCGGCTTTGACGACGACGGTATCGGTCTGCGCGATGAGGACGTCGTCGTTTGCGACCGACCCCAGGCGTCCGTGGAGATCGCTCTCGATCCGCTGACCTTCGCGGATAATCGGGGCGATTTCGGCGGCGACTTTTTCGTCGGTCTGCGACTGGAGCGAATCGCGCTGTTCTTTAAGGATGGCGTATTGCTGATCCCGGTAATTCTTGATTTCGAGGATCTTCTGATTGAATTCGGTCGCGTATTCGCGTTCCGAACCGGAGATTTCTTCCTCAAGGCGGGCTAACGCTTTCTGACGCGCTTCCTCGTCGACGTAGGTCACGATATATTGCGCATAGTATAAAGCGCGGTCGAGGTTGCGGCGCGAGATATCGAGGAGGAGTCCCAGATACGAGGGGATCCGGCGCGTGTACCAGATATGCGCGATCGGCGCCGAGAGATTAATATGCCCCATGCGTTCGCGGCGGACGGACGCGCGCGTAACCTGCACGCCGCATTTTTCGCATACGATATTTTTGTAGCGGGGATTCTTATACTTTCCGCAGTAACACTGCCAATCGCGGGTCGGTCCGAAGATCGCTTCGCAAAATAACCCATCCTTTTCCGGTCGAAGGCGGCGATAGTTAATCGTTTCGGGTTTCAGGACCTCGCCGTATGACCATTTCAGAACTTCTTCCGGCGACGCGAGACTGATCCCTAATGCAACTAATCCTTTTGTTTCCACGAATTTCCTCCAAAGAGATTGGAACTTAGAATCCGTCGCAACGTACAGGGGTCCGTCCCTGTACGCCCCAACAGGAATTTAAATTATTAAAGCGCCACATATGCTATGTGTGCAAATATTAATTATACTTCGTCGAGTCGGGTTCAGGCGGGATAAAAGAAACCAGATGACAACCACCACCGCGCATATGGAGGCCGGTACGGCGTCGTTGAGGGTAGATTCGTTGACAGTGTCTGGGATTATTGTATCATGATTTTGGATTCTCCGGAACAGCGGCGGACAGCGGGTATCTTTATTCAGTCCGTAAAACGAAGAAATCGAGCTGGGACAAAAAAGAGGCCCGAAGGTACGTACTCCATCGAGCCTCTCTGACGTCGGGATTCCCGGCGATTTATTTCGCGCTTAGCTTCTCTTTCAACGCGGTAATTTCGTCGTCGCTCAGCCCGATTCCCCGCAGGTAGGTCTCAGCGGCATCCGCGAGGTCCAGCCCGTCGAGACTGTTGACCGCGAAGGCGGATTTGAGGTTTTTGACGATGTTGTTTGAAATGGCGTTGTATTGCTCTGAACCTTTTTCCACGCCGTAAAAATTCTCAAAAGTCTTCATATAATCGGCAACGACTTCTTCCTCGGACGCGCCCATCAGGCATTCCAGAATCGCGACGCTGAATCCGGTTCGGTCCTGACCTTCGTTGCAATGAATCAGGTATGGGCCGTCGTTTGCGATAAAGAAGCGAAGTCCTTCGGCGAATCCCGTCCGGTTCTGATCTGAAGCCATGTCTGCGCCGAGCGCAAGGTAGATTACGTTCTGCGAAGCCGTATACGTATCGGCGAAACCTTCATACGCGTTCGCTGATTCCTCGTTGTCGGCCTGGTTCATGATCGTCTTAATTTCCGCCTCTTTTACAGCTGCGTCGGCGAATGCGCTGCGTCCGATTTTAGGATTGACGGGCGAGGAGGCGCGGTATAAGACGTTTTCTCCCATTCCGGTTGTCGTCACGGCGCGGAAATTCGCGAATTCCTTGTCGGTAAGCGCCGCGTAATCGCCGCGCTCGTTCGTCCGATTCAGGTCGTATAAGAGATATTGACCGGCGTACCCCCCTTTTTCGCCCTGCGACACGGTCACTTTTATCGGGAATTCAACGCCTTCCCGGGCGTTCCAGAAATAGGTTTTATCCTCGTTGGTCGTTTTGTCGGCTAACCCGTATGTAGCCGCGAAGCTGCCGTTGAAAATCTCCAGCTCGACGGGCTTTGCGTCGTCTTCCCAGACGACCAAAGCGCTTCCCTTCGCTTCAACGTAACGGTAATCGGGGACGACCGGCAGCTTTAAGACCTGACCTGAAAACGCGACATGCACATAATCCGCATATTCGATCCCGAGGTCCCTGATCTCTCCGGAAGTCACGGACAAACGGACGTCTCCGTATTTATCGATCTCTTCTACGGACGGGGCGACGGTGGAAAGGCTGGGCGCCTGGAGTTTTTCTTTGATTGCCGCGATTTCGTCCGCGGTCAGCCCTATTTCAAGGCAGTATTCTTCCGCTTCCGCCGCGAGATCGACGTCGGGATCGGCGATATCCTCGATTTCGAACGAGGACGCCAGCGTTTTGGCGATGTTGCTGCGGACGATTGCGTCGTATTTTTCCGTTCCCGGTTCGACGCCGTAATAATTGGCGTAGGTTGTCATGTAATCGGCGACGATTTCGTCCGCGGGCGCGCCCATCAGCGCTTCAATCACAGCGGAGAAGAAACCTGCGCGGTCTTTCCCTTCGTTGCAGTGCACCAGGAACGGACCTTCATTTTCCGCAATGAATCGGACGCCTTCCGCGAGACCGGCTTTGAATTCATCGCCCAAAACGTTGACGGTCAGGTTCAGCGGGATAATATTCAGTGTCCCGTAATAGCTTTCCGCCCACGTCGGGTAAGCCTCCATTGATTCCTGGCTGTCGGCGAGGTTGATAACGGATTTAATTCCGGCTTCCCTGGCCGCCGCGTCCGCGAAAAGGTTTCGCGAGATGTCCTCGTTGACCGGCGAAGACGAACGGTAAACGGTTTTCGGCGCGATCCCGGCGGTCGTGATTTCACGGAAATTCGCGAATTCCGCATCCGATAAATCGGGATATGCATCGCGTTCGTACTGCATGGTCACCTGACGGCTGAACCACTCGGTATAATAACCGCCTTTTTCGCGCAGCGAAATTGCGGCGCCGACCGGCTCTTCGATGCCCTCATTGTACGTGAAGACGGTATTCCCGTCGGCATCTTTAGCGCCCGTCGCGACTCCAGCGTCGGCAGCAAATTGACCGTAGTTGATGCACAGCGAGATGAAGTCGCGTTCTTTTTCCGGATCGATCACGACGCGAACGAGGTATTCTCCAGCGTCGACATCTGTATAACTGTTGCAGACGGGCATATCGTAGGTTTTCCCGTTAACTGAAACCGAGACGATGTCCCCATAGTCATAAGCTTTCAGGAAGTCGCTTCCCTTGATGTCGAGATCCATATGCCCGTATTTCTGAATGTTGACAACATGACCCTCGACAGCCGGAAGGGCGAGTTTCTCGCGCAGTGCGGCGATTTCGCCATTGGTTAAGCCAGGCTCAATTTTGAGATATTCTTCACGCGGCAGCCAGCAGTTTCGCTTTTTCTCTTCGGGATGGTCGGTTAAGCCAAGCTCCGTTTTGAGATATTCTTCAGCTTCCGCGGCGAGGTCAACGGCTGATATGTCTTCAACGTCGAATGCGGTTTGCAGCACTTTGATGATGTTGCTGTTGACAATGGCTTCATACTGTTCGCTGCCTTTTTCGACGCCGTAATAGTTATGGAAGGTGGTCATGTAATCATCGATGATTTCATCCAGGGTTGCGCCCATGAAAGCTTCGATAATGGCGGAAGTGAATCCAGCCCGATCTTTGCCTTCAGTGCAATGCAGGAGGTAGGGCCCTTCATTCGCAGCGATATGCCGCAGTCCGGCGGCGAGACCTTCCTTGAATTCAGCGGCAGTGAAATCTACGCCGAGGTTCAGGCCGATGATATTCAGCTTTGCGTAGTAGCTGTCGTCGAACCCTTCATACGCTTTCATCGTTTCCTCGCTGTCGGCGAGGTTGACGACCGTTTTAATGCCTGCCGCCTCGATCGCGGCGTCCGCGTAAGCGTTCCGGGAAATTTCCGGATTGACGGGTGACGAGGAGCGGTACAGCGTTCCGTAACCGATACCGGTGGTCGAAATCATGCGGAAGTTCGCGAATTCTTCGTCGCTCAGATCTGGATAGCTTTCGCGTTCTTCGCTGCGGGACAGTTGGTGAATCAAGTACTGCTCATGATATGCCCCCGCTTCTTTCATGTCAATGGTGACTTTGACCGGCTGTTCGACGCCTTCGTTATAGATCCATTCAAAACCCGGGTCGGCTTCGATTTTATTCTTGACCGCGATTCCGGACGTCGTCGCTAAATCACCCATATTAATCGCGAGCAGCATTGCGTCTTCGTTTGTCTCCTCTTTGATGACGACGCGGCAGAGCATTGAACCGTTGTCGACGTCGGAGTAGTTCGAAACGACCGGCATTTCGTACTCCGTGCCGTTCAGCGTCACGGTGACGACGTCTCCGTATGCGAAGCCCGTGCTCAGGAAATCTGACCCTTTCAGGTCGAGCTCCAGATTTCCATATTTCTGAATTCCGGTCACGAGCGCTTCGACGCTTTCCGCGTTGGCGGAGATGGTCAGGCTGAGAACCAGGAATGCCGCTAAGAGCAGCGCTGACAGTTTAAGAGTTAAGCGTTTCATATTGTGATCTCCATTTCTTCCTGACGAACCTTCAGGAAAAAAAGTGTATCATGGCGGGGTTCATGTGACAAGCTTCTTATTTGTACAACGAATTGAATCATTACGGACGATTGCCTTTAGTTAGGAAAATAAGCTCTGTTCATGCGCGTAGCCATGAGATGTCATAAATAAGTCGATGAACGCCGCGCATTTGCACGGTATCCCGAAGCCTTGGAAGGGATTTGGATCTGCACGACTGACGGAAACAGGATAAAGCTTAGAAATTTATTTTGCGTTCGGCGTCAGCTATAATTTGTGCATGAGCGATATTTTAGAGAGATTGGCGGGTCTGGGCGTCACGAAAGGGTTTCCGAGCTGCGGGTCACGGACCGTGCGAAAAACGGCTGATGCAGTCGCCATGCTGAAAACGAAGTTCCCGGACGCGATCGTTTCCGAAAACCGATATGGCGAGGTTTTCAACGTCCGTTCTCATTTTCCGCTTTCGGGTCGGATCGGAACGGCGCCGCTTTCGGCCCCATTTCGCCGTAGTCCGCGCCTGGACGCAGTCCTGACGAACGATCGCGATATTGGGAAATATGGATTTGTCGCGATGGATACCGAGACGAGCGGGTTATCGTTCGATTCGGCCGGGTTCGTTTTCATGATTGGGTTGAGTTATTTCGTCCCGGACGGTCTGGTCGTCGATCAGTTTATTCTTCCGGACCTGAGCGGCGAAAGAGCGTTTCTCGAAGCGGTCCGCGCGACGGTCGAGCGTTTCGACGCGTTCGTAACGTATAACGGGAAATCGTTTGACGTTCCGATGATCCATGCGCGGGAGAAGGTTCATTTCCTTCCTCACGCTTTCGACGGCCTGGCTCATTTCGACCTGCTATATCCGGTCCGGCGCTTCTGGAAAAAACGGCTTCATGGCTGTCGGCTGCGGAACGTTGAAGAAGAAATTTTAGGTTTCGTTCGCGGCGAAGAGGAGATCCCCGGCGATATGGCGCCGGACCTGTACCGGGATTTTCTCCGTGACGGCGATTTGACGCTGATGGGCGGGGTGTCTTATCATAACCGCATGGATGTCGCGAGCTTATCGGCGTTCATGCTGCTGATGAGCGAGATGTGCGCGTCCGAGGCGGGCGACGACGAGCTGGAATCGCGGTATCGGTTGGATTCGTTCGCGTATCGGAGCGCAATGGCGCTGGCGGATCTGGCGAGCGTGGGAAAGGATTTTATTCTTTCTCCAGGACGGTACAGCGACGCGGAGCTGAAACGGATCGCCGCCGGATTAAAGCGTGCGGGGCGAATCGACGATGCGCTGGAAATTTACCTGCGGATCGGGCGGGCGGGGAACGTCGAAGGGCTGGAGAATGCTGCCGTGCTGTTGGCGAAGGAAAAGCGGGATTATCCGGCGGCGCTGGCGCTGTATGCAGAGCTGATCGCGGATATCCGCTCGGATTCCGTTGCCGGCGAATGGTCAAAGGCGCAGAAGCTGGATAAAATTCAGAAAAAGGTTCTGACGATTGAAAGGAAAATCAGGGCGGGAAAATGACTGAAAAGGACCGGCTGTCAAGATCGTGATGTCTTTATTTACGGAAAGAATAATAATGATTGTTTCTTTCAGAAGAAGTGGATAGGGCCCGTGATATTGGAAACGAAAAGATTAATTCTGCGCCGCTGGGAAGAAAGCGACGCGGAAGATTTATATCAATACGCCAGCGATCCCGCTGTGGGACCGGCGGCTGGATGGCCGCCCCATCAGAGTATCGAAGAGAGCCGGAACGTTATCCGGACCGTTTTTTGCGCTGCTGAGGCGTACGCGATCTGCCTGAAGCCGGAAAACAGGGCGATCGGAGCGATCGAGCTGAAGTTGAACGGAAGGACGAACGCAGTGAAAAGCGAAGACGAGTGCGAACTGGGGTACTGGATCGGGAAGCCGTTTTGGGGACGGGGATTAGTACCGGAGGCCGCGCGCGAAATTCTCCGACATGCGTTTGAAGATCTCGGGATGAATAAAGTCTGGTGCGGTTATTTCGAGGGGAACGCGAAATCAAAGCGGGTTCAGGAGAAGGTCGGCTTCAGGTATCAGTATACGCTGGAGGATGCAGCCGTTCCGCTTCTGAACGAAAAGCGGACGGATTATGTAAGTTGTCTTACGAAAGAGGAATGGACCGGGTATAAATAAATCTGGTCAAATAAGGAACTGGAAACATGGCAGAAAAAAATGAGGTGATATACTGGGCGGCGAACGAGGCGGAGGCGGTCGTCGTGATCGCCAGGCTGGAAGAGGCCGGGATTCAGGCGATCCGCGTCCGCGAAAGTTATGGCTCGATGAACGCGTTATCGTTCGGGATTTTAGGAGAGATCGGGATCGCGGTCCGGAGAGAGGACGCCGCAAAAGCGGAGGCGATCCTGATCGACGACGAGGAGGTTCCCGCGGAAGATTCGGACGAGGATTTTATCGATCCGGACGATATTGAGCTCGATGGGGAAGAGCCGCGATCGAATTGATCAGGGTCGGGGCGGTCGGGTATTTATCGCGCCGCCCTGTTTTTTTATTCCGCGATTCGCAGGTCGGAGAGATTTTTCCGGATTTCGGCGTCGAACGCTTTCATGAGTTTCGCAGTGATGGGACCAACGGCGCCGTTTCCGATCGTCCAGCGATCGATTTTTCGAACCGGAAGGATCGACCGGCTTGTACTCGAAAGGAAGGCTTCGTCGACGCGGTTCAGCTCAAAAACGGAGATAGGCCGGAGCCGGACAGGGACGTTTCCCGCGGCGGCAAGGTCGAGGATGAATTTTCGGGTCGTCCCGGCTAAAACGCCCTCGTCTGCGGTAAATAATTCACCTCGCAGGATCGCGTAAAAATTCGAGCTCAGCCCTTCGAGAATCTCCCGGTCGTCGCTGATCATCAGGTATTCCTCGACGTTTTTCTTTTCGCTTCGTCGGACGGCGTCCGCCTGCCCTAAAAAGCGGCTCAGTTTTGCGCGCGGATTGGTTCGGCTCATGCGGACGGTCGCGGTTTCGACGCCGGACTGATACAGGTTCGCCGGGCGCGGCGCGAATGGTTCGACCGAGAGATAGATCTCCCCAAGGTTTACGGACAGGTCGAGCGACAGGCGGATCCGCGCCTCGGGCGACGGCGTTTCTTCCAACGCCGCGCAGATTTCGGACTGGAGCGCGGCCCGGTTCAGCCGGACGGACTTCCCGGTCAGCGCTGCCGTTTCCTCGATTCGATCGAAATGCTGCCTGAGGTTGAGGACAAAGTATTTATCGTACGTTCGAAACGTCGTATACGCGCCGTCGGGGGTGCGAAGCTGAGCCTCGGCGTTAGACAGCGCGGCGTTCGGCGATAAATTAACCGCCTGATAACCGTTCGCGAAAGGTTCTAATTTAAGGAATGATTTCATGCGCTAATTATATCGCCGCGCCGCGATTCAGGCGCGTTCCCGGGTAAATCCGATACCCGGTCGATATCTTTCAGGACGCCGGGGTCGTCTACGTCCAGGAAGCGGATATTCTCTTCGGTGAGCCACCTGCGCCCGCCGCTGTCGTCGATCGGCGCGGACAGCATTTCGGGAAAGAACCGTTCCGGGAAAACGGTCGGATTCCCGCGTTTTTCTTTAAAGCGCGGGACGATAATTTTCGTCGGGTTCTCACGCGCGGCGCGGATCAGGTCGTTATATGTAGCTGCGCGGACGAACGGCTGGTCGGCCAGGACGAAGCAGGCGGCGAAGCGATCGCCCGCGCCGACCGTTCGCGCCGCTTTCAGCCCGGCGAGGAGAGAGCTGAACTGGCCGGATTCCCAGTCTGGATTAAAAACGACGTGGAGCTGGAGGTCCTGAAGGAGCGGCAGGATCGTTTCAGAATTCGCGCCGGTAACGGCGACGACGGCGGCGAAATCGGCGGTCAGGCAGTTCAGCGCGGTTCTGCGAACGATCGGGACGCCGTCGATCGGAATGGTCAGTTTATGCGCCGGCGCGGTAAAGCGGGCGCCTTTTCCGGCCGCGAGAAGAACGGCGATGATCGGGAGCGATGGGGACGTTGGATCGGGCAGCTGCATGCGAAAGGGCCTGATAAAAAAAGGACTTGACGAGATATCGGAGGGGTAATAAATCGCCAAGTCCAGTCGAAGTAAGCGTATTTCTAAGCGGCCGCCTCATGGAGGCGGTTGAATTTCTCCCAGACCTGCGGATATTTTCGCAGTGCGCGCGCGACGATTTCTTTCTCGTCGAGCGTCGTCAGTTCACGATTCTTCATCAGGAATTTTCCCGCGACGATCGTATCGGTAATCATGCTTTCACTCATGCCGAAAATAATATGCCAGGGGATATTTCCGGCGCTGAACGCGGTGAACGGATGGAAATCGACGAAGATCAGGTCGGCTGGCGCGCCGGGGACGAGCTTTCCGAACGATTCGCCGAAACCGAACGCCTGACCCGCGAGCGCCGCGTTATTATAAATCCCCATCTGCTGGACGTCGTATCCGCCCATGCGGCGCGGATCGCGATGGACGACTTTCTGAAGATAGTACGCCGTTTTCCATTCACTCCACATGTCGAACGTAAACCCGTCGTTCCCGAGGCAGACCGGAATCCCCATCCGCATCATCGATTCAACCTGCGCCGCGCCGACCGCGTTGTTCATGTTGGATCGAGGCTGATGCGACACCCAGCATTTCTTTTCGCGGATCATCTCCATTTCAGCGACGTCGACATGGACGGCGTGGGCGATGATCGTTTTTTCGTTAAGGATCCCGTTATCGTACAGGCGCTGGATACAGCGCTTTCCGGTTCGATACAGGCTGTCCCATTCGTCTTCCTGCGATTCGCCGACGTGGATATGGAAGCCGAAATCTCCGGGGTTCGACGCGGCGCAGTCCGCCAGCGTATCGTCGTCGACGCTCAGGCAGGCATGGATTCCGAATAAGCCGCCGAGACGTCCGTCGAGGTCCCCGCCGTTCTTGAGCCTGGTCAGGAAGCGGACGTTTTCGCGGATTCCGGCTTTCGCGCCGTCTTTCCCGTTCCGATCGGTCACTTCGTAGCATAAAGCGGCGCGGATCCCGCTTTTATCGATAACGTCTTCAATAACGTCAAGCGAACCGTCGATTGCGTCGGGCGAGGCATGGTGATCGAAGAGGGCGGTACAGCCGTTCCGGACGGCGTTTACTGTCAGCAACTCGGCGGAAAGCCGGACGCTTTCCGGGTCGAGCGCGCGGTCAAGCTTATACCACAGGTTATTGAGAATTTCCGGAAAATCCTTAGCGGGTCGTCCGGGGATCGCCATGCCGCGGGAGAATGCGCCGTAAAAATGCGTATGGGCGCAGATTTGACCCGGCATGACGATTTTTTCTTCGGCGTCGATTTTTTCTTCGGACGGATACTTCGCGAGCAGCTCGGCGGATGATCCGATTTCGCGGATCGTTTTTCCGTCGATCCGGACTGCGTAGTTGGGAATCACCCGGTTTTCTGTCTCCCAGGTCACGAGGGTTGCGTTATAGATTAGCATATGGGAATCCTCCTTGAAATACTTACGCTTTCTTTTGCTGATGTTGCCGCAAACGGTTCCGTCAAAGAGATTCAGGAATGGCGTTCGATTTTGAAAATGGGATTACGGCGTTTGCCAGATCCTGAATCCGCTCGGGGCGCTTTTCGATGGCAGGCTGCCAACGCCGATTTTTCATTTACCGACCTCCGATAAGTTGATTTTAACATAAGCGCTGGATTGCCAAACAATCAACGGCCGACAACGGATGAAAAGCATGTCGATTCAATGACATTGATCCTGATGTAATGAGGACGGTTGAGCGGGAGCTGCGGAAAATAATAAATTCCGCAATTGCGGAATCTATATCGGGATTTTTATTTTGTCGGGGCGGGCGGATTTGAACCGCCGACCTCACGGACCCGAACCGTGCACTCTATCCGGGCTGAGCCACGCCCCGAACAACGTGATGAATTATATGCGATTTCGGGGAAATTGCAAAGGTCAGCGCGAAATGCGTGATTTTTGCGCGCGGTTCGATATCAGCTTGCCGGTTCAGTGAATCGGTATTTGCGTCTCCCCGCTGTGCTCTCGATCAATCCGATTCTTTTCATTTTGCGCATCAGCTCTGTCGTGGACGTAGCGATCAGGCCCCTTGTCTTCATGACGCCGGCTCTTGCGAAAATTCTGTCAGGACCAAAATCTGAATACAGTGGTAGTTCACGCCAGAACCTCAGGAGCAAGCAGGTGGAAAAATATGTGAGTTTCCTCATAATTGACAGGCTTACTTGTTTAGAATAATGGTTGTTTATCAATTGTATGTTGCAAGTTTGAAAGAAGAATCTTAAGATACTAAGAGGGGAGAGCCAGTTGAGTGGGCTCGTGGGGAAATTGTTATATCAGCGATTGTGAACCTTCAATTGTTTCTTAAAATCCGTTAACCATTTGAAACGTTGAGTTGCATAAAAGCACTCATTATCTTTGCGATGAGAGCGTTCAGCCTTACCGTTGTGCCTTGGGTTATAAGGGCGAATGAGCTTGTGTTGGATGCCACGCTGTTTAAGCAGCTGCTCAAACAGTGTGGGACGATCGCGATTAGAGGTAAATCGGTTTGTGAATTCGGAACCGTTATCGGTTTGAACGCATTCAACCTTGAATTTGAGGGTTTTAAGCGTATTCTCCTGGAAGATAGCAGAGGAAAAGGTACTCGTCAAAGCCCTCAACGTAGCGGAAACGAGAATATCCATCGATATCGGTACTCTTTACTTCCGATCAAATTGGAAACAAGGCAAGCAGCAGAGTTGTGCTTAATGTCAATTTGAACGCGTTGCCCCGGATATAGTATCTGCTCGTACGTTTTAGGGACATACTTTGGATTCTTCACCTTGTTGGCCATTTCTCTGCTTTGCGGAGGATGCGATACAGGCCAGTAATGGTTCGGATATATCCTCGTCTGGCGCAGTTTCACCCAGAATACGACGAATCTGGTATGAGGATTTCGTTTTCGCATGTTATGAATCAGCTTGAGCTTTTCCTCATGTATACTGATTCGGATGACTTTCAGGTCTATGTCAGAAATCTCGCAGAGATTCTTGCGTAGCGTCATAATGCTTCATCCATCTGTATGCGGTTGGTCGGCTGGCCTGTCTACATCAGATCACTTGTAGACAGGCCAGCCGACCGGCGGCAGATTCGGCCCTGATTGCATTTACTTTGACAACTCACACATTTTTCAAAACAGGCTAAAGAACAGACAAATTTAAAACCGAATCACAAATTTTCGTGTACAATTAGCAAGTATGGAGCTAAAAGTCGGCATCGCTAAAATCGCCCAATATGGCCGAGTAGAGAACAGCGAAACGTTCGAGCTTATCGAACGTCCGCGTGGAAGCGGTTATTCCGCGATCCTGAGCGATGGACAGCTCAATGGCGTACCGGACAAACGCGTTTCCAATCAATGCTCCAAGAAAATCAGCGATTCCATCTTCGACGGCGTTCGCGACAGCGTCGCGCTGCGCGCCGCTTCGGATCATCTTTATACGCTCTTCATGGGAAAGGGGCAGGCTGAGGTCGTCCTGATGTCGCTTGACCTGAGCACCGAGACGATCGTCGTCAGCCGCAATAATCCCCACCCGATTTACATCTATCGGAACGAAGACATTCATGAATGGAGCAACGATTCGCTTCCGCTCGGCGCCGCCGCGCATCAAAGTCCGACTATTAATGAAATCAGAATCGCGCCCGGAACAATCCTGATTGCGGCCTCTGACGGCGTCTTTCAGGCCGGCAGTAGCGGCGGTTATGAATGGGATGTCTCGTTGCACCTGCTATCCATCCTGGAAGATAATTACAATCCGTCCGCGCAGGAGATCGCTAACCTGATCCTTTATCAGGCGATTCATCTTGACGAAAATCGTCCGCGGCAGGACATGACCGTCGTCGTTTTCCAAATCTGTTCATCCGAACCCGGCGTCGTTCCGCAAACGCGCAAAGTCTACTACCAGATTCCGTTCGCGCTCGAATACGTCGACGACCTCGATAATTAGTTTCCTCCGTCCGGCTGGACCGCCGTCCTTATCCGAATCCTCCGCCTTCAAGTGGATTCCGGAAGAATTTCAGCGTAAATCATATGAATTGATGTATAATATGTGCTTGTGTTGCCCATTTCGTTCATTCGGAGCAAGGGGCAAGCAAAACCAAGGAGAAAGCAAGGAACAATATGAAGAAACCCATTGTAAACCTCGTCATCATCCTCGTCATCGCGGCTTTGGCTGTATTTATTGATATTCCCCGCGAAAAAGGATTGAAAATCGGGAGGCTGGAACGGACCGGAAACCTTTATCTCGGGTTAGATCTTCAAGGCGGGATGCAAGTCTTACTTGAAGCCGACGTCGAACCCGGCGTCGCCGTCAGCGCTGAACAGATGGAAACCGCACGCACGATTCTCGAAAACCGAAGCAACGGCCTCGGCGTCAGTGAAGTCGTTTTCCAGATCGCCGGCGATTCGCGAATTATCGCTGAATTCCCGGGCGTTACCGATACCGACGAAGTTCTCGGGACGCTCAAGGGAACCGGGCTTCTCGAATTCGTTGATACCGGTGATAAGGCGTTCAACGAGGGCGACCCGATTAAGACCGATATCACAGCTGCGGCCGATAAAGCCGCGGATATGAACGCTGAGACGGACGAAACTTCCGAAGAAGAAACGGGTTCTGCGGACAAAATGATGAACGAAACCACGGAAACCGAAGTCGAAGAAGCGGACGAAAATGAAACAATTTATCATACGGTCCTGACAGGTTCGGATATCAAAACCGTCGGTGTCGAGATGATGAACGCGACGACTCCGGTCGTAACTTTCGAGCTCAAAGACGAGGGCGCGAAAATTTTCGGCGACTTTACGACGAATAATATCAATCGTTTCCTGACAATCGTCCTTGACGGGAAAGTCATCTCCAGTCCGCGAATCAATTCGGCGATTACCGACGGCGCCGGCATGATCACCGGCAATTTTACGATTGACTCCGCTAACGCCTTAGCCGTTCAGCTCAAATACGGCGCGCTTCCGGTCCCGCTGAAAATCGTCGAATACAAGATGATCGGCGCGTCGCTCGGCGAAGATTCGCTGCGAAAAAGCCTGATCGCTGGATTGATCGGTTTAGCGATCGCCTGTTTATTCATGCTGATTTACTATCGTCTGCCCGGCCTTGTCGCAATCCTGACGATCGTTTTTTATGGTCTGGTAACGCTCGCGGTTTATAAACTGATCCCGGTTACCCTCTCACTCGCGGGTATCGCCGGCTTCCTGCTGACGACCGGTTCAGCGTTCGACTCGAATATTCTCATGTTCGAACGGTTGAAAGAGGAACTCCGCGACGGACGATCGGTTCAGCATGCCGCCTCAATGTGTTGGACAAAGGCCTGGAGTTCGATCCGTGATTCGAATATCGCGACGTTGATCACCGCTGCAATTCTTTTCTATTTCGGTTCTTCGTTCGGGGCGACCGTTGTTAAGGGCTTCGCCGTTTCGCTGATGATCGGCGTAGTCATCTCACTTCTTTCGAGTTATCTGGTCACGAGAACGCTCCTGTATTATTTCACGCGTTCGGTGAAAGACGAAGCGGACGTCAAGACAAAAGTATTTGGACTCTAAGAGGAGGTAAAACATGAAAATCGACATTCTCTCTAAACGCTATTGGTTTTTCGCCTTCTCATTGCTGTTGATCCTGCCCGGATTAATCGTTCTTGCGGTCAAAGGCCTGCCGATGGGGATCGATTTTACCGGCGGAACCTTAATGGAGCTCAGCTTCGCCGAGGGAACCCGTCCGGAACGGGAAGAACTCGAAGCGGCGACGATTGAATATGGGATCGACGGAACCGTCGTTAACTCCGGCGACACGAACGCAATCGTCCGCGCGCCGGCGCTCGATACCGATCAGATCGAAGCTTATACGGACTTCATCGCTGAAAAATACAATCAGGACCCGGACGCGCTGCAATTCTCGGTCAGCACGGTTGGGCCGTCGATTGGGCAGGAAGTCACCGGGCGCGCAGGATTAGCTGTCCTCGCCGCCGCGATCGCCGTCATTCTCTACATCTGGTTCGCGTTCCGAACGATTCCGAACAGCTTCCGTTATGGGATCTGCGCTGTGATGGCGATGGTTCATGACATTCTGATCGTGCTTTCGCTCGCCGCGCTCGGGCAATTCTGGGGCTGGCAGTTTACGTCGCTGACGCTGACGGCGCTGCTGACCGTGATCGGTTTCTCGGTGCAGGATAAAATCGTCGTATTCGACCGCATCCGCGAAAATACGCGGCTGCTACGCGGGATCGACTACGAAACGCTCGTGAATCATTCGATCGTTCAGACGCTCGAACGCTCGATCAATACGCAGCTGATGACGTCCGAGTTCATGCTCCTGGCGCTGGCGCTCCTTGGCGGCGCTTCGCTCCGTGATTTCTCGATTATCCTGCTCGTCGGCCTGCTGATGGGTACGTATTCATCGATCTTTATCGCTGCGCCGCTTCTCGTCGTCTGGGAAAAAGAGGATTGGAAGAGTTGGGGAAAGGGCGGAAAACGGGCCGAAGCCTGATCCGCTCCATAAATTGCGCTTATTAATTATCAAACCCCCGAAGGCTCAATGGTCTTCGGGGGTTTGATAATTAATTTTTCGAACAATATGGACATAATCTGCCACGATCGATCCGATTATTGGATCGCCCCATTTTCCGCCTCAAATCGATTTAACCCAAAATCCCTATATACAGCTGGCCAAGCTTCAAGTACAATTGTTTTAGAGGCGCATCCTTTTTCGTTAAATCTCGCTTGGACTTTGTAGATTTATCGATAGGATGTATAATTTAAAAATTAATTGATTTTTTTAGCGGGACGTTCGCCGTGAAGGTATCATCGGCACGGTCGATCTCGGCGAACATACTGACTTCGTGCTTAAATTTGCTATGGAACCGGTCCTCAATCCCAGCTCAGAAGAAAAAACGGACGCGCGAGACAGGTCCTGACGATTACAGGGTGCAAAACGCTAATGACGGATCGAAAAACAAAACATCCCGGGAAAATTGTCCTGATCGAAGGGAAACAGACAAACCATCCTTCCTTTTTTCTGAGCCTGATCCAAAAGGGTTTCGACGTAGAAATCGCGGCGACCGGATCGGCGGCAATTCAGAAGATAGAAGAAGTGGATCCGATTCTGATCCTGATAGACGCTGCGTCACTGCGAACGGTCAGCAACCGGATCATCTACCGCATCAAGCAAACCGCCCCCACGCTCCGCGTCATCCTGATCATCGACGATACCTTGAAAGATAAGAAAATCTCCAAAAAGGCCGATGTCGTCATGACCCTTCCGTTTAAAATTCAATCTCTCTTGAATCAGATCAACTTGGTCCTTTCGCTGACTGATCCGAACGCAAGGCGAATCGGCCGGTTGATCTACAATCCAAAAAGCCGCGCCGTCTCCATGAACGGAAGAGTTACCGGATTGACGCCGATTCTTTCGAAAATTCTTGAGCTCTTTCTTGAACAGCAGGGCCAGGTTATCCAGCGCTGTGATATTTTCCGAAGCGTCTGGGAAACCGACTTTACTGAAGACATGCGCACGCTCGAGGTCCATATTCAATGGCTCCGTAAAGCGCTCGAAAAAGATCCTTCAAAACCGAAAATCATCCTGACCGAGCGCATGGTCGGGTATAAACTCGACCCTGGCGCATTGATGGATAACTGAGCTTTTGAAAAGAATCGGGCAGTTGGCAAAGGGACTTGCGTATATTTGCTTTCTTGTATGCTTCATGATTTATTGGACTCCACAGTTCAACTTTTTGTCACCAGGCCCGATTTACTTTGACAACTGGCCCCTTGTCTCACGGTCACGTGAGGCGGAACCGGGGTCTACTCGCCGGGAAGAAGGTTGAATTTCAGCCGCGTATACGCGGCGTTCCCCGGACGGACGCGCAGCTCGTCGAGCAGCTCGTCAGGCCGTCCCATCGCGGAATCGCGCGCGGCCATTCGTGTTCGGAACGAAGCCGGACCGGTCGGCTCGATCGTTTCGATCAGCGGGCGCAGGTCATAAGCGCGTTTTCGCCGCATCCGTTCAATCGTCGGACGTGCGAGGAGTTCTTCGATTCGCGCGCTGAGGTCTGATGGGGCGTCGCCGTCGATCTCAACGAGGTAATCCGCCGTGTCGATAACGGTCGTCAGCGCATGTCCATACGGTTCGAGCGTTCGTAGCCCTGTGGCGCGGAGTCCGTCCGGGGCGGCGCGATCGATCCGGTCCTGAAGTTCTTCGGGCAAAGGGTTTTCGCCGCGTTCGGTTGGGTACTCGAACCAGAAGTCGATCAGTTCAGCCTCGCCGGTCCAGCCCAACGGAAGCGGCCAGGCAACCCCCATTTTAATTGTAGGGTGGAAGCCCTGCGTATAGGTCAACGGGATTTTCGCGCGCAGGAGTACGCGGCTCCAGACACGCTGAAGCTCCAGGTGCGAGATGTATCGGAGGGGGCCGAATTTCGAAAAGGTAATCCGATATCGGATCATAGCGCTTCTCCGACAGGTTCGGCGGCGGGCCTGCCGATTACGGGACAGAACCATTTCCGCGGGTTGGCGGCATCCGGCTGCATCGAGCTGAACGCCTGATTCACGCCGCAGCCGTAGCACCCGGTCCGGCAGTCGGGCTGGAGCTCGAACCGTTGGCTGCGTTCGTATTCGCGGCGGAGCGTTCGTTTCGTGATTCCTGCGTCGATATGGTCCCAGGGGAAGACTTCGTCGGCTTCGCGGAGGCGAGACGAATAGAAGAGTGGGTCAAGCCCGTTGGCTTCAAAGGCGGCGAGCCAGACGTCAAGCTTGAAATGATCCTGCCAGGCGTCAAATTTCGCGCCGTTCCGCCAGGCTTCGTAGATGACCTCCGCCAGCCGCCGGTCTCCGCGCGACATCCAGGCTTCGAAGAAGGTTGCGTTTGGATCGGACCAGCTGACTTTTATGCCGGGCGTACGCAGTTTTTCCCGCAGCACGGCCTGTTTCGCACGGATATTTTCCGGGTTATCAACGGGCGCCCATTCGAACGGCGTATGCGGCTTGGGAACGAAAGTGGAGACGCCGACGTTCAGCTGCGACCGTTTCCCGTGGACACGCCGTCCAATCTTGATCACTTTCAGGCATGTTTCTGCGATGGCTTCGACGTCCTCGATCGTTTCGCCGGGGAGCCCGATCATGAAGTACAGCTTGATCGTCTGGTAGCCGCGCGTGAAGATAACGTCGACGGTATCGAGGAGTTGCTCCTGGCTGATAGGCTTATTGATAATCGAGCGGACGTTATCGGAAGCGGCTTCCGGCGCGAGGGTAAACCCGCCGGCGCGTCCGCCGCGGAGCCGTTCGAAGATTTCTACCGAAAGCGATTCGATTCGAAGCGAAGGAAGCGCGATATTCAGTTTGCGTTCGACGTAGGTATCGCGGAGTCGGTTGACGAGCTCCTGAATTTGCGTGTAGTCGGACGAAGAGAGAGACAGGAGGGCGACTTCTTCGTATCCGGTTTCGTCCAGCGCCCGGTCGATCGCGTTCAGGACTTCGTCGACGCTGCGTTCGCGGACGGGACGGGTTACGAACCCCGCATGGCAGAAGCGGCAGCCGCGCGAGCAGCCACGCATGATCTCGACGGCGACGCGGTTCTGGATCACGTCGATCGATGGGACGACGAAATGCTCCGGTGGGAGCGGGAGGATCGGAACGATCCGCTTCCGGATCCGTTTCGGAAGGCGGTCGTTGGCGGGGATCATCGCGGCGAGGGTTCCGTCGGCGTTGTATTCGGGCTCAAAAAAAGCCGGGACATAGACACCCGGGATTTCGGATAGCCGTTCAAGCAGCGCGCCGCGGGGAGCGCCGCTCGATTTCCAGATCTGATAAACGCGGATAACGTCCGGGAAAGCTTCTTCGCCCTCGCCGATCACGAAAGCGTCGATAAACGGCGCCATCGGTTCCGGATTGAAGGTCGCGTGACCCCCGGCGATAATCAAAGGGTCGCCGTCGCCGCGATCTGCGCTTTGGATCGGGAGTCCGGCCAAATCGAGCATGTTCAGCAGGTTCGTGCAGAGCGATTCATAGGGAAGCGTGAAGCCGATGACGTCGAGCTCGGCAATCGGCGTTTTACTTTCGAGCGTGTAGAGCGGGATCCCGCGCGCGCGCATTTCGGCTTCCATATCGATCCATGGGGCGTAGACGCGTTCCGCCCAGATTTCCGGATCGCGGTTGAGCTGGTCGTAGAAGATCGCCAGCCCCAAATTCGGGACGCCGAGATCGTAGATGTCGGGGAAGGCGAGGGCGACGCGCGTTTGGACTTCGCCCGGGTTTTTTCGGACGGAGTTATATTCGCCGCCAACGTAACGTCCCGGTTTTTCGATCGTGAGGAGGAATCGGTCTAAGTTTTTTTCGATATCGATTGGTTTCAAAAATGCGGTTCCTTCAGGGTCAGATCCATCGGCCGACGGATCATTCTTATTTCGGTAAACGCCCGGTCCGAGCGGACTTCGCGAACGGCACGGGCCGGCTGAATTATAGCGAAAAATATGAATATTCAGGCGGGGAACAGGAAAAGATTTGACGTCAGAACTGTTTGTAAATTTACCGCGAAGTTGCTGAAATATTAAGAACTGCGCGCGGTTTTTACAAAAGCGGATTCGCGTTTGTGATTTATTCGGCGGAATTTCTTTATATTACAAATGGCAGGGATATCTATGATGAAGCTCCTGATTTCGTTTAATCCGGTGCTGAATCTATTGACGGAATGGTTCCAAAGCAGTAAATTTAGTTATGAAAACAGTTTCATTGAAACTTGTGTCATATATTTAGAATGGCTATTGATAATTTGTCAGATGATCAGATCTTTTGATGAATCAGCGGAGCGCAGCGGGGACAGGCAAGATGGGGAAGGCGCCAACTATTTACGACGTATCACGAATTGCCGGCGTCAGCACGACGACGATCTCGCGCGTCCTGAATAAGCCGGAGATGGTGAACCCCGACACGCGGGAGCTCGTGGAGCAGACGATCAAGGCGTTGGGGTATAAGCCGCTGGTCGAGGCGCGGCTGCGCAACAGTTCGGGCGTGATGCGGATTTGCGTCTGCGCCCCGCGATTTACTGACAGCTCGTTTGTTCACCGGCTGCGTGGGATTACGACAGCGCTGCAGGGGGATCTGAATTATGAGCTGCAGGTTTTTTCGGTTGGGTCAAAGGTTCAGTTTGACCGTTTTCTTAATTCGCTTCCGATTCGCGGTCTGGATGGGCTGATTCTCCTTTCGATCCCGCTTGAACCGGCTCAAATCGAAAAAATCCTGTCGCATGAGGTCCAGGCGACGTTTATTGAATTTGCTTCGACAGCGGTGAACTGTATCGTAATCGATGATGTTGCCGGCGGGAAGCTGGCTGGGAACCTGCTTCGGGAGAGCGGGCGGCGGAAGTTCGGCGTTGTGGGCGAATGGACTCAGTTCGATTACAGCGTTTATCCGAACGAAAAACGGCGGCGCGGTTATTTAGAAGCGTTGAACGAATATGGGTACCGGGTCGATCCGCGTTACGATTACGATGTCCCCTGTAAGGTTTACAGCGCGTACTACCGCTTCCTGGAGGTTTTTAAAAGCGGCGATTTCCCGGAGGCGATTTTCGCGCTTTCCGACGATCAGGCGATTGGGATCTGCCGCGCGGCGCGGGAATGCGGCGTGCGGATTCCTGACGATCTGGCGATCGTTGGGTTTGATGATATTGAACTGTCCGAGTATTTTGGACTGACAACCATCCGACAGCATCTGGGCCACAGCGGCAGCCTGGCGGTCGAGCTTCTCAAGAAAAAGCTCAGCGCGCCGGAAACCATTCCGCAGATCGTGAATCTGCCGATGGAGCTGATCGTGCGGACGACGGCTTGAACAATGCGTCGATGGACAACCAGAAAAAAACAGTCGGCTGCGATTGTTTGAAAAAAGTAAGGAGTCAATATGAAAAAATCTTTATCTGTATTGTTGGCCTTAGCGCTGGTTTTCAGCGCGATCATGGCGGTATCCGCACAGGATAAGACGTACCTCGAACGCGCCTACGATGGCGAATTCAAGGGGACCGAAGTTATTTTTGACGGTCCGTTCATGGACAGCGATCAGGTTCTTTTCGAGGAATCGATCGCGGAATTCGAAAAGAAAACCGGGATCGATATTGTTTATATCGGCAACAAGGATTTCGAATCGACGGTTCTGATGCGCGTTGAGTCTGGGAACGCCCCGGATATCATGGATTTCCCGCAGCCGGGCCTGATGGCGAATCTTGCGAAAGGCGGGCATCTTGTCGACGTTCGCGAAATCGTTTCGGAAGATTGGCTGAAAGAAAACTATTCGCAGGCGTGGCTCGATCTGGCGATGACGCCCGGTCCGGACGGCGAAGAAATGATGGCCGGGATCTGGGCGCGTTTCAACGCCAAGTCGCAGGTTTATTATCGGCCGGCGGTTTGGGCTGACGCCGGGTATGAGATCCCGGAAACCTGGGACGAGATGATCGAGCTGTCGAAGCAGATGGTCGAGGATGGCGAAACGCCGTGGTGCGCCGGGGTTGAATCCGGGTCGGCGACGGGCTGGCCGGGAACGGACTGGATCGAAAATATCATGCTGCGCACGACGTCGCTCGAAAACTATGATAAGTGGACGAAGGGCGAGCTGAAGTTCGACAGCCCGGAGGTCCGCCGCGCGATGGAACTGCTCGGGGAAATCTGGTTCACGGACGGATTCGTCTACGGTGGGCGCGAGGCGATCGCGGCGACGAACTTCGGCGAAGCGGTTAAGCCGCTCTTCTTTGAGACGGACGGCTGCATGATGTATATGCTTGGGAACTTTGTCACCGCATTCTTCCCGGAAGGGCTGACGCCGGGCGAGGATTACGACGTCTTCTATCTCCCGCCGATCGACGAGGAATACGGGCGTCCGTATCTGGGCGGCGGCGATATCTACGGCGTCGCCGTGGGTCATGACCGTGACGAGGTCAAGGCTGCGTTCGAGTACTTTACGCATGGCGAATCGCTGAAGGTCTGGCTCAGCAACGGCGGCGCGCTCTTCCCGGGACGCGACGCGGATCCGGAATGGTACGCGAACGCGACCGACGCGAAAATCGCCGCCATGGTTGACGAGGCGACTTCGTTCAGCTTCGACGGTTCGGACCTGATGCCGGCCTCGGTTGGATCGGGGACGTTCTGGAAAGGGATGACCGATTATGTCACGGGCTCGGACCTGGATACCGTGATCGGGATCATGGATTCCGCCTGGTAGCTGGCGGGATACGGAAAAGAAGGGATGCCGGATCAGAACCGGCGTCCCTGTTCGACCTCGGTCCGGGCGAGCGCGGGTCTGGGGCCGAGCTGAAAAGAAGGATGGTTTAGCGGGGACGGAAAATATCGTCCCGGTTGTCGTCAGTGCCGCGGTTAGCTCGGATCTCGGCTCAAAATGATCGGTTATGTTGGGCGCGGTCATAGCGACTGGATCGGCGCGGTTTGGAAAGAGCTCGTTCTTTTCGCCGGCGACGGGTTTGGCCATGGAGCGCCGTCGGAACCGTTGGAATCAGATTGGAGGTTGCGGATGGCTATGGTCTCATACAAGGATCAATCTTCCAGGTTAACGCCGTTAACGCTCGTTAAGATGATTGGCGTTTTGGCGCTGATCGTCGTTATTTTTATCGGCGGGCTGAAGGTTAACGAATACCTGGAAACGAACGAAATGAAAGTCGCGAACGCGATTTTCATGGTTATCTGGGGCGTCGGCATCGTCGCGCTTTTCTTCGCCGGGACGAACTGGGTCGTTGAGCAGCTTCCGGCGCATATTACGTCACTGATTCAGCCGTATCTATTTGTCGGGCCGGCGATCGTGATCCTGCTTTGGGCGCTGGCGATTCCGACGATCCGGACAGTGATTTATTCTGTTAAAGATCCGGACGGGATCCATTGGATCGGGGGCAACGAAGCGAGCGCCGCCGGGGCGGGGCTGACGCCGATTCTGGTTCAGGCGTTGATCAGCGTTGCGATCCTGATCGTTTTATGGCTGATCTGTCGGGCGGTCGAGCGCCGGAAGATCGGCGGAGCGGCGGCCCGAGGCGGCCTTTTCAAGTCGCATGCGCTGAAGGTCACGGTCATCGTCGCAGCGGTCGCCGTCGTTTTCGTCCTCCCGGTCGTCATGGCGATCCGAAAGGTGTACGAGGCGAACGGGCTGTCGGTGATCCCGATTTTCGAGAACTACGTTTTCGCTTTTACCGATTTGCAGATGCTGATCGTGTTCCGAAATAACCTTCTCTGGCTTATTTTCGGGACGTTCCTCTCGGTTTTTCTGGGGCTGCTGATCGCGACGCTGGCGGACCGGACGGATCACGAGAAGTTCTTCAAGACGATTATTTTCATGCCGATGGCGATTTCGTTCGTCGGCGCGGGCGTTATCTTCAAATTTATCTACGATTATAAGGGGCAGGGCGCCCAGATCGGGCTGCTGAACGCGATTATCGAGCTGTTTGGCGGAACGACGCAAGCCTGGCTCCAGGTCCCGTTCTGGAATAATTTCGCGCTGATCGTGATCATGATCTGGCTCCAGACGGGTTACTGCATGGTCATTCTTTCGTCGGCGATTAAGGGGATCTCGAACGATCTCCTCGAAGCGGCTCGGATCGACGGCGCGAACGAGTTCCAGATCTTCTTCCGGATTATTATCCCGGTGATCAGCGGCGCAATTATCGCCGTGACGACGACGGTCGCGATTTTCAGCCTGAAGACGTTTGATATTGTCCGATCGATGACCGGTGGGCAGTATGGGACGAACGTGATCGCGAATGAGTTCTTTAATCAGCGCTTCCTGTATTACAACAAGGGGCGGGCGTCGGCGATCGCGGTCGTTCTGTTGATTTTGGTTATTCCGGTCATGATCATGAACCTGAAGCAATTTAATGAAAGGAAGGCGTTCTGATGGCGGCGAAAACGAAAAGTTATGAATCGCAGAAGCGCATGGGGCAGTTCTTTGTGAATCTGGTCCTGGTCCTGATCGCGCTGATTTTCTTTGTCCCGATTTTCGGAATCTTCGTGACGTCGTTCCGCCAGTCTGAAACGATCTTCAATTCCGGCTGGTGGGAATTCTTCCCACATCGTTCCTGGGTCGAGGTCATGGAGCTGAAACTCCCGGAGGACCAGCAGACCAGCGGCGTCATGACGTTTACGATGGACGACGGGACCGAGTTTACCGGCGATTACCAGTCGCTTAAAAACGGCGTCACGGTTGGAAGCTATCGCGGAACGTATCATGGCGCGAAACGGACGCGGACGCTTAAAGTTATGGAAAAGCGCTGGGTCGGGTTCGATTTGAACCTGACGCTCGAAAACTATCAGAATGTTTTGTCCGGGAAGGCGATCCAGTATAAAGGCGCGGACGGATCGCTCCTGACGCGGAACGGTTCGGACCTGAGCAATTCGTTCCTGAACTCGCTGACGGTTACGATCCCGGCGACGATTATTCCGATCCTGATCGCGGCGTTCGCCGCTTACGGCTTCGCCTGGCTGAATTTCCGCGGGCGGAAGCTGATGTTCACGGTTGTCGTCGCGCTCCTCGTCGTCCCGCTCCAAATCGCGATTGTTCCGGTTCTTCAGGACTTAACCGCGGTCAACCTGACTGGGAAGTTCCTGGGAATCTGGCTGTCGCATACCGGGTTCGGGCTTCCGCTGGCGATCTACCTGCTTTTCAACTATATCAGCACGATCCCGCGCGATATCCTCGAATCGGCGTTTATCGACGGCGCGTCGAACTTTACCGTCTTTACGCAGTTGATTTTACCGCTGTCGATTCCGTCGATCGCCTCGTTTACGATTTTTCAGTTCCTTTGGGTCTGGAACGACTATCTGGTTGCCCTG
Source organism: Anaerolineaceae bacterium oral taxon 439 (assembly GCA_001717545.1). Classification (NCBI taxonomy): domain Bacteria; kingdom Bacillati; phylum Chloroflexota; class Anaerolineae; order Anaerolineales; family Anaerolineaceae; species Anaerolineaceae bacterium oral taxon 439. The sequence continues at coordinate 1,860,892 of CP017039.1, read as the reverse complement.
GTTACATTGGGCGGCGGGAAGAATGAGGTCGTGACGCAGACGCTGGCGAACATGGTCGGGACAAAGGGCAACGACTGGCACCTGCTGACGTCGGGGGCGTTTATCTCGATGGTTATTCCGATGATCGTTTTCCTCTCGCTTCAGCGTTACTTCGTTCGCGGCATGATGGCGGGGTCGGTCAAGGGTTAGTTAATCGTTCGCTTCCGCCGATGGTGAAAGCTCCGGCGCGGGCGACAAAAAATATGAAGGGTTCCCGCGTCGATCGCGATTCGGGAATTTCGCGGGAGCCCTGTTGATTCGGTTGATTGCGCGCGGACGATCCGGTTCGTGGAGAAGGTTGTTTCTTTTTCTGTCAGGTATTTCCCTGAAAGGTTTGCTTTATGAGCGTTGAATCGAATTGGTATCAAAACGCGATTTTTTATCAGGTCTATCCCCGCTCGTTTATGGATTCGAACGGGGACGGATACGGCGATTTTCAAGGGCTGATCTCCCGGCTCGATTATATCCGCGGGCTGGGCGTCGATTGTATCTGGCTCCAGCCGACGTATCCAAGTCCGCTCCGCGACGACGGTTACGATATCTCGGACTATAAGGGCGTCTACGCTCCGTTTGGAACGATTCAGGATTTCAAACGCCTGGTTCATGAAGTCCATGCGCGCGGGATGCGACTGATTTCCGATTTGGTGATCAATCACTGTTCCAGCGATCATCCATGGTTCCAGGCGGCGCGAAACGACCCGTCATCGAAGTATTTCGATTATTTTGTCTGGAGCGACAATCCGAAAAAATACGCCGAGGCGCGGATTATTTTCGTCGATTCGCAGTCGTCCAACTGGGCGTATGACGAAAAGGTCGGAAAATACTACTGGCACCGTTTCTACCCGACGCAGCCGGACCTGAACTTCGATAATCCCGCGGTCCGCGAGGAGATGAAGGACGTGCTGCGGTTCTGGCTGGATCTTGGGATCGACGGTTTTCGCGCCGACGCGGTCCCGTACCTTTACGAACGCGAAGGAACGAACGGAGAGAACCTTCCGGAAACGCACGCATACCTGAAGGAGCTCCGGAAGCTGATGGACGAGGAGTATCCGGGGACGATCCTGCTTTGTGAAGCGAACCAATGGCCCCGGGACGTCCGCGCGTATTTCGGCGACGGCGACGAATTTCAGCTCGGTTTCCATTTCCCGCTGATGCCGCGCGTCTTCATGTCGATCGGGAAGGAGGACGCGTCGTCGCTGGTCGAGATTCTGAACGCGACGCCGGCGATCCCGGCGAATTGCCAGTGGTGTACCTTCCTGCGCAATCATGACGAGCTGACGTTGGAGATGGTCAGCGAGGAAGACCGGCAGTGGATGTGGAATTTTTATGCGCCGGATCCGGCGATGCGGATGAATCTGGGGATACGGCGGCGTTTGTATCCTTTGATGGAGAATGATCGTCGGCGCGTTGAGACGGCGTATTCGCTGATCTTCACGCTTCCGGGGTCGCCGGTCCTGTATTACGGCGATGAAATCGGGATGGGGGACGATATTACCCAGTTCGATCGGAACGGCGTGCGGACGCCGATGCAATGGGACGCGACGAAGAACGGCGGGTTCTCGACGGCGGATACGACGTATCTTCCGGCGATCCGCGACGGGCGTTATGGTTACCGGAGCGTCAACGTCGCGGCGCAGTCCGACGACTCTGATTCGAACCTGAACCGCCTGAAGCGCATGATCGAGGCTCGTCGGGCTTCGGAAGCGCTGGGATGGGGAAAGCTGGAATGGCTTACGAGCGGGGCGCCGCTTCCGGTTCTGGCTTATCGGCGGACGACCGGCGGCGATACCGTGATCGCGGTTCATAACCTGACGGGGGGATCGCGGACGTCCGAGCTGAAAGCGGAGGACGGGATTTATCAGGATTTATTAGATTCAAAGATAGTCGTCACCGCGGAAGGCGGAAAGCTCCGGCTGACGCTGGGTCCGCGTCAGTTTTATTGGCTGAGAAAGGTTGGATAAATGATCTACCGGTACCATCAATTCGATCAGTACGACGGGCGTGAAACGGCAGAGGCGGTTTTCGAGTCGATCGCCGCCGCCTTCCCGCAGGCGCGCAAGCGATTCGTCAAGCAAAACGAGCGGTATTGGCGCGAGTTCGTCGAACGGATCCAAACGTATCTTCCGCCGCTGGCGATTAAGTATTTCGAAATTTATCATGACTGCGCCGAGGCGTATCCGATTTTCCGGACGCTGGTTTCGTCGCTGATTGACAGCTGGATGGAGCGTCCGGAGACGTTAAAAAAACGGGATCACGCCCGCGAAAAATCGGCGGACTGGTTCCGTTCGAACGAGATGGTCGGCGGGGTCTGCTACGTCGATTTGTACGCCGGAACGCTGAAACAGCTTATCAAGCGGATCCCGTATTTTAAAGAATTGGGGCTGACCTACCTGCACCTGATGCCGATTTTCCGCTGCCCTGCCGGCGAAAACGACGGCGGATACGCGATCAGTTCGTATCGCGAGGTTGACCCGCGGCTGGGGTCGACGCGCGACGTCGCGAAATTAGCGGAAGCGCTCGCGGACGCCGGGATTATTCTCGTCATGGATTTCGTTTTTAATCATACCTCCGACGAACATGAATGGGCTTTGAAAGCCAGGGCGGGCGACCAACGGTACGCGAATTATTACTGGATTTTCGAAGACCGGACGATCCCGGATCAGTTCGAAGCGACGCTCCGCGAAATTTTTCCGGATGAGCATCCTGGCGCGTTTACCTATTTCCCGGAGATGGGGCGCTGGGTCTGGACGACGTTCCATTCGTACCAGTGGGATTTGAATTATCAGAATCCCGAAGTTTTCGTCCGCATGATGGAAGAGATGCTGTCGATCGCGAACCTGGGCGTCGACGTTTTACGGCTGGACGCCGTCGCGTTTATCTGGAAGGAGATGGGGACGACCTGCGAGACGCGTCCGACGGCGATGAAGCTGATTGAGGCGTTTAACCTGACCGCGCGGATTTCCGCGCCGTCGCTCCTGTTCAAATCGGAGGCCATTGTCCATCCGGATCAGGTCGTTCAGTTTATTTCGCCGGAACGCTGCCAATTGTCGTATAACCCGCTGCTGATGGCGCTGTCCTGGGAAGCGCTGGCGACGCGCGATACGAAGCTGCTGGCGCTGTCGATGGCGACGCGGTTCGCGCTCCCGGAGCATACCGCCTGGGTCAACTATACGCGCTGCCATGACGATATCGGCTGGACGTTTTCCGATGAAGACGCCTGGTCTGTCGGGATCGACCCGCAGGGTCACCGCGCGTTTTTGAACCAGTTTTATACGGGACGCTTCCCCGGGTCGTTCGCGAGCGGACTCCCGTTTCAGGAAAATCCGAAGACAGGCGATTGCCGGATTTCCGGGATGATGGCGTCTCTTTGCGGCGTGGAAAAAGCGATCGGAGCGCAGGATGAGCGCGAGCTATCGCTGGCGATCGGGCGAATGACGGTCCTGTTTGGCGTGGCGCTGACGATCGGCGGAATTCCGCTCCTGTACCTGGGCGACGAATTAGGGCTGACGAACGATTATGGGTATCGGGACGATCCGGCGCATGCTGAAGATTCGCGCTGGGTTCATCGTCACGCGTTCGATAAGGAGGTATTCGCCGATCGCCGCAGCTCGAAGACGGCGACCGGGCGGATTTATCGGGCGGTCCGGCGACTGATTGAAATCCGCAAGTCGGAAGCGATTTTTCGCGAGCGGAGTATGACCGTTTTAAATGGAACGAGCCGTTATTTGTTCGCGTATGCGAAAGAGTCGGATGAGAGCGTTGTTGTCTGTGTCGCGAATTTCAGCGAGCATCTGATCCCGCTGCGGCTGGCGGATACGCATGGATTCGATGGCTGCGCTGAGCGGGTCCGGGAGCTGGTTGAGGAACGGACCTTGTCCGTCGGCGACCTGCTGTCGATCGACCCATACGCGTTCAAAATTTATCTGGGGACGAAGTGCGCGGCGGGGGAATAGCGGTTCTTCTTTCTGTTGTCAGATTCGGACAAACCGAATAGAATAAACGTATGGAAAAGACCGCGCCAAGACGAGCCATTTCGGGACAGCCGATTCCCCCGCGGCCGATTTTCCCGGTCGGGACGGGCGGCGGCGAGCCGGGTCCTCAGGCGGATCCCGGATCGTCCGGGGCGGGAATACCGTCCGTTTCCGGGGCGGAGGCCGTCCCGCCGGTTCAGCCAATGACGGTTGAGGAGTCGCTGCGGCTCAGGGCTTTCTTAAAGGAAAGACGGATCGATACGCTGATTCATTTTACCCGGCTCGAGAATCTGGCGTCGATTCTTTCCTATGGTTTGCTGTCGCGGGGCGCGATCGCGACGGATCCCCGCGTCGGGCGGGTCCGGACGAACGAACCGGAGCTTCCGGAGGCCTGGCGGGACATGATATCGCTGAATATTTCTTTCCCGAATTATCGCCTCTTTTATCAGATGCAGGCGATGCGCGGGTTTGAATGGGTCGTGCTGGCGTATGACGCGGCGCTGCTGCTCCAGCTTCCGTTTTTCAGCTTTATTTTTCCGGCGGCGAACCTGATCCGGACGCCGGTATTTTCGGCCGAGATCGCTCCGACGCTTCAATCTTATCCTGCGTTTGAGAATCTTTTCATGGATACCGATACGGTCCGGCGCAGGATTCTCAGGATTCCCGACGCTTATCCGACGCACCCGTATTCGGAGCTCCTGATCCCCGGATCGATCGCCAATCAGTATCTTCGGGAGGTTCATTTTTATAACGATTATAAATTTGATCAATGGTATCTTCAGAACGAGAGCCTGGCGGGGATTGTCGATAAGAACCTCTGGCAGGTCGGGCTGACGTATTTTTCGCCGCGGATGGATTATGCGAATTGGCGGACGACGATCCGCTGATTCGTCAGAACCTTTTCCGGTTGGATTTCGTCTGACCTTTAACAAGATACAATTATAAGAAGTAAGGTTCGGTTGATCATGAAGAAACGAATTTTATCATTTTTCTTTATCTGTCTCTCGGTTTTCGCCGTCGCGGCGGGCGCCGGCGCGCAGGCGCAGGCTCCGCTTTACCCGCCGGATAAAACCGAGCATTCGATCGACCTGCTGGCGATCGAATGCCAGAATGTGGGCGATTTTCTCGCGTCGAACGATGCGGGAAACGCCGACGCGTTCGCGCTTGAACAAGAGTCTTTCCGGAAGACGATTGAAAATATTTCGATTATGTTGGGTCCGGCGGGCGTTCCCGAAGTCGCGGAGCTCTGGGATGTGTACGCGGCGTTATCGGCGCGGTCGAACCCGCCGGGCGTGTTTCTGGCTCAGTGCATGGCGGTTCGGCGCGAGCTTCAGAGCGCTCTCCGGGTCCAGCTCGAAGCGGCCTCGCCGCGGACAGACGTTTATGATTACGAAAGCTGCGTCAGGGCGGGTTATTTTGTCAGTAACGGCGTCTGTTTTGTCGGCGGAACTGTCGCCTACGACGCGAAGGGCTACGTTATCGGCCGGTACAATACCGATTGTTATGACGCGAATACCTATTATTCGGGTTCCTGCTGGTTCTGTTTATACGGGAACGATGGAGAGGGCTGTTTCGCGCGTCCGTAGCCGACGGCGCGGTTTTCGGAATAAAAAAATCGGGGCGAATGAATTTATACGGGAAGAATCTGGAATTTAAACGACGGAATCGCTCGAATCCGATGGTTGTTATTACTTTGATGTTCCTGTGCGTAATGAGCCTGTTCGTTTTGAAGGCGGTTCTGACGGACGAACTCGTTTCTCCCTGGCTCCCGACGGCGGTCCCGACGCGGGAAGCCGCGTCCTTCGCGCTCGAAGGCGAATCGCAGTTTCGCGCCGGGAATCTCGAACGGGCGATCGAAGCGTACGGTTCGGCGGAGCGGCTCGAATCGGATAATCCGGAATATCTCTGGAAACAGGGGCGGGCGCTGGCGTATTTGACTGCGTCTCAGACGACCGACGCCGAAAAAGCGGAAACGCTCCAGCGAGCGGTCAATTTGATGGAAGAGGGCCTGGTCAAATATCCGGAGGATTCGAACGTTTACGCGGTTCTGGCGCTCGTATATTTATGGTACGCGGATGCGGATCTCTGCGGTTCGGATCTCGTCGAGGAATATGCGGCGAAGGCGGAGGATAATATTCGCCGCGCGGTTGACTACGATTCGCGGAACGCGCTCGCGTACGCGATTTATTCGGAAATCCTGCTGGATCAGGCGAACTACGCGCGCGCGGAGCAGATGCTCAGTCAGGCGCTGGAATACGGTTCGGAGAACGGCGCGGACATGTTCGACGTGTACCGGGTCCAAGGGATCCTGCTCGAATCTTACGGGCAGTACCGCAGCGCGATCGACGCGTATACCCGCGCGCTGAATTTATCGCCGAATATGACTTTTTTACAGATCCGGATCGGGGTTAACTGGCGGCAGGTTGGGAAATACGACGAGGCGTTGTCGATGTTCGCGCGCGCGGCGCGGATCAACGACCAGTTGGGCGTCGTCGACCCGCTCCCGTACCTGGCGATCGGGAACACGTATTCCCAAAAGGGCGAGTTCTACGCGGCGGGATTGAATATTAAAAAAGCGATTGGGATCAACCCGTATAACGCCGACGTTTACGGCCGGCTGGGCGTCAATTATTATAAGGCGCGCAACTACGAAGCGGCGATCGAGGCGCTGAAATGCGCGACGTATGGCTGCGGCGCGGAGGAGAGCTGCGCGGTTCGGGAATGCGACGATCCGGGGAATCCGTTGATCGAGATCGCCGGGCTTCCGCTTTCCGGGTCGTCGGTCGTTTATTACTTTTCGTATGTCGGCGCGCTGGCGTACATGCATACTAACGTTAATCATTATTGCGACGATGCGGTTCGGACGGCGAAGGAGATCAGCGCAATGTTCGGGAGCGACGATACCGTGATGTATATTGTTCGCGATGCACAGAAGATCTGCGCATCGTATGGAATTCAGTAGGCATGCGCGCCGGAACAAAGCTGCGAATCGGGATTACGGGCGGAATCGCCGCCGGGAAATCGGCGGTCCTGACGCTGCTCCGCGAGTTTGGTTTCGAGGTTTTTGACGCGGACCGGATCGCGCATCAGGCTTACAGGAAAGGGACGCCAGGCTTCCTGGCGGTCGTAGACCGGTTCGGTCCTGAAGCGTTGTCGGCGGAGACGGGAGAAATTGACCGGCGGAAATTAGGCGAGATCGTCTTCCGAGATCGATCGGCGCTGCGCGATCTGGAAATAATATTGCACCCTTTCGTTCAGCGGGAAATCGAAGCCTCGCTCGCGGATTCGGACCGGGACGCCGCGGTTGAGGCGGTCAAGTTGTTTGAGGCAGGATTAGCGGAATGCTTCGACGAGCGATGGCTGGTCTGCGTTCCGGAGGAGGTCGCGCTGGAGCGGCTGGTTCGTGAACGTGGCTTCAGCGTCGATTCGGCGCTGGCCCGGATTCGGGCGCAGTCGGACGGCCTGGCGCTGAACCGTTCCCGGGCGGATTGGATCATTTTGGGGACGACCGGGCTGTCCGAGCTGCGGCGCGCGATCGCGGATCGGATCGGCGGGCTCCGGAAATCCGTCTCAATGGGAGACATTAAATGATACACGAAATTCAGAATCCTGATAAAATAAGAACCATCTGAAAATAAAATAGAGGCTAATCTTGGACCAGGTTATTTCCGAAATCTTATTCTTAGGCCAGCGGTTCGATCGATCCGCAATTTTAGATATTCTTCTGGTTGCGGTTATTTTCTTTATCATCCTCAATTTTATCCAAAGCGCGCAGGCGAATTCGCTGCTTCGCGGGACGATCGTTATCCTGGTTCTTTTCAGCCTTTTATATATCCTGGCGGACCTGCCGGGGTTTACCTGGCTGATTGGGAATATTCTTCCGGCGCTGTTGCTCCTGATCCCGATTATTTACGCGCCGGAGATCCGCCGTTCAATCGAGCGGCTCGGGCGGATCGAATCGCTGCGCGACGTTTTCAGCGTTTCGCCCCCGTTCGCGAGCGAAACGGCTCAGGTCGTTCCGGATCTGGTTCAGGCGTGCAAGTTGCTCTCGTCGAAAAATCATGGCGCGCTGATCGTGATCCAGCGGTTTGATGATCTGGAGAAGTATATCAGTACCGGCGTTTACATGGACGCGGTTGTCACGCCCGAGGCGCTGGCGAATATTTTTTATCCGAATACGCCGCTGCATGACGGCGCGGCGATTATTCGCGGCGCGCGGATCCAGGCGGCGGCGTGCATTATGCCGCTGTCGTCGCGGAACGTTCTCGATAAAACGCCGGGACGGCAGATGGGCCTGCGGCACCGGGCGGCGTTGGGAACGTCGGAGCTGAACGATTCCCTGACGATCGTCGTTTCGGAAGAAACCGGGCATATTTCGGTTGCGTTTGAGGGCGTCATATATAAGCAGCTGACGATCGAGAAGTTGGAATCGCGGCTGAACGAGATGTTCCGGACGCGTCCGACGGCCCCGTTCGCGGTTCGGCTTGCGAATTTTTTCCGCAATTCCCGGAAGAGAGCGAGCGATCTGGCGGAGATCGGGGAATCGGAGGAAAAATGAAAAAGGGTTTCCTTTCAGTTCTTAAAGTGATTCCGACGGCGATTCTGGCTCTGCTGTTAGCGGTGACGGTTTGGATCGTCGCAATGATGCAGAAAGATCCGACCGAAGAACGGCGGTTCACGAATACGGTTACGGTCGAAGTTCGCGGACTGGGCGAAGGACTGGTGATGACAAACGTGCTCCCGGAGACGGTCAGTATCCTCATGCGTGCGCCGGTCTCGACCTGGGCGACGATCCTGAACCAGCGGATCGGCGCGACCGCGGTTATCGACGTCACCGATCTGGAAGCGGGGGAGCATATTGTTCCGATCAAAATCGAGCTTCCGGTCGCGCCGATCCAAATCACCTCCTACGTCCCGTTGACCGCGAAGGTTGTCCTGGAAAAGTACGAGACGAGAACGTACGATATCGTCGTCAGCGAAGTCGGAATCATTCCGGCGGCGTTCAAGGCCGAAGATCCGGTTCTGGAACCCGCGTCGGTCGATATCTCCGGCCCGGTTTCACAGCTGGATCAGATCGATATTGTTCGCGTCGTTCTGGACGTCGATAACGCGAAAGAAACGATTTCCAAGGCGCTGACGCCGGCGGCGGTCAACGAGAACGGGACGGTTATCGCCAGCGGACTGAAATATTCGACGGATAAGATCAAGGTTACGAAAGAAATCACGCTTCGCGGCGGTTACCGGGTCCTGGTCGTGAAAGTCAGGACGACCGGAACGACGCCGCGCGGGTACGTTTTAGACGGACTGACCGTTAACCCAGCCGTTGCGACGATTTACAGCTCGGACGAGGCGCAGATCGAGTCGCTCCCGGGTTTTATCGAGACGGATTTGATTAATCTTGACGATTTTTCGGAGGAAGAGACGGTAAAGGTTGGTCTGATGGTTCCGGAGGGCGCGACACTCGTCGGGGATCAGGCGGTCGACGTGACGGTCCGCGTCTCCGCGGTTGAGGGATCGCGGACAGTTTCGAACGTTCGAATCGATACGATCGGGATCGACGCCGGACTGGTCGCGACGATTTCGCCGGAGGTTATCGACGTATTCCTGAGCGGTCCGGAGCCGACGTTGAACCAGATTTTCGGGGCCGACCTGTTCGCCGTTATCGAGCTGCATGATAAGCCGATCGGGCAGTATCAGCTGATGCCGACGGTTGACGTTTCGCGATACCCGAACGTCAAGGTTCAGTCGGTAACGCCGATGACGGTTGACGTAACGATCAGCAAGAAGCAGACGATGCCGCTTCGGTAGATTGCGGGAAGAAGATTAGGAAAAAAGATCGAGCGGGCTCGGGTAACCTAGGCCCGGTTTTGAGGATTCTATTGGACCCGACGCATATTTCGGTTTTTCATTGGATAACGCGGCGTTTCGAATTTGTGCGAAGTGAATGGCGTGCGGGTTTTGCGTTTCGGTATCGGAATGGAAGGTCGATTGATTTCCGGGTGAGTCTGAGGCGGCGATAGGCGGGCGTTCGGGAATCAGGAGATGGCGTGGGTTTGATAGAACCGTTTTATTGTATGTTTTGTCATGATTCGCGCGTTTGTTTTCGGGTTTGAGGGCTCGCTTGAGAAAAAAACTGATATAATAATCCCGCTAATCCTGAATGGGGTTAGTTTTTGTTGTGTAAAATGGGTCCCGGCGAAAACCGGATCCATTCAGATTTCAGGGAGGCTAATTAACAGTGCCAACAATTAATCAGTTAGTCAGGAAAGGTCGAAAATCCCGATCGGTTAAGAGTAAAGCGCCAGCGCTGCAGTATACCTATAACTCCAGCAGCCAGCGCCGCACTCGTGTCGCTGAGGGTGCGCCGCAGAAACGCGGCGTTTGCACGAACGTTCGCGCGACGACGCCGAAGAAGCCGAATTCGGCTCTCCGGAAGATTGCCCGCGTCCGTTTATCGAACGGTTTTGAAGTCACGGCGTATATCCCGGGCGAAGGTCATTCGTTACAGGAACACAGCGTCGTCCTGGTTCGCGGCGGACGCGTTCGCGATCTTCCGGGCGTTCGTTATCATATCGTTCGCGGTTCTTTGGACGCGACCGGCGTTGCGAAACGCGGTCGGGGCCGATCGAAATATGGGACGAAGAAGGCGAAAGCCAAGAGTTAAGGAGACAGATCAAAAATGCGACGAACAAAACCGGAAAAACGCGAAGTCATGCCTGACGTTCGCTACAACAGCCAGCTGGTGACGAACTTAATCAACCGAATTATGCGAAACGGCAAACGCAGCCTTGCAACCCGATTGGTATACAGTGCCATGGGAACTCTTAGCCAGAAGACCGGAAAGGATGGTCTCGAGGTTCTTGAAACTGCATTGCGCAATGTCGGTCCGGTAATGGAAGTGCGTCCTCGCCGCGTCGGCGGCGCGACGTATCAGGTCCCGATGGAAGTCACGATCGGCAGGCGGCAGACGTTAGCGATGCGCTGGATTATCGACGCTTCGCGAAAGAAAACCGGAAAAAGTTTTGACGACTGTTTAGCGGGCGAATTGCTCGACGCGTATAACAATACGGGTTCGGCGATCCGCAAACGCGAGGAAACGCATAAGATGGCGGAAGCGAACCGCGCTTTTTCGCATTATCGCGTTTAATTGATTGTAAAGAGGTTTTGGGGAAAATATGACACGAGAATTCCCGTTGGAAAAGTACCGGAATATCGGAATCATTGCGCATATTGACGCGGGAAAAACGACTACGACCGAACGGATTTTATTTTATACCGGGAAATCGTATCGGATCGGTTCCGTTGATGAGGGTACGACCGTAACGGATTGGATGGTTCAGGAACGCGAACGGGGCATCACGATCGTTTCTGCGGCGGTGACGGCTGAATGGAAAGGCTATCGGATCAATGTAATCGATACGCCGGGACATATTGATTTCACTGCGGAAGTTCAGCGATCGCTTCGCGTACTCGACGGGGGGATCGTTGTCTTTGACGCGACGCAGGGCGTTGAGCCTCAAAGCGAGACGGTTTGGCGCCAGGCCGATAAATATAACGTGCCGCGGATCTGTTTTATCAATAAGATGGATCGCGTCGGCGCGTCGTATGAGAATTCGATCGGAACGATTGAAAAGCGATTGGGCGCGAAGCCGCTCGCGATGCAGATTCCGATCGGTTTCGAGGGCTCGTTTGTCGGCGTGATCGATTTGCTGACGATGCGCGCTTACAGATGGCTGGATGAGATGGGGACTGAGATCGACGAGAGCGACGTTCCAGATGAATTCAAGGAAGAAGCCGAACTGAAGCGCCAGGTTTTAATCGAAGAAATCGCCGGTTTGGACGACGAATTGACGGAAAAATTCCTGGAAGGCGCTTCGCTCAGCGTTGACGAGCTGAAAGCCGGGCTGCGGCGGGCGGTTATCGCTGGCAAGTGCAACCCTTGCTACTGCGGCTCCTCATTGAAGAATAAAGGCGTTCAGCCGTTGCTGGACGCGGCGGTTGAATTGCTCCCGTCGCCGCTGGATATTCCGGACGCGGTCGCGACGTCGGTCGACGGCGAAGACGAGATCGTCTGTCCTACGGACGACAAAGCGCCGGTCGGCGCGCTCGTTTTCAAGATTGTCGCCGATCCTTACGTTGGACGCCTTTCGTATTTCCGCGTCTACTCCGGCGTCGTTCGTCAGGGGCAGACGCTCCTGAACCCGGTCAAACGCAAGAAGGAACGGATCGGCCGCCTGATTCGCATGTACGCGGATCGGCGCGACGACGTTACTGAAGTGCATGCCGGCGATATCGCGGCGGTTCTCGGGCTGAAGGATTCGTTTACCGGGGATACGCTCTGCGATCCGGCGAAACCGGTCGTCCTTGAATCGATCAGCTTCCCGGAACCGGTTATTTCGGTTGCGGTTGAGCCGAAGACGACGGTGGATCAGGAAAAGATGGGGATCGCGCTTCAGAAATTAGCCGAAGAGGATCCGACGTTTCAGGTTCGGACCGACGAAACGACGGGCCAGACGATCATCTCCGGGATGGGCGAGCTTCATCTCGCGATCATCGTCGACCGCATGATGCGCGAGTTCCGGGTCAAGGCGAACGTCGGGAAGGAGCGCGTCGCGTATAAGGAAACGATCCGTAAATCGATCGATAAGTATTCTTATAAGTACGCGAAACAGTCCGGCGGTCATGGCCAGTATGGACATGTCGTGTTCGCGATTGAGCCGATCGAATCGACGCAGGGGATTATCTTTGAAAACAAGATCGTCGGCGGCGCGATTCCGAAGGAATATATTCCGGCGGTTGAGAAAGGCGTTCGCGAGGCGGCGGAATCCGGCGTTCTTGGCGGATACCCGATGACGGGCGTTAAAGTCGCGTTAATCGATGGATCGTTCCATGAAGTCGATTCGAGTGAGATGGCGTTCAAGATGGCCGGGAGTATCGGATTCAAGGAAGCGGTGGATAAATGTTCCCCGGTTCTGATGGAACCGATCATGAAGGTCGAAATTACCGTTCCGGAAGAGTATTTCGGCGAAGTTCTGGGTCAGATCGCCACGCGGCGCGGGGTCGTTCGCGGCTCCGACGTTCAGGGCTCTTCCCAGATTATTCATGCGTTCGTACCGCTGGGCGAAATGTTCGGGTATGCGACGACGCTCCGTTCCGCGACGCAGGGCCGCGGCGTGTTTTCGATGGAATATGATCATTATGAAGCAGTTTCGGACGCAACTGCGGCAAAAGTATTGGAAAAATAGTTAATCATTCTTGAGGAGAGAATAAAAAATGGCAAAACAGCATTTTGATCGAACCAAACCCCACCTGAACGTGGGTACGATGGGTCATATCGACCATGGCAAAACGACCTTGACCGCCGCGATCACGAAATATTGCGCGATGCTGGGTGGAGCGGATTTCCGCGCGTACGATCAGATCGATAACGCCCCGGAAGAAAAAGCGCGCGGGATCACGATTAATATTTCGCACGTGGAATATGAGACGAAGAACCGGCATTACGCTCATGTCGACATGCCGGGGCACCGGGACTATATCAAGAACATGATCACGGGAGCGGCGCAGGTCGACGGGGCGATCCTGGTGGTGGCGGCGCCGGACGGCCCGATGCCGCAGACGAAGGAACACGTCCTGTTAGCGCGACAGGTAGAAGTTCCGTCGATCCTGATCTTCCTGAACAAGACGGACCAGATGGACGATCCGGAGCTGCTGGAGCTGGTGGAGATGGAGCTGCGGGAGCTGCTGAATTCGTACGGGTTCCCTGGAGACGAAACGCCGATTATCCGGGGCTCGGCGCTGAAGGCGCTGGAGTCGACGTCGACGGACCCGAACGATCCGGTGTACAAGCCGATCGCCGACTTGATGGACGCGGTCGACACGTTCGTAAAGGAACCGCAGCGGGAAACGGACAAGCCGTTCATGATGCCGATCGAGGACGTGTTTTCGATCAAGGGTCGGGGGACGGTCGTGACGGGCCGCGCGGAACGGGGTATCATCAAGGTCGGGGATCCGGTTGAGATCGTCGGGCTGCGCGAAAAGAGCATGAGCTCGGTTTGCACGGGCGTCGAGATGTTCCATAAGATCGTGGACGAAGGTCAGGCGGGGGACAATCTGGGATTGCTGCTGCGGGGGATCGAGCGGACGGACGTGGAGCGAGGCATGGTCGTGTCGAAGCCGGGATCGATCAAGCCGCATACGAAATTCAAGGCGAGCGTGTACGTCCTGAAGCGCGACGAAGGCGGACGGCATAAGCCGTTCTTCAACGGGTACCGGCCGCAGTTCTACATCCGGACGATGGACGTGACGGGCGTGATCACGCTGCCGGCGTCGGTAGAAATGGTGATGCCCGGGGACAACGTCGAGATGGAAGTCGAGCTGATTATCCCGGTAGCGCTGGAACAGGGATCGAAATTCGCGATCCGCGAAGGCGGGCTGACGGTTGGCGCCGGCGTGATCACCGAAATTATCGCGTAAGGATTTATACTAAAAATGGCACAACAAAGAATTCGTATTCGCCTTAAGGCGTTTGATCATCGGATCCTGGATCAGTCCGCGAAACGGATTGTCGATACGGCGGAGCGCAGTGGCGCGCATGTCGCCGGGCCGATTCCGCTTCCGACGAGGATCGAAAGGTTCACGGTGCGCCGGTCGAGCTTTATCGATAAAGATTCGCATGAACATTTCGAAATCCGAACGCATAACCGCATGATCGACGTTATCGATCCGGATTCGAAAACGATCGATATGCTGATGCGGCTGACTTTACCCGCTGGCGTCGATATCGAGATTAAGATCTGACGGATCGATTATAAAGAAGTGAAAGGGCTGAACGTCTTCGAACGTTCGGCCTTTTTTTGTTTCTTTTTGAGCAGAGCAGATAAGATAAAGATAGATCAGCGTCAAAAGCGATTAACAAGGAGAAAGGACATGATTCTCTGGGGAACAAGATCTATTTGGGTGAAATTGTTACGATATTATTTGATCCTGTTAATCGTTACTTGTTCCTCCTATGTTATATTTATCAGTTATTTAATTTAGATGTATAAATAGCAATTGTTTATTGTAATCGAACGGTCATTGACGTTTTCGTGAATCAGGTGAAACTTGCTGAAAAAATATTGATAACATATAATAAGAATATTATTTCCAGCGTGCCGCAATTTCGAATGATATCGATCCGGAGTTGGGGGGGAAGATCGATGGTCTTATCAATTTCAAATTTTAGCGCAGCAAGCCGTTCCGGTAGAAGGCGTATTTATTTTCTTTAAATGTGGATCATACGACTTATGCGCTTGTTATCGACGATCGCTTTGTTGGTGGGATGATGATCGGATGTGTTCGGGCCTTTATGAAAGAATTGTACTTTGATTCTATATAAATCTGAAAGAATAACTCTCAATAAATTGTAATATGTCTGATTACCTGACAGGCTGACGCGGCAGAACCTTAACAACTGTACCGGATAACCTCGTCACATTTTACAGAAGGATTCTTACATGGCCTTTAAACAGACTTCATTCTCTTTAACAAACCTGCAGTTCCTCGTGATAGATGACAGGGAAGTTCCCAAAAAACTTTCTAAGACAATATCACAAATTGCCCACACATTTATATTCCCGTTTTTTTTTGAGGTATTTTCCTTGGTTATTGACAGGGTTTTCAGCTCGTCAATTTTGTACAGGTATGGTTGTTCTATGATCATGGCTGGTGGATTATTCAAGAAAATAAATAGCCTCCAGAAATCCGGTGGATGAATGGAGTCCTCAATTGCCTGTCTTCGAAATATTTTACGAAGAAGATAAAGGATTTCTACCGAACCTCCCCTTTTTGCAACCGACAATTCCACATATTGATCGCACTAAGGCCGGTTAGAGCTTTTCCTCGGCCCCCATCCGCGTGGTTCATCATTTATACAAGTTGTTAAGACATACCCAGCGCAAATATCTGCGCTTAGATCAGCAGAACATCTGGCGAACATAGATGGAGATGCAATCGGCATCGGTGTATCGTAGGGAACAGTCCCACACATCCGGATGGGATCATAGCCGGGGTCAATTGCTCCGATTCGGAAACTGACTCGATCGAGTTCTTCCCGCGCCCAGTCGGCATGAGACGTCGCCGCCGCGCCTACGCCGCAATTCTTTTCCTTCAGGATACTGTAGACCCGCCAGAGATTCAGCGTATTCGGCATTTTCGTATCCGCCATGGCGCTGTTCGCCTGGGCGATACAGGACGCTAATTCGGCCATCTTGGAGTTGTACGCGTCGTCATCGCCATCGCAGATCGCGCCGTCAATTTCAGCAGGAAGCCGTTGCGCTTCTTCAACGCAGAATCGGATGGTGCCGATGACATGGGATTGATCGACCGGAATTTTAATCGTTTCCTCCGAATCGTCCGGATTCTCGTAAACGTAAAACTGCTGGGCGAAAGCTCCGGCGGTTAACGACAGGATGCTGACAAGCAACAACAACATAACGACGATTTTTTTCATGATCTTACTCCTTCGAATTAAAATGTTTAAGTCTTTTGTGAGCGCTTCTTAACTATTCGTTAATATACCACAACCAAACGCAACATAACGTTTTGCCATCAAATTGACAGAAATTTTCAAAAAAAATAAAAAATAAAATTACATTTTTCCGTGTCTGCAAACGAGAGGAAAATTTGTTGGCTTGTAAATAATACTATTATCAGTTGAAATAGTAAATGTATGGATTGTCAAAGTAAAATCACCTCTTTGTCTTCGCGCAGATCGATTTCATCTGCGCCGCGGGAACAATCTGGCGGTCAGTTCGGACCCCAAAGGCGTCATGCAGCGCATCCGTCAAATTCGTCCAATCCATATTCAAATATGATTTTTCGTTCCAGCTGCTTCAGCGACTGCTGTTCATTTTCATCCCGTTGAAGATGGAAAAGGACAACGGTATCCCATCCGCGTCCATAAACAGGCCCATTTGCACGATTGGATTCGGTCGATGCTCTTTGGATATCCCATATTTGCGGAAGTCATCATCATCTTCCGTTTCAAAGCAACAATTCGTGTAGTCATAATGCGGAGTTTCTTTCTTTCGCAGGATCACTTTTTCTGAGTTCCGGAACAAGGTTGGCCTGAATCAGATCATCTTCCTTAAGCAGAGTATTTCCAATCCCCGATAGAGATGCTGCAGTTCGCATCTGGGCGTTTCGAGGAATCGTTCGCTGAGTTCATGCGTCGCTGCTTTGGACCCTGGATAAATCACGCTCGCGTAAATCAGGCTGGATAAAACTCCGTACAGGTCATAAGCGAACTTATACTTCTTCATGATTTCACTGCAGATCTTCTGCAGGCCCAACTGATAGTAAGTATCCTGCAAAAAAATACCAGACATCCGCTATAGTCTGTTGTCCCTTCTCGATCTGCTTTCCCGGCGAATACGCAAGACTATCTCCGCGTTTTCTGCCTTTTCCTGTACTGTTCCCTCCCGCGCGTACTGCTTCAGTCACAGTTTGACATCCACATCGCCGGCACGCTGTCGGAGTTCTTCTGCGCTGCCGATTCTTTCGATCGTAATCGTTGTTGACTTGCCATTAATACGAACCGATTTACTCAGGTAATAGGTCAGTGAATTCTTTGAGACGGATTTCGTTATTTTCGTGAGGACAAGTCCTTTCCCCACTCCCTCCTTATTATGTTACACTACAACAAATATCTATAATTAACAGGAACGGTCCGCGCTGCTGGCGGCGTATCAGGATGTTTTTCCGGAGGGCTTAGAAAATCTATTCGGTTCCTCTTCCGTCTCTCCGGGATCAGGAAACGCAGAAGAGTGGGAATCGCGTATAATCAAGGTATGATCGCGAAATCTCCGCACCGGACCTTCTTTTCTTCGTTGACCGCCGTGATTCTGCTTTGCTTTGCGATGGCCGCGACGGTTTCGGACGCGAACTGGCGCTTTACGCTCGACGTCCTGTTTTTATCGTTGCCGGTCGATCTTTCGCCGGATTTGCCGATGATTCCGATGGTTGCGCTGATCGCAGCCTGCGGCGTTTATACGGCGATCGAGGTCGAGCCGGAAACGGGGCGGTCCAGAAAATTTACCCATGTCATCGTCCCATTTACGGCAACGGCGTCGCTGGGAATTTTACTGAGCTCAGTTGAACCGGGAATCGGCTGGGTGATTATCCTGTTCTTTGGCGGACTGCTGCTGTATTCGGTTTTCCTTTCGGAGAGTTACCTCTGTTTCCGGTCCGATCCACGGAGCGCGATCGCTTCGGTTCCGGTGACAGCGCTGGCATACGTTTCAGCGGCGATGGGATTTTTATTTGCGAAGTCGGTCGGCGGACGGATCGTTTTCCTGACGCCTTTCCTGATTTTTTCGACGTTCCTGATCTCCTGGCGGATTTTCCTGTTGGAAGAAGCGGGGTTGGCGCCGCTGTATAAAGCGTTAGCTGTCGCGGCGGTTGTCGCCGAATTCGGGATCGCGTTTATGTATTTGCCGCTGCGGGCGTTATCGTACGGGGTCCTCCTGTTCGCCGTCTTTTACCTGACGATTAATTTCATTATAATATGTTCTTCAGGGCGTTCGTTTCGTTTCGCGCTGCGCCGGTTGGGGTGGCAGGGTGCGTTGTTTCTGTCAGCTTTTTTGTACTTTGAACTTACCGCTTAGGAGTCGTATCCCATGATCTGGCAATATCTGATTGTTTTAGCTTTGGCGTATCTGGTCGGTTCGCTGCCCGTCGGTTGGGCGCTTGTCTGGCTTGTCAGCCGGCGCGATATTCGGTATCATGCGTCCGGGAAGATGGGGACGTCGAACGTAATCCGGACGATCGGGGTCAAATGGGGCCTGCTGACCGCGGTTTGCGATGTCCTGAAAGGGTTCCTGGCGGTTTGGATCGTTCGCTGGAGTTTCGCCGAGCGGATGGATTGGATGATCGCCGCGGCAGGGATCCTGGCGGTATTGGGGCATATTAAGTCGATTTTTTTGATTGAAACGGTTCCGAGCGGCCAATGCCGGCTGCGCGGCGGCGCCGGCGGCCTGACGTCGTTGGGCGTCGTGATCGGGATCCTGCCGAGCGTGATTTTCTTTGCCGGGATTCCGGCGCTGATTTTATACATGACGCTCGGGTACGCGTCAGTCGCGACGTTCTCGATCAATTTATTCGCGACGGTAACGTTTATCGTCATGCGGTTGACCGGGATGGAGCCGAGCTCATGGTGGTACGTTTTGTACGGAATTTTCGGCCTGGCGATCGTTTATACCGCGCTGAAGCCGAATTTTAAGCGGCTTCGCGAAGGAAAAGAGCGTGTTATGAAATTCAGCTTGAGGGGGATCCTGCGGAAACGGGCTGAAAACGACGCTGCTGAGGCGCGCGATGCGGATGAAGCGGAGCGGCCGGAGGGAGAAGATGAAACATGAAAACGCTTTATTTTGAATGCCGTATGGGTGCGGCGGGGGATATGCTGACGGGCGCGCTGATCGACCTGCTCCCGGACGGCGAGCGCGTTGAGGCGGTTTCCGCGTTGAATTCGCTTGGAATCGACGGCGTGAAATTCGCGGTGGAGACGGCCGAAAAAGCAGGGATTCACGGAACAAGCGTTCGCGTCCTGATCGACGGCGCCGAGGAAGCGGATTGGATGCCTGCGCATGTGCATCACCACCATGATCATGGGCATAGTCATGACGTTTGTCATGAAGGACAGGAGCATCATCACCATGATCATGGGCATAGTCATGACGTTTGTCATGAAGGACAGGAGCATCATCATCATGATCATGGGCATGGCCATGGCGTTTGTCATGAAGGGCAGGAGCATCATCACTGCGTTCATCGCGGCATGTCGGAAATTGAGGCGATCCTCTGCGGTCTTTCAGCCAATGAAAACGTCAAAAATGACGCGCTGGCGGTATATCGACTGATCGCCGAAGCGGAATCCAAGGCGCACCAGCGTCCGGTATCGCAGGTGCATTTTCACGAGGTCGGGGCGTTGGACGCCATCGCCGATATCGCGGCGGTTTGCTTCCTGATTGACCGGATGAAACCTGACGAGATCGTCGTTTCGCCGGTTCATGTCGGTTCGGGCGTTGTTCGCTGCGCGCATGGGATTTTACCGGTTCCGGCTCCGGCGACGGCCGAGATTTTGCGCGGGGTTCCGACGTACGGGGGGAGGATCGCCGCCGAACTTTGTACTCCGACGGGCGCGGCGCTCCTGAAATACTTTGCGGCGCGTTTCGGGCCGCAGCCGCTGATGACTGTCGGCGCGATCGGATATGGGATGGGAAAGAAGGATTTCGAAGCGGCGAATTGCGTCCGTGCGTTCTGGGGGGAAAGCGCGAGCTGATATCGTCTGATCCGTTCTGTGCTGTGAAGCGAAAATCCTGATTCCCGTTGGGTTCGGTTGAGCCGGCGGCAAAATCAGGATTTTTCGTCGGTTTGACAAGCCCGTGTATCTATGTTATAAGTTCGACCGTTGAGTTAGATATCTCTAACGAAGGCCCGTATATCGCGCGGTGCGGTAAGAACCGTACGGGCGACGGATCAGGAGGACGGTTTAAAGCGTTGGATATTAATCTAAAGTATCGGGAACGGATTGCGTTTAAAAAAGCGTTTCTTATCTTTCTTTGCGGCGTGCTGGTTTTTATTGCTATCCTGTCGATTAACGTCGGTTCTTCGGGAATGTCGATCTGGGATAGTTTTCTGGCGCTGGTTGGGAGAGGAAGCGACAAAAGCCGCTTTATCGTCTATGGGATTCGGCTTCCGCGGGTTTTGGGCGGTTTTTTCGTCGGGATCGGGACCGCGCTGTCGGGGATGATTATTCAGAGTTCGCTGAATAATCCGCTGGCGTCGCCTTCGACGCTGGGGATTTCTTCTGCTTCTGCGCTGGGCGCGAATATCGCGATTATCACGCTGGCGCGCTTTGGTATCGAGGCGGGCTCGATGATGACGGCGGGCTTTGCATTTATTGCTTCCGTCCTCTGCATGTTGCTCGTTCTGGCGATTTCGAGTCTCCGCCGGGCCGATAAGACAACGGTTATTCTCGCCGGCGTAGCGCTGAATTCGCTGTTCTCCGCGATTACGATTATTATTCAGTATTTTGCCGACGAAACGAAGCTGGCGGCGGCCGTTGCCTGGACCTTCGGCGATCTTGGTCGGATCAATTTCCATGAAATCGCGATCGTCATGGTCGTGTCGCTCCTGTCCTCGCTGATTGTTTACCTGTATCGCTGGCATATGAATGCGATGGATTCGGGGGAGCATACGGCGCATTCGTTAGGCGTCGATACGCGCGGCATGCGGAACCTGTCCATCTTTCTGGCCGCGCTGAATACCGGGATCAGCGTTGCCTTCGTCGGCGTTATCGGGTTTGTCGGCCTGCTCGCGCCGCAGGTCACCAAACGGATTATCGGCGAAGATAAGCGCTTCATGATCCCCGGCACGCTGCTGATGGGAGCGTTTCTGGTCCTGTTCAGCGATACGCTGGCACGGACGGTTTCGGCTCCGCTCGTTCTTCCGGTCGGCGCGATTACGTCGATCTTAGGCGCGCCTGTGTTCGTGTATATCTTATTGAAAGAAAAGTCGATATGAACCTGATCCAGGTTGACCAGCTTAATTTCAAGTACAGCAGTTATATCCTGAAAAATGTCAGCTTCGATCTGGGATGCGGCTGTTTCGTTTCGCTTCTGGGGATCAACGGCGCGGGGAAATCGACGCTGCTGAAGAACCTGATCAAGATTCTTTGTCCCGAGAGCGGCGCGATTTATCTCGATGGAGAGGACGTCCGTCGTATGAGCCACAGGGAAATGGCGCGCCGCGCCGCGTACGTCAGCCAGTATAACGTTCCGGTCAGAAATACGGTTTACGATACGATCCTGATCGGACGTCTTCCGCATATCCGTCAGGACGCGGTCCAGACTGACTACGATCATGTCGAATATCTTATCCGGAAGCTGGGTCTGGAGAAGTTCGCGATGCGCGACGCGAATACGCTGAGCGGCGGCGAATTTCAAAAAGTCATCCTCGCCAGAGCGTTGGCGCAGGAGCCGAAGGTTCTCCTGCTGGACGAACCGACGAGCAGTCTGGATATTAAAAATCAGGTCGCGGTTATGCGGCTGGTTCGGGAATACTGCGAAGAGAAGCAGATTTCGGTTATTGTGAGTATCCATGATATTAATCTCGCGCTGCGTTATTCGGATAAGTTTCTGCTGCTGAAAGACGGGGCGGTCTACGATTATGGCGGCGCGTCGGTTATCACGCGCGAATCGATCCGTGACGTTTATAATCTTGACGTCGAAGTATTAAATCATGGCGACAAAAAATTTATTATCCTGAATTAAAGGTTTATAAGGAGTATTGAATGAATCTGTCTATTCGAAAAGTTGTCGGTCTTACGGTTCTGGTCGCACTTCTGGCGTTCGCTTCGATCGCCGTCGCGCAGGAATCATCGGAAGGTTATTCGGTCGTCGACAGTACCGGACGCACAATTGAGTTTACGAAGGTTCCGGAACGGACCCTTTCGATCGGGCATGGAGCATTAAAGCTTTACGCGTATATCGCCGGATCGGATCGTCTCGTCGGGATCGAAGGGACCGAGAAGACGGGCCATACGGTTACCGGTCAATCGATTCACTACGCTTATCCGGAATTGCGCGAGCTTGAAACGATTGGGAAGGGCGGCTCGAAATTTGAGCCGGACTATGAGCTCCTGAAGTTCGCCGAGCCGGACGTTATTTTTGTTGCGTACAGCCAGAGCGCCGATGAGCTCGACGAGCTTCAGAAGACGCTGGATATTCCGGTCGTTGGGATCGACGCTGGAATGCGCGGCGACATTTTCGGTGAAAAAACGTACCGGACGTTCGAGATCATCGGAAAGGTATTGAAACTCGAAGATCGTGCGGAAGAGGTTAACACGTTTATTCGGGAGACCGAAAAAGACTTACAGTCGCGCGCCGGATCGATCGAAGAAAGCCCGAGAATGTATCTTGGCGGATGCAGCTTCCGCGGCGAGCAGGGAATCTTATCGACGAAAACGCATCTGGATCTCCTGCGTACGGTTAACGCCTTCAACGTCATGGACGAGCTGACCGACGAGCGCAGCGTTATGATTGACAAGGAAAAGCTTCTTGATCTGGACCCTGAGATGATTATTCTGGATCTGAGCGGGAAGACGCTCCTTGACGAAGACATGGCGGCTGATCCGGATTTTTATCGCTCGCTTTCCGCGTTCAAGAATAAAAACGCCCATTACATCATGCCGTACTTCACGTATGGGATGAACTATGATACGGCGATTCTGAATATGTACTTTATCGGATCGCTGGCCCATCCGGAAAATTTCGCCGATATCGATCTTAAGGAGAAGGCCGCCGAGATTTATACGCTTTTCGTCGGGAAGGATGTTTATGCCGATCTGCTGAAGACGTATCCGGAATCGTTTACGACGAGTACGTTCGCTAATGAATAAGCTGCGCGAGATTTGTCAGGAAAAGCTCTCGAATCCAGCTCAGGATATCGAGGCCTCGAACCGGATGTGGAACCGGCGGGCGAAGGAAGTCAGCCGTTTATCCGCGCGCGCGGACGGCGACGGTTATTTCTCGTTTTTCAAGTCTTCCGTCGGCGATCTCGATGGAATGAGCGTTCTCGATTCGGGTTGCGGCGCGGGCAGGTACCTGAAATTGCTGCTGGACGCCGGGGCGAGGGCCGAAGGATTGGACCCGTCGATCGCGATGGTCAGGACGGCGAAAGCGTATGCTGCTGAGAACGGTTACGCGGACGTCCCGGTTTATCATTCGTCGTTTCAGGAATTTGAGCCAACGAAGCCGTACGATTATATTTTCGTGGCAAACTGCCCGATTGTTGACTATTACGAAAACTATCTGAAATTTTTGAAGATAGCGAAGAAGGGCGTTTTTCTTGGGACCTGGATCGAACGGAACGATCTGTTTCTCGATACGATCGCGGCGGACATGGGAATAACGCCCAGAAAGCGCGTCAGTTTTGACCTGGTCTATTTATTCAACCTGTTCGTCGCGGACGGCTACCTTCCGAAGTTTCAGGCGACGTCCCGGACGATCCGCGAGGATATCGCGCCGGAGGACTGCGTTCTCCGTTTCGCGAGCTGGCTCTTCGGCGAGGATTTCACGCCGGAAGATACAGAGCGGCTGATGAAAGCGATGGAAAAGCGGCTGACGCCGGACGGGAAGGTTCCGGCTGAGCTGCGCGGGATCCGCGGGATGCTGTACGTGGATTATTCGCTGAAATACTGATCTGCTGATCTGATTCAGTTGTTTTGCTGATCAGCTGATGACGGCAGGGGCTGCTCCTGATTTGGACAGCCCCTGCTTTTTACTTTTCGCTTCTTTTTCGTTTCTTTCCGTCTATCGGAGGAACGCGGCCATGGTCAGGATCAGCGCGAGCGAAAAAACCGTGCAGACGACGACGGCGGCTTTCCAGCTCTCCTTGATAATCATCCATGTCGTGTAGCCGTCGCTGACCGTTTCTTTGGGTCGGTTTGCCGGCCGGTACCAGGGCATCCCTTCAACATTCATGCTGACGATCGTATGGCCGTCGTCGATCCATTCGTCCTGACGCGTCGTTTTCATGCTCGTTTATCCTCCGAACAGGTGACAGCTGACAAAATGACCCGGGGCGGCCTCGATCATTTCGGGCGCGGTCTCACTGCATTTCGGCATGGCCTTCGCGCAGCGGGTATGGAATTTGCAGCCGGACGGCGGCCGCGCCGGAGAAGGTATCGAACCTTCGAGGATGATCCGGTTCATTTTGTAGTCCGGATCCGGGACGGGAATTGCGCTGAAAAGCGCTTCGGTATACGGATGAAGCGGATGCGCAAAGATTTCTTCCTTGGACGCCGTCTCGACCATCGATCCGAGGTACATGACGCCGACGAAATCGGAAATATGCTGAACGACGGAGAGGTCATGGGAGATGAAGAGGTAGGCTAAATCGAATTGAGCCTGAAGCTCTTCGAGAAGATTGATAATCTGCGCCTGGATCGAGACGTCGAGCGCGGAGACCGGCTCGTCGCAGACGATAAACCTCGGGTTCAGCGCTAACGCGCGCGCGATACAGATCCGCTGACGCTGTCCGCCGGAAAACTCATGCGGATAGCGGAGCTTATGGTATTCCTGAAGTCCGCTGGCGAGCATGATCCGGGTCACGTATTCGTCGAATTCATCCGGCGGGACGATCCGATGTTCCCGGACGGCCTCGCCGATAATTTCGCCGACGGGGAGGCGCGGCGAGAGCGATGAATACGGATCCTGGAAAATAATCTGGAGCTTCGGACGGAGCCGGCGCATTTCCTTGGTTCCGATATCGTAGATTTCCCGACCCTCAAAAAGGACGTCGCCCGAGGTCTTTTCTTCGAGCCGGAGGAGCGTCTTTCCGGTCGTTGACTTTCCGCAGCCGGATTCCCCGACCAGGCCCATCGTTTTCCCGCGCGGAATTGTAAACGAAATTCCGTCGACCGCTTTAACGTGCCCGGTGACGCGGTTGAAAAAGCCGCTCCGAAGCGGGAAATACTTTTTCAAATTTCTGACTTCAATGAGAGGTTGTTCGCTCATTTCGCATCCTCCGATTCGTAAAGGTGGCAGCTGACAAAATGGGTCTCTGACAGTTGAATCTGGCAGGGATACGCGCCGTTGCAGCGGGCGATCCGCTTATCACAGCGATCGCGGAAATAACAGTGGTTCGGCATGTCGATCGGGCTGGGTACCGAACCGGGGATTGAGTATAGCTTATCAACTTTTTTATTGAGGATCGGCTTGGAGTTCATCAATCCGACGGTATACGGATGGCAGGGGTTTTGGAAGATTTCGCGCGCGGTTCCTTTCTCGACGATCCGGCTCGAATACATGACGACGACGTAATCGGCCATTTCGGCGACGACGCCCAGGTCATGGGTAATCAGGATAATCGAGGCGTTGATCCGGGATTTCAGGCTCCGGAACAGGTCGAGAATCTGCGCCTGGATGGTGACGTCGAGCGCGGTCGTCGGTTCGTCGGCGATAACGACTTTCGGGCTGCAGGCGAGGGCGATCGCGATCATGATCCGCTGACGCATTCCGCCGGAAAGCTGATGCGGATACATTTCGTAGATGCCGGCCTGATTCGCGATCCCGACCATCTCGATCATTTCCAGCGTGCGTTTTCTGACGTCCTCTTTCGATATGCTGGGATTGTGCATCCGGATGACTTCGTCGATCTGTGCGCCGACGCGAAAAACCGGGTTGAGCGACGTCATCGGTTCCTGGAAGATCATGGAGACTTCATTGCCGCGAATATGGCGCATGGCCTCGGTCGGCGTCTGGACGATATCGTAGGCCTTGTCGCCGAGGTTGACGCGGATCTGGCCTTTGACGGTTTGTCCCTGCGGACGTTGGACAAGCTGCATCAGCGACAGCGCCGTGACGGACTTCCCGCAGCCGGACTCGCCGACAACGCCGACGGTCGAGCTCGCCGGGACATCGAACGAAACGCCGTCGACGGCATGAACAGTGCCGATATCGGTGTAGAAATAAGTATGAACGTCGTCGAATTCAACGACGTTATTCGGATCGCGCATTTCCGTCAGATATTCCGATTCCGGAACGTTTTTTCGGTTGCGTTTCCGTTCCATTGCGGAGGTGATTTTCCGGTTCTCGCGGGCGATTCTCGCCGAATCGGACGCCGAAATATAATTCGCGTCGAGCGATTTTTTCGTAGATTTCTTATTCCAGAATGCCATGTCGGTTCCTCCGTTATTTCATCTTCGGGTCAAACGCATCGCGCAGGCCGTCTCCGACGAAGTTGAAGCCGAGAACGGTAACGAAGATCAGGACGCCCGCCGGGAACCACATGAACCAGTAGTTGGTCATGACGTACAGGTTGGTCGCGGCGTTGATAATCGAGCCCCATGAAGCGTACGGGTATTTGATCCCGATCCCAAGGAACGAAAGCGTTGCTTCAATGATAATAATCGAGCCGAGCGAAAGCGTCGCCTGAACGATCAGGAGCGGCATGACGTTCGGGACGAGATGGACGAAAATCTGCCGCATGGTCCGGATCCCGGTCGCGCGCGTGGCGACCATGAAGTCCTGTTCCCGGAGGGAAAGGATCTGGCCGCGGACGATCCGGGCGATCGACGTCCAGCCGTTCAGCCCGATCGCGATCATCAGCACAAAAATCCGTTTCATCGGGGGGATCTGGATCGTGTCCATGATCGCGCCAAGGATGAAGACGATCGGATAAAACGGGATCGTATTGAAGATGTCGATGAAGCGCATGAGCAGCATGTCGGCGGCTCCGCCGAAATAGCCGGAGATTCCGCCGATAATGACGCCGATAATCGTTTCGATAAAGACGACGACGAAACCGACGATCAGCGAAACGCGTCCGCCGTACATCAGTCGCGTCAAAACGTCCATGCCGTTGCTGTCGGTCCCGAGCGGATGCCGCATGGACGGGAACGCATACATATCGATCAGTTCGGAAACCGTTTCAGTCCGGATCGTATAGGTATTATGCGTTCGGGAAATCCGGTATTCGACCGGGTCCCCGTTTTTGTCGGCGACGGTAAAGGTCGTATGCCCCTCGTCGATCGCTTCCAGGAAGGCGTTCTTGAAATCGACGCTCAGGAAGATATTCCTCGACGCGGCGCGGATCATCAGGTTCGAAATCGAGGCGAACGGTTCGCCGCCGGCGCTGTCGAGATAGACGATCGTCCGATCTTCGTCTTCGACGATCGCGTACCGCTGGCCGTCGAACTCAAACGTTTCCTCGTTCCCGATCATGGCCAGCCCGGCGCCGCGGACGAATCCGTATTTCTTAACGATGCCGGCGCCGTCCGGATGAAACGCGTCGAAAATCAGCGTGGTCGCGATCGCGATCGGCCGGGTGACGCTGACGACGGTGTTTTTTCCCTGGCGGCGAAGGACGAACTGCTGGTCGTTGAAATCGAACGCTTCGGTTTTCGCTTTAATCGCGTCGGTGATCGCGGTTTCTTCCTCCGGGGTCAGCGTTTCTCCGGCGTTCAGTGTGAATTCCGCGGTCTTTCCGAGAAGCAGGACGTTTCCGATTTCCGCAAGACTGAAAATCTGATAGAAATCGTCGCCGAATTCTATATAAGAATAATGAACGCCCCCGTGTTCAAAGGTGGCTGCGCCGTTATTTTTCGCGAGGACAAAGTTGGCGGCGGCGATATTCGAGAAGGATTCGCCGTCTCTGACGATATACCGTAAATCCTGGTTCAGCGACCCCGACGCGTATTCGTGCAGGATCGCTTCCTGTTTTCGGAAGACCTGCTGCTGTTTATATGGGGAAAGGAGGCCGCCGATGAACGAGAACGCGAACATGACGATCAGGATGACCATGCCGGCGATGGCGAGCTTGTTGCGGACGAAACGCCGCCAGATCAGCAGCCCCGGAGAAAGTACGCGGATCCTTTTTTCGTCGTCGAGACGGATTTCCGCTTCGGGCGGTTCGGAATCGTTCTGGTTCATGATGGGTTGTTCGCTCATTTCGGAGACTCCTTATCTAATTTATCCGGACGCGCGGATCGACGACCGCGTACATGAAATCGGCGATCAGCAGGCTGACCTGGGTCAGCGCGATGGACAGGAACGAATAGAACATGGCGAAGGGGATGTCTCCCTGGGTAACGGCCGTGTAGGACGCGAAGCCGATTCCGGGAATCTGAAAGAGCGTTTCCGTAATCAGCGATCCGGCGAACAGGTTCGGGATCAGGTAGGACATGTACGTGACCAGCGGGATCAGGGTGTTGCGGAACGCGTGCTTGCGGATGACGACGTCCTCCGGAAGGCCTTTGGCCCGGGCGGTGCGGATGTAGTCTGCGTTGAGGACTTCGAGCATGTTCGTTCGCGTAAAGCGCATCATGCCGCCGATACTCAGCATTGAAAGCGTAATGACCGGCAGCACCATATGATGCGACAGGTCGAGGAACTTCCTGAATTCGCTGAGCTGCATGTGGTAGCGGCCGACGGCGCCATACAGGTCGAACCAGCCTAACTTAATGGAAAAAATGAATTTCAGCACGGTCGCCAGGAAGAACGTCGGGAGCGAGATACAGGCTAACGAGAAAACGGTCACGAAGTAGTCGGTTTTTCCATACTGATTGCGCGCCGCCGTGATCCCCAGCGGAATTGAGATAAACGTCTGGACGAAGAGCGTGACGACGTTTAAGAAGACCGAATACCAGATAACTTCCCTGAATTTCGCGAGGACCGGTTTGTTGAAGACCCAGGAGGTCCCCCAGTCGCCGCGCATTGCGTTCCGGAACCATTTAAAGAATCCGTCCAGGATCGACGTGTCGCGGGCGTACAGTTTATTGAGCTCGGCTAAGATTTCGTTGTAGGGTTTAGCTCCCGGAAGAGCGGAACGTTGCCGGGCGGTCGTTTCGATAAAGGAAGTCGGTAAGAACCGAATCGCGGTGTAGATAATTAATGATCCGAAGATCAGGATAATCACCGCGAAAAGAAACCGGCGCAGCAGGTATTTTGACATCGAACTCCTTTCTTTTGGTAAGACGATCTCCCGATTCCATATCCGGGAATTTTCAGCGCGGACCTGGAAGACCCGTTTTGGCTCTCTGATCGATGGCTGCGGCCTGCGCGGACTGTACCGACGATCCATTCAGCGCGTGGCCGCGGAAAGCATCTCTGTCTTTCTGCTGGAAAACTCGACGCCGCGATCCTTTTTCGTTGATTCGTCCGGGGACGTTCCCTGTCGTTCCCCAGACCGGGACGGCGGATCGTTTTCCAGCGGTAACGTCGGCAAGGAGGGACTTCGACGCTGCAAAGTCCCTCCTGCCGGTTTAAATCTCGAATTTAGTTGCCCGCCGCTGGTATTTCCGCGCGGCGGGCAACGTTGAATAAAACGAACCTTATTTCGTCGCCATTTCGATCCGATCGATCGCCTCGTCCCACATCAGGAATGTCGTTGAATCGGGGAGCATCGATTCAGGAACGATCCGCTGGGAGCTGTAGATCGTAGCGTTCTGGCGCTGGTACGCCGGGATTTCGACGGCCCAGTCGACGATAATATCGAGCGCGGTCTTGTAGACCTGCTTGCGATAGGCCTGGTCGTCCGACTGGCGGGCGAGGACGATCGCTTCGTCGAGAGCCGGATCCGCGATATGGTAATGGTTCGAGTCCGAACCACCGCGGCCGACGATGCCGCTGCTGTGATAAACCTGATACATGTCCGGATCGATGGTCGACTGCCATGCGGCGCACCACATTTCCTGTTTCCCGGCGTCGAGCGCGTCCCACATGACCGAACCGTCGGCCGGATCGTTGATCCGGATATCGATCCCGATCTTCGCGAGCGCGGCCTGAGCGTCGGTCAGGACGGCGAAGGAGGGATGGTCTCCCGTTCCGTCGCCGCCGATTATAACTTCATAGCTCATCTTCGCGCCTTCCGGGGCGGCCGTGAATTTCCCGGTCGCTTCGTCGAAGGTATAGCCGGCGGCCTTGAAGAAACCGACGGCGGCGTCGAGCGCGGCGGCGTATTTCGCTTCGGCGTCCATGTCGTCGGTGTAGATATCGTTGCCGTCGACGTCGACGGAGAACGCGACCTTGTAGTCCGGATCGGTCTTCTGCGGCGCGGCCCAGGAGGTGTTGGAGATCGGGTAGTTGATGACCGAAGCGGCTTCGCCGTAGTAGGAATCATACGCCGTATCGCGGTAAACCGAGAAGACGGTCGCGATCCCGCGGCGGAGGTTCTTCGAGGCCTCGGAACCCGGTTCGCCGCCCACGTTCATCGTATCGGCGTTCATCCCGATATAGCCGTAGCCGAGGTTGTCGACCTTGATCGTGTTGACGACGTCGCCGTTGATATCGCCGTTGCTGTTATAGGAGGCGATTTCTTCGTAGTTCGACTTGGACCCGCTCATGTCCCCGACGTCGATCGTTCCCGCGCTGAGCGCCGCGACGAATTCGTTGGTGTTGGTTTCGCGGTACTGGACCTCTTTCGTGACCGGTTCGCCGTCGAAATAGTGTTCGCTGGCTTCGAAATAAACGACCTTATTTTCATACCTGATGAATTTATACGGACCGGCGCCCATCGGATGATTCGTTTTGGCTTCGACGATGCTGAGGTCGTTGTACGGGTGTCCGAACATGTTGTTGTCATAGTCGTACTGTTCCGGATCGCCGTAGTAGTGCATCGGCGCGAGGTAGCCCTCGAACAGCTGGTAAATCGTCGGCGCTTCGTAACCGTCGGTCGTAATTTCAACGGTGTAATCGTCAACTTTCCTGATACCGGAAATGTTCGGGATGCCTTCGCCCATTTCGGGGTCCTGCGAACCGAGATCGGAGATGAAGGTATCCTTCGCGTAGGAGAGGATCGACTGATTATCGGAGTTGGTGGATTCGGTCGAGAAGAACTCATTCGCGTCCCCGGCGTAAGCCTCAACCGTTTCGGCTACGTAATCTTCGATCGTCGGGAATTCGCCGTCGGCGAGCTTAAAGGTTTTTCCGGATTTCGCGGTCAGGACGCCGTCGGCAACGTCGCCGAAGCCCCAGAGCGTCATGCCCGCGGCAATCTTCAGGCCTGGTTCGGCGGCGATTTCGTCGGCGCTGACGCCGAGCGCTTCCGCGGCTTTATCCGCGTATTTGGCGTTAACGTAATCGACGATCCCCTGAACCTCGAACGTCCAGCGGCCGTCGATCAATGCCCAGTAGGCGTCCTGCTGTTCCTGCGTCCAGGCGTCAGCGTCGGTCCATTCATGATCGCGGCCGGCTTCGATGATCCCGTTGGCCAGCGTTTCGTATTTGGCGTAGACGTCGGAGGTAGTCTGCGTCAGGTAGTCCTGGAGCCCGATAATCGGATAGGTCCGAAGCGTCGTCGAACCGACATAGGCGGGATCGAGAAATACGTAGTACGTAAAGATAATATCGTCGGCGGTCGCCTGAACGCCGTCTGAGAAATAGAGATCATCCCGAAGCTTGACGGTGTATTTCGTCGTATCAGAGGCTTCGTCGTAGTCGACGGCCGTATCCGCGACCCCGTTATAGAAATAATCGACGCCGTTGTAAGGCCGGGTTTCGCCCTCGATCGCGTTAAAGACGATCGCTCCGGTCCGATCGGTCGTCAGCAGCTTTACCTGCGTCAGCTCGACAACATGCCTGTCATAAACGGTATCATAAAAGAAAGGCGAAAATTTTTCGGAGAAGGCCCCGCTGCCGATAACGAGCGGGGTCGTATCCTGCGCAAGGGCAGGTGCGACCATCGAAATGATCATGACGATACTAAGGAAAAAGCTTAACCATTTTTTATTCATTCTTACTCCTTATTCTGGTATGGCCCCGACCAGGTCGGATCGGGCGCAGGTCAGGACTTTAAGGCAATACCTGATCCCTGTTTCTTACTGTCTATTTTGCCGCAGGTTGGGGAGGATGTCAATATAATTAAGATTTTTAAATCCTGATATAGGCATCGATCGCTGCGGTAATCCTGCCGTCCGCAGCGTTAATTCCGGCTATAATTCTTCGCATGGCAACGATCGAGAATTATTTCGACTACGCGGCGACGACCCCGGTTCATCCGCGCGCGGCGGCCGCGATGCAGCGTTATTTCCAGTCGGATTTCGGCAACCCTTCCTCGGCGCACGCGTTCGGGCAGGTCGCTTTCCACGCTGTTCAGGCTTCGCGCGATTCGCTGCTGACGCATTTCAACGCGCCGGCGGGATCTGAAATCGTCTTTACCGGCAGCTCAACCGAAGCGGCGAATCTCGTGATCTGGAGCCGGGCGATCGACTTCTATCGGCGGACCGGCCGCCCCGGCCTGATCCTGATTTCCGCAACAGAGCATGCCGCCGTCCGCAATACGGTTTCACAACTTGAGGCGTATGGCTTCTGCCGGATGAAAGTCATTCCGGTCGATTCGGCCGCGATTTTGCGTCTGGACGTTTTTGAAGCCAGTCTGGCGGAAGACCCTGTTCTCGTTTCGATCATCGGCGCGAATAACGAGCTGGGAACGGTTCAACCGGTCCGCGAAGTCGTCCGCATGTGCCAGGCAGCCGGCGTTCCGTACCACTGCGACGCAACGCAGCTGGTTGCGCATAGTCTTTTGGATTTGACGGAATGCCCAGTCGACTACCTGACGTTCAGCGGGCATAAATGCTACGCGCCGAAGGGAATCGGCGCTCTGATCGCGCGGGAGCCGTCGTCGCTCCGGGCGCATATTTTCGGCGCGGGACAGGAGCGTGGGCTGCGCGCCGGGACGGAGAACGTTCCGTATATCGTCGCGATCGCGGAAGCGTACCGGCTTCTGAAGGAGACGTATCCGGAGCGGGTCCGGGCGGAAACCGGGCTCCGGGAGCGCCTGATCGGTCGGGTCCTGGATGAGGTCCCGGACGTGCGGCTGACCGGGGATCCGGAGAGCCGGCTGAGTAACCATGCGTCTTTTTCCTTTAAAGGTATCGATAGCCTCATGCTCCAGTCCGCGCTGGATCAGGAAGGCTACGCCGTTTCGATTGGATCGGCCTGCCGGTCGAACCAGGTTCGCGGCCAGCAGCAGCTTGTCGAAATCGGGCTGCCGCCCGACTGGCTCAGCGGCGGATTAAGGATTACGAACGGCCTATATTCAACGCCTGAAAGTGTCGACGGTCTCGTTGGCGCGCTGAAAGAAGCCGTTTCGAAAATTCGGGGCTTTCTTTCGTGAGTCTCAATGAAAAAAAAGTCGTCGTCGGGATGAGCGGCGGCGTCGACAGCTCGGTTGCGGCATACCTGTTAAAAAGGGATGGGTACGACGTCGTCGGCGTCATGCTGAAGCTTTGGGCGGAGGAAGGCGGGACGCGCGATAACGCCTGCTGCTCGCTGGCGTCCGTCAACGACGCGCGGCGGGTCGCCGCCTCAATCGGCATTCCTTTTTACCTTCTTGACGCGGCGCCTTCTTTCTACGAGAAAGTCGTCGTCCCGTTCATCGAAGCGTACCTGCGAGGCGAAACGCCGAACCCCTGCGCGGACTGCAACCCGCTGGTCCGTTGGCGTTGGCTCCTGAATTACGCGAACCTGATCGGCGCGAAGTACGTCGCCACGGGGCATTACGCGCGGATCCGGCGTGATGGCTCCGGGGTCCCGGTTCTTTCCCGCGGCGCGGATCGCCGTAAGGATCAGTCGTACGTCCTGAGCCGGATCCCGATCGACGCGCTGAAGAGGAGTCTCTTCCCGTTGGGCGATCTGACCAAGCTGGAAGTGCGTCAGATCGCGAAGGCGGCAGGGCTTCCTTCGTCGGAAAAGAAAGAATCTCAGGATATCTGTTTTATTGCCGACGGCGATTACCGCGCTTTCCTGAGGCGCAGGGCCGGCGGGCGGATCCGCCCCGGCGCGTTTGTCGATCCCGCTGGGAAGGTCCTCGGGGAGCATGACGGCCTCCCGTTTTATACGATCGGACAGCGGAAAGGGATCCGGATTCCGGGCCCCGAACCGAAGTATGTGCTGCGGAAAAACGCGCAGGATCAGGCGATAACCGTCGGGGGCCGGGAGGACGCGCTCGTTGAGCGGATCCGGCTGCGTAATGTAAATTGGCTGCGTTCAGGGACGGATCCGGCGGACGGGAAAATCTTTGCGCAGCCGCGTTATAAATCCGTTCCTGTCGGCGCGCGGTTCGAGCGCCAGCCGGACGGGTCGGTTCTCGTTCAGTTCTCCGAGCCGCAGCCGGCGATCGCGCCGGGTCAGATCTGCGCGTTGTACGATGATTCAGATCAGGTTATTGCAAGCGGGACGATTAATTTGATAAACTTATCAATATGAGTCAACCGGGCGTTTTGTTGAGCTTCCTGATTTCCGGCGCGGTCGCGAGTCTTTGGAGCGTTCTTTTCGCTGAAAAAAGATCGCATTTTGTGTTCTACCTGATCAGCGGGATCGGCGGTTTTTTCGGCGGTGTTAAAATTGGCGATCTGATTGGGCAGAGTCCGCTTCGAATCGGGGAAGTTAATCTGGTTTTCGGATTGCTTGGCGCGTTTGGTGTGTTGTGGTTTTGCCGGTTGGTGATTCAATCTGCAAGTTGATCTGGAAAAATTGTTGTGGAGTATAGGTATGAGTGAAGAAATGGTTGGAACCGTAAAATGGTTCAATACGTCCAAAGGCTTTGGATTTATTTTGACGGAAGACGGAACGGAAGTATTCGTTCATTATCTGGATATTCAGGCTGAAGGGTTTCGGAACCTGACGGAAGGGCAGAAAGTTTCATTCGTCCTTCAAAACACGGGCAAGGGGCTCCGTGCGGCTGAAGTCAAACCGTTATAAGGTCGGTTGAGATGGACCGCGGAAAACCCGCGGTTCTTTTTTTTATCGTTCCCCGTCAGCGATCCCAGAATGGGTCCGTTTCATACCGTTCCAGCGCACGGGCGACGTGCTGTGCCGCGCGTTCTTTTTTCGATCGGATCGCGGCGTCCAACTCCGGCAGGATCCCGAAATTCGCTTTGACCGGCTGGATGTCGTCCGTGTCGTTCCCGGTAACCGCTTTCAGGAGCGCGCCGATCATCGTCTCCTCGGGCCAGTCGACCGGCGGTTCGTTCCTGAGATACCGGACCATGTTCCGCGCCGCGACGTGTCCGAACGCGATATTCCCCATGTAGCCCTCGACGCCGGCCAGCTGACCTGCGATAAAAACGTTCGGATATCGGATGAGCTGCAGCCCCCGGTTCAGGACGCCGGCCGCGGCGATAAACGTATTCCGGTGCATTTCGCCATAGCGAAGGAACTCCGCGTTTTCCAGCCCGGGGATCGTCCTGAATACGCGCTTCTGTTCCGGGTATTTCAGGTTCGTCTGGAAGCCGACGAGGTTGTACGCGCTGCCGTTCCGGTTATCCTGACGCAGCTGCAAACAGGCCCAGGGGCGTTTCCCGGTTCTCGGATCGATCAGCCCGACGGGACGCAGCGGTCCGAAAGCCAGCGCGTCTTTCCCTCGCTCCGCCAGGACCTCGATCGGAAGGCATCCCTCGAAAAAAGGACCCCGTCCGATCCGGACGCCGGACCGGATCGCCTCTTCAAACGACCGCAGCGGAATCCGTTCAGCGGATAGAAGCGCGGCGATAAAGGTTTCGTATTCTTCCCGCGTAAACGGGCAGTTGATATAATCGCCGTCGCCGCTCCCGTCGCGATCGTAGCGGGAAGCGCGGAAGGCTCGCGTGAAATCGATCGAATCAGCGCTGACGACGGGGGCAATCGCGTCGAAGAAAAACAGATTCTCTTTTCCGGTCAGCCGCGCTAACGATTCGGACAGCGCCGGGCTCGCCAGCGGGCCGGCGGCGAGCAGCGTCGGACGGCCGACCGGTATATCGCGGAGCTCCTGCCGGAGGATTCGGATTCGCGGATGGTTCTCAAGCGCGTCGGCGACTTTTTTCGAAAAAAGATCGCGATCGACGGCGAGCGCTGCGCCGGCCGGAACGCGCGTTTCTTCCGCGGCGCGAACCAGGAGCGAGTTCATTCGGCGCAGCTCTTCTTTTAGCAGGCCTGACGCGCGGTCGGGAAGGTCCGACCCCAGCGAATTGGAACAGACCAGCTCCGCAGGCAGCGCGGTCCGGTGCGCCTCCGTTTTTACAATGGGGCGCATTTCGTATAGATCGACGTTGACGCCGGCTTCGGCGAGAATCCAAGCGGCTTCGGAGCCGGCTAAGCCTGCGCCGACGACGGTAACCTCCGGGAGCGGAGCGTTCAGTTTATTGCACATAAGCCTTATTGTATCCAGATTTCGATTTGAATCGGCGGACCCCGGGAATTCCGGTGGCGCGCCGGTCGGAGCTGGCCCGGGCCAAGGGGAAACTGCCTTCATCAGGCTTTCAACCGGAGCCGCGTTTTGCTTTGAAGTATGGTATGATATTATCATATATACGGCATAGTTATTGCACCGGACGCAGGCCCGGCGAAGGAAAGACTCGGAAGCATGTTTCAAACGCAGCGACCCCAGCACAGGACGATCACCACGGCGCATATCGCGCAGACGATGACGTTTTTAAATATGCCTGCGGAGGAAATCAAGGACAAGGTTGATTCTGAAGTCGCGAATAATCCTGCGCTCGAATATATCGACGAGCGGATCTGTCCGTATTGTCATCGGCCTTTGGGCCCGTCAGGGTATTGCGCGCGATGCTTCGCGGAAAAGAACGTCAGCGAAGAGAACGTCTATTTCGTCAGTCCGCGCGATGAACTGGCCGTCGAATATTATCAGGGCGGTGGCTATTCCGGCGCTTCGTCGTCCGAGCCCGACGTCGACTCGGCTCAGCCCGAAGATTTAGCGAGCTACGTCCTGAGGCAGATCGGCGCCGACCTTGAGGAAGACGAGAAGCTGATCGCCGCGTACCTGCTGACCGAGTTAGACGAGGACGGGTTTATCACCTCGCCGGTCCTGGAGGTCGCTTCGTATTACCATGTCCCGGTCTCAAAGGTTGAAGACGTTATCGAAGTGATCCAGCGGGCCGATCCGCTTGGCGTCGGCTCTTCGGATCCGCGGGAAGCGCTCCTGATCCAGCTGAAGCATCTGTCCAATCTCATGTCGATCCCGTATCAGACTGAAGAAGTTATCCGCAGCTCTTATGATCTGCTGATTCATCGGAAATCGCGGGAAATCCTGCAGCGTCATCAGCTTTCGCTGAAGCAGCTCCAGCTGATCGAGAAGTTCATCGGCGAAAACCTGAACCCGTACCCGGGACGTTCGTTCTGGGGCGAGCGCGGAATGCCGGGCCGTCCGGACGTCGAGGTTTTTCATTTCCCTGACGTCATCGTCTCGTATCAGAACGACGATCCGCGCAACCAGCTGATTATTGAAATCGTTATGCCGATCCGCGGATACCTTCGCGTCAACCCGGCGTTCAAAAAAGAGATGAAAAACGCGCCGGAGGAAAAAGCGGAACAGTGGAAAAGCGATCTCGATCGCGCGTCGCTGCTGGTAAAATCGCTGGATAACCGGAATAATACGATGGAAATGCTGATGCGCGCGATTATCCGTTATCAGGAGCCGTTTATCCGCAAGGGCGAATCGGAACTCGTTTCGATTACAAGGGCCGAAATCGCGAAAGAACTATCCGTGCATGAATCGACGATCAGCCGCGCCGTCGCAAATAAATCGGTCATGCTTCCCAATCGAAAAGTTGTCCCGCTTTCGATCTTTTTCGACCGCAGCCTCAACGTTCGCACTGTTATCCGCGACCTGATCCGGGACGAGAAAAAGCCGCTGACGGACGCGGGAATTGTTTCAATTCTTCAGGGTATGGGGTTCGATATCGCGCGGCGGACCGTCGCGAAGTACCGGGCCATGGAAGGGATCCTGCCTGCCCGGCTCAGGAAAGCCGCGAATGGAAAATAAAACGGCCTCGTTCGTCTCCGACGCTTTTACGTTCGAATCGGCGGAACCGTTGGCCGGAGCCTTCCTGCGCGCGCTGGTAACGCCGGCGTTCGTCTGGGAAAGCGGCGACGGAAGAATCGTCTCGGCCAACCGGTTGGCGGTTGAGATGTTCCGACGGTTCCGCGAGGATTCGAGCTTTCTCGGCGATTACGTACGCAACTGGACGAAAGTACGGAGCTTTGCGTTCGATATTATGTGGTTCGAGTTCATAACGCCGGACGACCGCGTTTTCCCGGTTCAGGTCCGTAATTCTGCGCTGGACGAGGACGCCGGACGAATCGTTTCGGTCGTCGTCAATGCGCAATGGGCTGGGAACCGAAGCATCGATCAGTCGATCGACGGTCTGACCGGGCTGATTCGGACTGCCTCGACGACGTTTCTCTCCCGGAAGGATTTTATCGATAATTTTGAAACGTTTATCCTCCGGACGACGGTTGCGCTGAATCTGGCCTCGTTTAATTTTTATCCGGACGTATCGTTAAAAAGTTATGGATTATTCGACGTCGCCGAGCGGCTCGCCAGGAAAGAGAACGCATATAAAGTCTATTCGCCATATCTGGAGCGGTTCGATCGGCTGAAATCCGGGGCGCTCTCCCGGCTTCAGGACGTGGCGGAGGAAATTCCCGATACCTATCTCGCCTTCCCGTTCGTAAACGGAGGCGAAACGATCGGATGGTTCATTATCGTTTTATATGATAATCGCGAGTATGCACAGGAGACGCTGCAGACGGTTTTAGAAGTTTTTGCGACTTTTTTTCAGTCGCTGATCGATAAGGTTACGATGACCAAGGCGCTTTATCAAAGCGATTTTGAGAACCGGCTGAATATCCGGATTGTCGAAAACGTTCGCGAAGGAATCGTAATCACGAATCAACAGCTTCAAATCGCTTATCTGAATGCGATTTCGGGCCAGATGTTCGGGTTTAAGCTGGACGATATTTTTGGTCATCAGCTGGAAGACCTGCTCGTTTCGAACGTTTCGATTCGGAAGTTCGTCGATTCGTTTCCTGCGGATGGAGAGGATTTCGTCGAAACGCCGTCGGTTCAGTACCTGCACCGGCGCAGCGGTGAACGTTTCCCCTGCCAGATCCGGTTTTCAAAGGTCAGTCTCACTGAGGAAAATCAGTATTACGTCTTCGTCCTGACCGACGTGACCGAGACAGAGGAGAGCCGGCTGAAAACGGAACAGCTAACGCAGCGCGCGATTCTGGGCGATTTCGCTTCGATGATGGCGCATGAGATTCGAAATCCGGTCAATAATATTAACACCTGGATCCAGAATATCAAAGCGAACAGCGAAAAACGGGGCCCGATTTATTCTGCCGCAACGCGGATCGAGAATGACTGCCAGCGGGTATCGGATACGATTTCGAATATTCTGGCGTTTTCGCGCCCGCTGAAGCTGAATCCGGAGCTGACCGATTTCGGCGTCCTGATCGACGTTATCTTAGAGCGCTGGAAACGCGATTTTGCCGTTGAAAATATCCGGTGCTATTTTCGGAAACCGGACGATTTCCCGAAGCTCCTGATCGACGTGAAATCCATGGATCAGGTGATTACCAACCTGGTCCAAAACGCGGTCGACGCGATCGATCATGCCGGCGGGACGATCTCGCTGCGCTTATCGACGCAGCCGTCCGGGATCCCGGGCCGGAACGTGGCGATGCTGTCGGTCGCGAATACCGGGCCGGGGATCCCGGATGAATTGATCGATCATATTTTCGAGCCGTTTATTACCTCGAAGAAAAACGGGAACGGTTGGGGACTGGCGGTGACGAAGCGCATTATCACAACCCATAGGGGAACAATTCAGGTAAAATCATTGTCTGAAGGCGTCGTTTTCGAAATACTGTTACCGATTCCCGATGGAGGCTGAGCGTGGATTTTACATTGCTGATTGTAGACGATGAAGATAATTTTCGGGAAGGGCTTAAAGAATACTTTTCAGAGAAATTCAGCGTAGCGGACGCGGGAAATTTAACCGACGCACGAAATATCCTGGCGTCGACGCCAGTAGATATTATTCTCCTCGACGTTCAGGTTGGTCCCGAATACGGGCTTGATTTACTGCCCGCGATTCGACTGATGAACCCTGCGCCGAAGACGATTATCATGACCGCCTACGGCGAAGTTGAGATGGCGGTTGACGCGATGAAGAACGGTGCGTACGACTTTTTAAGTAAGCCGGTTAATTTTTCGCTCCTGGAAGCGACGATTAAGAAAGCGCTCGACGTCGTCAAGCTCGAACGCGAGCTTTATTTCCAGCGTTCGACGCAATCCGGAACGTCTGATTTCATTCTTGGAAAAAATTCACGGATCCGCGAGGCGTACGATTGCGCGATGAAAGCCGCGGCGGCTCAGGCGTCGATCCTGATTACCGGCGAGACCGGGACCGGGAAAGAGGTTATCACCCGATTTATCCATGAAAACGGGCCGCGCGCCAAAAAACCGTTCCGCCCGATTAACTGCTCCGCGATTCAGCCGACGATGCTGGAATCCGAGCTGTTTGGGCATGAAGCCGGGGCGTTTACCAGCGCCGATAAGCTCCATCGCGGCCTTTTCGAAGCCGCGGACGGCGGGATTTTATTCCTTGACGAAATTTCTTCGATGAGCCTCGATATGCAGTCCAAGCTCCTCCGCGCGTTGGAAGAGAAGGAAATCCGGCGCGTCGGCGGGACGAAGGAGATCCCCGTCGACGTCCAGATCATCGCCGCGACGAATCATGATATTCCCGCGATGATCGCGGAGGGGACGTTCCGGTCCGACCTGTTCTATCGCCTGAACGTTATCCATATCGAACTGCCGCCGCTGCGCGAGCGGCTGGACGATCTTACGGAGCTGTTCGTCTTCTTCATTAAGAAAATCAGCCTCGAACAAGGGAAGAATATCCCTTATATCGATCCGGTTATTCTCAGCGCGATCAAGAAGTATCGCTGGCCGGGGAATATCCGCGAGCTGCGAAACGCCTGCGAACGGGCGGTGATCCTTTGCGCCGGGGATACAATTCAACTCAGCGGTTTCCCGGCTGAAATCGCGGTTTTAGCCGAGTAAGGAGCAACGATGGAACAGCAGGAATTGCTTAAACTGATTAT
Source organism: Anaerolineaceae bacterium oral taxon 439 (assembly GCA_001717545.1). Lineage (NCBI taxonomy): Bacteria > Bacillati > Chloroflexota > Anaerolineae > Anaerolineales > Anaerolineaceae > Anaerolineaceae bacterium oral taxon 439. The sequence goes on along the minus strand of CP017039.1, from coordinate 1,819,449 downwards.
TGTGATTTTAGCGATCGGCGGTTTAATCGCGCTGCTCGGCGGAATTTTAACGTTGATTTCCAACGTTTTTTCCGGCGAGGCGAAATCGGTTCAGAAGCACGCGGCGAAGCTGGCCGAGAAAGGATTCGGCGAGGAACTCAGCGGCGCGTTAGGCAACGCGAGTTTTCTGATTAAGGAATTGAATCTCCTGATTGAGACAAAACGCGGGATTGGCATGGCTCTTGTAATCATAGGGGGGATCATGCTGACGGTCAGCGTTTACTTCCTGACCAGATAAAAATGGATTGAAAGTTTCGGGGTTGAAGAATCGTCATGCGTCAGAATTTCGCTCAACAGAACTATATTACCCGTCCGCAGTTTACAGAGCTTACCAACGCCGGATTCCAGCTGGAGAATTTCGACGTGGCGGAGAAGCTCCTGATCGCGTGGCTGAGGGAATATCCGAGCGATTTATGGATGCGATACCGGTTGGCGATCGTTCTGTTCAAGACCGGAAAGACGCATGACGCGATTCGTTTATCTGAATTAATCGTGCGTTATGATCCTGAGTTTCAGGAAGTCTGGGCGCTGCTTTCCGTGCTGTATCCGGACGGATCCGAGGAGCGGAAGGCGGCGAAAACCCGGGCGCAGCGCTTAAAAAAGACGGAAGCGCTTTCGCCGGACGCAGATAGCGGGACTCCGTTATCGTTTTTAAAAACTGTCTTCCGGAGGAAACCGGGACCAAAAGACGTCATGCTTGAAGATATTGACGATTTTGATATCTTTTCAGCGTTGAAAATCGCGAAGGACAGCTTCCAGCGTCAGGACCCCGAGTCATACCGGCGCCTGATGAATATCTACCTGCGCAGGTGGCCGCATGCGATTCAGTTTAAGCTCCTGTACGGGGAATTTCTGAATCAGATCGGCTCGATTGAGGAAGGGGCGAAACTGATTCACAGTACGATCGAGTCGGATTTGCTGGGGATGGTCGCCGGAAGGCTCTGGGGAGAAAGAAATTCGTACAGGCGTTTATTCTTTGCCCCGGAAGAACTGAGCGTTGATCTTTCCGGGATTCCGATCCCGGAAAAAATAGTCCAGGCCGCGAAGCTTGAACGCATTCCCGGAATATCAGTCGCCGACGACGACCTGAGCCCGGACGAGCCGTTGGAAACGGAGCTGGACGGCGCGGACGAAAGCGGAGACGATTCCGCGCAGGGCGACGAAGCAGAGGATGCCCCGGACGTTTCGGTTCTGGAGATCGACGACGCAACTTCGGAAACGAAAGCGACCGTAACCGGCGAGACGGCGGAAACGCCCGTGGCCCGCGAGCGGAAGCAGGCGATCGCGGAAAAACCGAATTCGTTTCAGAACTGGTTTTTTTCGCTCTTCCGGCGCAAGCCAGCCGTTGAAAGCGCTACCGGCCTGAAAGAATACGTCTATAAACTGGACGTCGCGAATTCGGACGAGCGTTTCCCGATTTATGTCGTGCTGTCGACGATTGGCGGGCTGACCGCGAAATATGGGAAGAATAATAAGGATTTTATTGGAAAAGAAATGCAGCTGGTCGCGGAGGCGGTCGATAATCGCGAGGGTTGGAACGCCATGGTCTTTTATCCGGATGAATTCGCGACGAATCATCGCGCCTATCAGGATCCGACGCTGATCAAGCAGGAGCTGGTCAAGCTGGATCGCGCGTTATCCGAGAAGGGCTCGATGATCGGCGCCGTGCTGATCGTCGGCGGTCCGGAAGTCGTTCCGTTCTTTTCGCTGAAGAATCCGGCGATGGACGACGATTTATCGATCCCGTCCGACGCGCCTTACGCGACGTTCGACGAAACGCGGATCTTCGATCAGCAGTGGCAATTGGGGCGCGTTCCCGGGGATAACAGTTCGGACCCCGGTTTGCTCTTGAGTCAGCTTCGGAATATTCAGAATCATCATATCCGTTCGGCTGAAACCGAGATTCGGCAGCGGCGAAAAAACCGGAAGGCGAAGAAGACGCTGAGCTTTTCCGGCTTCAGTAAGGCGATCAAGGAATCGAAGACATTCGGTTTATCGGCGCAGGTCTGGGAACGTCCTTCCGTCGCCGTGTACCGGAATATCGCTGGAAACGGAAGCCTGGCGACCTCTCCGGGCGTTACCGCGACAAATTTCCCCGTGTCACATCTGGAGGAATGCCAGTACGCTTATTTCAACCTGCATGGAATCAAGGGGAAACCGAACTGGTACGGGCAGAAGGATCCGCGCGATCAGTCGACGCTGACGACGCTCCCGATCGCGCTTCAGATGAGCAACCTGGATCATCTCCATCGGGCGCCGGACGTCGTATTCGCGGAGAACTGCTACGGTGCGGAGATCGATAAACGGAACGAGTCGAACGCTATCTCGCTGCATATGATCGGAAAAGGGACGAAGGTTTTTATCGGTTCGACGACGATCTCTTACGGCGCGGTGACGCTCCCGCTGACCGCGGCGGATCTCCTTGCGCACCTGTTCTGGCAGCATCTTCGCACCGGAATTTCGACCGGCGAGGCCTTCCGGCGCGCGAAAAAGAATTTCGCGTCGGAGACAGAAGCGGAATCCGGCGCTCTGGACGGCGAAATCCAGAAAACCCTGCTGTCGTTTATTTTCCTCGGCGATCCGTTATTCGCGGTTGATCCGAACGCGAATATTACCGACAGGGCGCAGCGGGCCAAAACGGCGAAACGGTACGATCTCGTCCGCGAACGGCTCGACAGCAAGATCGCGATCGATTCCGCGCTGGCGAAGCAGATTTTCGATAAGATCAGGGAAACCTACCAGATCGCGACGCTCGACGATACGTATACGAGCTGCACCGTGCAGAAGCAGTTCCGGAGCGGGAAGTCGCCGAACGATCCGAAAAAGCCGGGCGAAGAAACTGACTACGTTATTATTTACGCGAAGGATATTCGGCAGAACGATATCGTGACCCGGTCGCTGACGCGCGTAACCGTCTCTCCGGGCGGCGAGATTCGGAAAGTGTCGTTTTCTCGGTAAGATTCTCCGCCTGTGCTGATCAGAGCTGAAAATAATTGTAAACATCCTGAAACCATGGTATAAAATAATCAACCCTGCAGCGTTCGGGATGCCGCGCTCCGTTTTGGGCCAACACTTTTTGAACGGGTTCCTTAATTTTCGAAATAATGCGATAGGCGACGGCCAAGGCTGCGTTTCGGAACAGGTCAACCCACCTGCTCAGGCAGGTTCAAAACCAGGCGGCGAGCGGCGCTGCGGGGCTTTTTTTTTTGAGAGATATGACGAAAGTCATATGACGGATATCACTTACTTCCATATTCTTTTCCTTGCAAAATTTGCGTATTCTCACGTATAATAAAGGCACGATATTCATTCAGAAAGTGAGGTTTTTGTATGGCGAGTGTAACTTATAATCACGTGTGGAAACGATATGGTGAAGTTGAAGTCCTGAAGGACGTCCAGCTCGAAATCAAGGATAAGGAATTTCTTGTTCTGGTTGGTCCGTCCGGCTGCGGTAAGTCAACGGCGCTGCGTTGCCTGGCCGGTTTGGAAGAAATCAGCGAAGGCGAGATCCTGATTGGCGACCGCGTCGTCAACGACGTTTCTCCGAAAGACCGCGATATCGCGATGGTTTTCCAGTCTTACGCGCTCTATCCGCATATGACCGTTTTCGACAACATGGCCTTTGGCCTGAAGCTTCGCAAGATGCCGAAAGCCGATATCGAGAAACGTGTCAATGAAGCCGCCGCGTCCCTGGGACTCGAACGACTCCTTCATCGTAAACCGCGTGAGTTATCGGGTGGTCAGCGCCAACGTGTAGCTTTAGGGCGCGCGATTGTTCGAAATCCTCAGGTCTTCCTTTTGGACGAGCCGCTTTCGAACCTTGACGCGAAACTCCGCGTCCAGACGCGCTCCGAAATCAGCAAGCTCCACCAACGGCTTCAGACCACATTCATCTACGTTACCCATGACCAGGTTGAAGCTATGACGATGGCGGATCGTATCGCCGTCATGTACAAAGGGATTGTCCAGCAGCTTGACACGCCGCAGAACCTTTACAATACGCCGAAGAACTTATTCGTCGCCGGGTTTATCGGTTCTCCGTCCATGAACTTCTTCAACGCCAAAATCCGCACGGAAGGCGGCAACGTTTTTGTCGACCATCCGGCTTTCTCGGTCCAGATTCCGGACGCGCGTAAGGAAGTTTATAAGGGAATGAACGGAAAAGACGTTGTCTTCGGGATTCGACCTGAGAATATCCATAACCCCGAATTCGCGCCTCCGGGAATTACGAAAGCCCCGATCAGCGCAAAAGTCGATGTTACGGAGTTGATGGGGAATGAAATCTTTGTGTACTGTATCGCCGGAAATACGCAGTTTGTCGCTCGCGTCGATCCGCGCAGCAACTACACCGTCGGACAGACGATCGACCTGGTCTTCGATATGACCAATTTCCATATCTTCGATCTCGCTTCTGACGCGGAGAATCCGGTCGCGGTTCGGTGAGGACCTCCGGAACTCATTCAGCGTAGAATTTATTCATGACGCCGGATTTTTCCCGGCGTCTTTTTTGTATGACGGCTGGACGAAGAAATCCATGCCGCCTTTTTCGTCTCGGCTTCGAGGATGGACCGGAACGGGACCGGCGGAATTTTTCGAAAATTCTATCTTGGAATGTTCTGGAAGCAGTCAGGTTATAATCCTTATAGAGAATGCAATGATCGATATCGGGAAGGGAGCCGGTTTGACGAATGAGTAAACGGATCATGATCGCAGGCGGGCACTATGGGAGCGGGAAAACTGAGTTCTGCCTGAACCTGGCGATCGAGCTTCGGAAGGAGTGCGACAAGGTCGCCGTCATCGATCTCGATATCGCCAATCCGTATTTCCGGAGCAGGGAAAAAATCGACGCTTTTAAAGCGCTGGGAATTCAGATTTACGGGAATTTTTTCAGCGAAGAGGTTACGCTTGAAATACCGGCGTTGAACTCGAACGTTCGCGCGCCGCTCGAAGACGCGGAGACGGCCGCAATTGTCGATTTGGGAGGCGATCCGGACGGCGCGAAAGTTATCGTTCAGTTTCTCAGCGCGATTGCGGATCGCGATTTCGAGTTTCTCTGCGTCGTGAATCCGAATCGACCTGAAACGGGAACGGTTGAGAAAGCGATCCTGATGATGACCCGGATCGAAGCCTGGACAACGCTGAAAATTACCGGACTGGTCAATAACGCTCATTTTCTGAAGGAAACGACTCCGGACAACTGCATGGATGGGGCCTTTTTTTGTTCCGAGATCGCCGCGCGGACGGGGATACCGCTGCGGTTTAACTGCTGTCCGGAGCGAATCCTTCCGGCGTTTCGCGCGTCGCTTTCGGGCGGCGTTTTCGAAAAAGTCCCGATCCTTCCGGTTCGGGAAATTATGCGGGCGTCATGGCTGGATCAGCGTTTATCCTAAAAAATAGAAAAGGGAGTTGCTATGGGGAAGTATTTAGTCAAGTTTGATAAGGATCGGTGCAAGAGCTGCGACCTGTGCGTTTCGGTCTGCCCGAAGAAGATCCTGCGAATCGATCCGGACCAGATGAATCTGAAGGGGTTTCATCCGGCGGATATCTTCGATCAGGGCGCCTGCATAGGCTGCGCGCAGTGCGCGATGATCTGCCCGGATTCGGTAATCAGCGTCTATCGGATCGACGTCGATTAGAAAGGGGCCGTAAAATGGGACAGAAAGTATTGATGAAGGGCAACGAAGCGTTTGGAGAGGCCGCGATCCGGGCTGGCTGCCGCTTTTATGTCGGTTATCCGATTACGCCTCAGAACGAATTGGTCGAGTACATGTCGCGGGAGCTCCCGAAGCACGGCGGAACGTTTATCCAATCCGAAAGCGAATTAGCGACGGTCAATATCGCTTACGGGATCGGCGTCGCCGGCGGGGACGTTTTTATCTCGTCCGCGTCGCCGGGAATTGCGCTGATGCAGGAGGGGTTCAGCTTCGCCTGCATGGCCGAGGTTCCGATGGTCGCGATAAACGTGTCCCGGACCGGCCCGGGAATCGGCGGGATCCAGCCGGCTCAGTCGGATTATTATCAGATGACGCGCGGCGGCGGAAACGGCGATTACCATATCCCGGTTTTTACGCCCGCGACGATGCAGGAAGCGATCGATTGCATTTATAAAAGCTTCGCAATCGCGAATAAATACCGTAATCCGGTTTTTATTATGGCTGACGGCATGATGGGGCAGATGATGGAGCCTGTCGTCCTGCCGGAACCGCGCGCTCCGCAGGCGCTGGAAAAGATCGCCAGCGAGAAGCCCTGGGCGCTCGTCGGACGGAACGGAAAGCCGGATCGGAACCTGATCCGCGCGTACGCGCCGACGCCGGCTCGGCTTGAAGAAATGGTGCATCATTTATTCGATAAATATGCTGCGATGGAAGAAGAGCTGGCTGACGCGGCGGCGACGTCCGTGGAGGACGCTGAAATCGTTTTCGCCGCCTACGGTTCGTCCTCGCGGATCGTAGCCGAGGTTCTGGGAGTTTTGAAGGCGCGCGGTATCCGCGCAGGGTTGATCCGTCCGCGGACCGTCTGGCCCTTCCCGTCGTATGCGTTCGACCGCGTTACGGCGAAAACGAAGGTCATTGCCTCCGTCGAACTCAGCATGGGCCAGATGCTGACCGATGTCGAGCGCGCGGTTCGCGGGCGATTCCCGGTGCGCATGATCAGCCGTGTCGGCGGGAATATCCCGTCTTCGGAAGACATCGCGGCCGAAGCCGAAAAGATTCTGGGGGAATATAAATGAAAGCGATTTATGAAAAAACCGTCGGGATGACCGACGCGGAGCTGAGTTATTGCCCGGGCTGCGGCCATGGCATTGCGCATAAACTGATTATGGGCGTGCTGGAGGCGAAAGGTCTGCTGGACAGCGCGATCGGCGTTTCCCCGATCGGATGCAGCGTGATTGCGCATCAGTATATGAATGTAGAAATGTGCGAAGCGGCGCATGGGCGCGCGCCGGCGGTTGCTACCGGAATTAAGCGGGTGCATCCGGATCATTTCGTCTTTACATATCAGGGGGATGGCGATCTGGCGTCGATCGGAACGGCTGAAATTGTTCATGCCGCTGTTCGCGGGGAGAATATCTGCGCTTTTTTTATTAACAACGCAATTTATGGGATGACCGGCGGGCAGATGGCTCCGACGACGCTGATCGGTCAGCGGGCGACGACCGCGGTCCTTGGCCGCGACGCGGTTCGGAACGGGATCCCGTTGCGGGTTGCGGAAATGCTGGCGACGATCGACGGCGCGGCGTACGTCGAACGGGTTTCGATCGATTCTCCGGCGCAGATTCGCAAAGCCCGAAAGGCGATCGAACGCGCCGTCGAAACGCAGCAGAAAAAGCTTGGATTATCGTTTGTTGAGTTCCTGTCGACCTGTCCGACAAACTGGGGCCTGACAGCCCCAAAGTCGATGGAATGGGTCCGGGAGCGGATGATCCCGTATTATCCTTTGGGCGTGTTTAAGAAACCGGAGGCAATCGCATGATCACAACCTGGAAGACGATTATCGCCGGATTCGGCGGTCAGGGGGTCCTGACGATTGGGCGCATGTTGGCGTATGCCGGCATGATTGAAGGGAAGGACGTAACGTTTATTCCGTCGTATGGCGCGGAGATGCGCGGCGGGACGGCGAACTGCTCGACGATCGTCTCCGACCAGCCGATCAGTAATCCGATCGTTTCGGTTCCGAACCTGGTCGCTGCGATGAATTTGCAGTCGTTGCATAAGTTTGAGAAAACGCTTGAATCGGGCATGTTTCTATTTTATAATACTTCCGTAATCCCCGAGACGCCGAAACGCACGGATATCCAGATTATCCCGGTCGACGCTAACCGGATCGCGAGCGATATCGGCGCTCCACGCTCAGCGAATATCGTCATGCTGGGCGCGATCGTTCGAAAAACGAAGCTGTTGAAAGCGGAATCCGTCGAAGGCGCGCTGGCGAAGGAATTCTACGGCGCGAAGGCGGAGCTGCTGCCGAAGAACGTTGAGGCGTTGTACGCGGGAGAAAAATATTTATAAGGACAAGACATGGGCAAGTATACGTTTCAGGTGACTGAAAATACCGCGCCGAAGCCGAAACCGGACCTGACGGACGGATCGAAGCTCGGATTTGGGACATATTTTACCGATCATATGTTTGTGATGGATTATAACGATGAAAAAGGATGGCATGGCGGGCGGATCGTTCCTTATGGCCCGTTTACGCTGGACCCCGCTGCTGCCGTGCTGCATTACGCGATTGAGATGTTTGAGGGGATGAAGGCCTACAAGTCGCCGGATGGTCGCGTCCTGCTCTTCCGTCCGGACATGAATTTTAAGCGTATCAATACAACTGCCGACCGAATCTGTATTCCGAAGATTGATCCGGAGCTGATGATGGAAGCGATTAAAGCGGTTGTCGATATCGATCGGGACTGGATCCCGACCGCGAAGAATACATCGCTGTATATTCGCCCGTTCGTTTTCGCCGACGATCCGTATATCGGAGTGCATCCGGCGCGCTCATATAAGTTCGCGGTGATCCTGAGTCCGGTCGGATCGTACTATCAATCGGACGACGGCGAGCTTCCGGTGACGAAGATTTTCGTCGAGGACGAATATTCGCGCGCGATGCCCGGCGGAACTGGATTCGCGAAGATTGGCGCGAACTATGTTATCAGCCTGAAAGCGCAGGAAAAAGCCGTCGCCGCCGGCTGCAGCCAGGTTTTGTATCTGGATTGCAGCGAAAAGAAGTATGTCCAGGAAATTGGAACGTCAAATGCGTTTTTTGTGATCCATAACGAGGTCGTTACCGCCCCGCTGGATGGGATGATCCTGCCTGGAATCACGCGGGATACGATTCTACGGCTGCTTGAGGCCTGGAACGTTCCGCATTCCGAACGTAAGCTTTCAATTGACGAAGTATTCAGCGCTGCGAAGAATGGAACGCTGAATGAATCGTTTGCTTCCGGGACTGCTGCCGTGATTTCGCCGGTCGGCGCGTTTGTCTGGAAAGGCGAGACGGTAAAGGTCAACGGCGGAAAGACCGGCCCGATCGCGAAACGTCTCTATGACGAGATCAGCGCGATTCAAAACGGCCGGGCGAAGGACGAGTTCGGCTGGACTGTCGAAGTTAAATAGCGGGCCCTGCCGGAATTCTGACAGTGCCGCAGCCCGGCTCCGATCCTCAAGCCGCATGGATTGGAGCCGTTTTTTTATTCCCCGTTGGAAAACCAACGGAGAATCCTGCTCTACCGGCATATAATCAGAGTTGTCAATAACAAACTTGTGATGAAAGGTTTGAGGATGTGCCCATGACAAGCGCAATGATTAAGAACTTCCCGGTCGCAGCGGCGGTCGAGCTGAAAGATGAGGTCGTTTACGCGTCGGGACAGGTTGTCAGCAAGACGCTGGCGCAGAACGCGGCCGTTTCGGTTACGTTATTCGCGTTCGATAAAAACGAGGAAATCAGTACGCATTCGTCCCACGGGGACGCACTCGTTCTCTGTCTGGACGGGATGGGGCTGATCCGGATCGAGGATCAAGAGTTTACGTTATCCGCGGGGCAGTCGATCCTGATGCCCGCGGAAAAGGAACATTCGGTTTTCGCTTCGGAACGGTTCAAAATGCTGCTGGTTGTCGTCTTTCCGAAGAATTAATCCGCTCGGCGGCGTGGAATGCTTTTGGCAGGGCTCCGAACCTTCTGACGCTCGGGGCCCCGCAACGTTAATCTTCGACGAACGCTAATCCGAACGCGTTCGGTCCCGCGTGGCAGGAGATGACCGAGCCGACCTCGACGACGATCGTCTCGCTGTCGGGGAGACGTTTGGCGACGGTGTCCCGAAGACGGGCGAGGAGTTCATGATCTCGGAGCGTATTGGCGACGAGGACCCGCGTTTTATCGATATGGCTGACGTTTTTCAGCTGGTTCTCAACAAAAGAGCCCAGCGCTTTATCCAGCTTTCCGCGGTATTTCCTGCCGATCACGATTTTCCCGTCCCGAAGAAGGATTTCCGGCTTTATTTTCAGCAGCTCGATCCCCAACGCGACGGTCGCGGAAAGCCGCCCGCCGCGGCGAATGAAATCGACCGTATCGAGGACGCAGTTGAAACGGATTCGGTCGACATACGCGCTCAGGTCTGAGATGATATCCTGAATCGCGAAGCCTCGGTCGCGCAGGTCAACCGCGCGATAGATCGCCAGCGCGAGCCCGGCGGAGACGTTTTTCGCGTCGAAAACATGCACATTTTTGAAGCTTTGCGCGGCGACGACCGCGTTATTGAAGCAGGCGGAAAAATTCTGCGAAACGGCGATATGAAGAATATCGGCGTCCTGACCGTCGAACTGACGGAAAAGCGTCTCGTAATCATGCACGGGGACGGCGGAGGTTGTCGGCCGGATATCTCGCGCTTTTGTCAGCTCAAAAAAATCGCTCGTCGTTATTTCCGTCCAGTCCAGATACGACCGTCCGCCGATCATGATATAGGTTGAAACGGTAAAAATTCCGAGTCGCTCCTGTTCGCACCTGGGGATATCACAGGTGGATTCGGTGGTGATAATGATTTTTCTGTCGGTCATAGAAGATTGAATGCTCCCTTTTTATCTTTTGAATGAGGCTGCCCCGTCCGGTCTGGATGATGAACGGACGGCGTTTAGAGAAGTTTTTCCGGAAACTGGCGGAATCGCCGCCCTTTTCGCGAAAGCGCGGAAAAGAAAATAGAAAAGGACCGCGAGCGCGAGCGCCGCGACGCCGGCGACGATAAACGCGTCAACCCAGAGCTGTTTCGGGAAGAGCCGGATCAGCGCGTCGGACGTGTAAAAAAGCCAGCTGCCTTCCGCGAAGAACAGCTGATGAAAAGAATAGAAAACCTGATCAAAAATGGTCAGGGACAGGATCATCAGCAGGCTGTATACCACGATCGACGCCAGCGCGCCGGTGCGCAGCGCGTACAGCAGGTCCCGGAACGCGGCCGGTCTTCTCCAGGTCAGCGCGAATTGGACCACGGTCAGCGCAATCAAACCTGCCAGCGCCCAGCGGGCGGACTGGAATACCGTTCGTACGTCCGCCATGTGGGAAAGCTCCGATTCCCGATAGAGCGGTTCGCTGTCGGGGCCTGTCAGCTCGGCTAAAGAAAGATTCCGCAATGAGGTTACGTAATTTACAGAATGAATTCCGTACCTGAGCCTTTCCTCCGTCGAAAAGCCGAATTCATCCGGAGGAAAACCCGGACGCTGGTACTCGATCCAAATAAAGGCGGGGGTAAAAACGCTGACGACAACGGCCATCAGGAAGATAAACGGCGACGCGGCTATAATTAGCTTATTGGACAACGTTAAGAAAAACTTCATGCGTTCATTTTATCTTGTCCGAATTGTTTTTGCTGAATGGATACGCTGAATTGAACTTAATCATCAGTTTAAAATCCGCGGAGGTGCTCATGGAAATTGTGACGGTTGCAGAAATGCGCGAAATTGAACGGGAAGGTTTCGAGGCGGGAACGAGCTATGAAGCGATGGTCGACATGGTTGGGAAAGCGGTCGCTGCGGAGGTTGATCGGTATCCGCGCGGACTGCGGATTACCGGGCTGATCGGAAAAGGGAATAATGGGGCCGATACGATCGTCGCCTTATTGGAGCTGAAAAAAAGGGGGCGGGCGGTCCGCGCGATTCTGATCGACGAGCGGAAGGAGGACATTTACGAAGCGAGGCTGCGGATGGGCTGCGTCCCGACGGCGGCGCTCGGCAGCGCGGAAGGTGGGACGCAGGTTCGGGCGTTCCTGAGCGAGACAGACATGATCCTTGACGGGGTTTTCGGGATCGGTTTCCGTCCGCCGCTTCCCGATCGCTGTCGACCGCTGTTTCGGATGTTGAACGCGCGGGCGTTCCCGGCACGGATAATCGCGGTCGACTGTGTGTCCGGGATGAACTGCGACAGCGGCGAAACGGACCCGGACGCGCTCCGCGCGGATCAGACGGTCGCGATCCATGCGTTCAAGCTTGGACAGCTGATGGGCAGCGCCGGGGCGATCGGCGGGAAGCTGTCGGGCGTTCGGATGCGTCTCGATCCGGAGCTCCCGGTCTATTCGCGGATTCGGCGCCGCTCCCTGACGCAGAGCTGGGTTCAAGCGCGCCTGCCGGAACGTTGCGACGTTTCGCATAAAGGCGCGTTCGGGACCGTCCGAATTTTTGGCGGATGCGAAAAGTATTTTGGCGCGCCGGCGTTGGCGGCGGAAGCGGCGTACCGCTCCGGGGCAGGGCTGGTCGAGATCAATTCGAACGAGCTGGTACGCCGCTGCGTCGCGTCGCGGGCGGCTGAGGCTGTCTGGGATACGATTTCGGACAACGCGGGTGAAAACCGGGCTGCGCTGGAGCGGAAGCTTCCCGACCGCGAAAATTCGGCATGGCTCGTTGGTCCGGGACTCGGGATGGGGAATTTATCGACGACGTTTCTTGACGTTCTTTTCGATCCGGAAATCCTGGGGCGGATCAGGACGCCGATCTTCGACGCGGACGCGTTGAATTATCTTTCGGATCGGCGCGAGATATTAAGCCGGCTTCCTTCCGGAACGATCCTCACGCCGCATCCGGGCGAAATGGCGCGGCTTTGCGGATGCACGGTCGCAGACGTGAACCGGCGGCGGATCCCGTTGGCGGAGGAAAAGGCGAGGGAATGGAGCGCGATCGTCGTGCTGAAAGGCGCATATACGGTTATCGCCGCGCCATGGGGCGAAACGGCCGTTGCGCCGTTCGCGAACGCCGCGTTGGCAAAGGCGGGGAGCGGGGACGTCCTGAGCGGAACGATCGCGGGTTTCGCCGCGCAGGGCTCCGATCCGTTTTCCGCAGCGCAGCTCGGCGTCTGGTTCCATGGGTCGGCGGGCGAAATCTTCCGAAAGGAACGCGCGGAGAACCGGACGCTTCTGGCGGGGGAAATCCCAGGGCTTTACAGCAGCCTATTCTCTCAAATAGCGAGCGATTATCAGTGTGTTGGCTGATCAGCCCCATCGCGGCAGCTTTATCGTGTAAAATATCGTCTGAATACAAGTATCGAGAACCGGAGTCGTGGAGATGGCAGAAAAACAAATTGCGCCAATTGAAGTCATTTGCGGGCCGATGTTTTGCGGAAAGACGGAGGAGCTTATCCGACGGCTTCGCCGCGCCGTTATCGCAAGGAATAAAGTTCAGGTCTTCAAACCGATTATTGACGACCGTTACGTCGTCGAGCGGGTCCATTCGCATGGCGGAATTGAGATCGACGCGCTTCCGATTGATAAAATCGGCGATCTTTTTCAGTATTTATCCCCGGATACGACCGTAATCGGGATCGACGAGGCGCAATTTTTCGATGAGCCGATCGTTGAAATCGTGGATCGGCTATCCGGGAACGGAATTCGCGTGATCCTGACCGGGTTGGATATGGATTTCCGCGGCGTTCCATTCGGCGTCATGCCGACCCTGATCGCGAAAGCCGAGCGTGTCGATAAGCTGACCGCGATCTGCATGGTCTGTGGGGAGCCGGCGACGCGGACGCAGCGGATCGTCAACGGACAGCCGGCGGACGCGGACGATCCGATCGTGATCGTTGGCGCGGACGAATTGTACGAGGCGCGCTGCCGAACGCATCACGTCGTTCATCATCGCAACGGAAAATCGCGCGGCTGATCCTTTTTTTCAGGCCGCTGCGCCGCTCTGGAAACGGAAAAGGATAGGAGGGATCATGTATTCACCAGAGGACGTTTTAGCCGAGGTATTGATCGACGAGGAAACGCTCCAACGTCGGATTAAGGAGCTTGGTGCGGAGATTTCGCGCGATTACGCCGGGGAAGAAATCTTATTTATATGTATTCTGCGCGGCGGCGTTGTTTTTTTGATCGACCTGATGCGGGAAGTGTCCGTTCCGAATAAAATCGAATTTATGGCGGTGTCCTCCTACGGCGCGGGTATACGCGAGTCTTCCGGGAACGTTCGAATTACCTATGACTTAAACACCCCGATCCAGGGACTTAATGTTATCATTGTAGAAGACATTATTGACAGCGGGCAAACGCTGAACGCGGTGATTAACGTGCTGTCGACGCGAAATCCGAAAAGTCTTTGCGTTTGTACGATTCTGGATAAACCGACCCGCCGTGAAGTCGAAATTCCGGTTAAATACTGCGGTTTCCATATTCCGGACAAATTTGTATATGGCTATGGACTGGATTTAGACGATTATTACCGGAACCTGAAGTATATTGGCGTCGTTGATCTGGAGAAGCTGGAAGAGTTAAAAGAAAAGGGAAAATGAGCGATCGCGAACAAGGCTACTATGATTACCTCAATCGCATTTCAGCGGTCGTCCCCGCCAGCTTGAAAATGTACCTCGTCGGCGGGGCGGTTCGCGATTTGATCCTGAATAAGCCGCTGCATGATTACGATTTCATTTTGGAGGGGTTCGTCCGCGAGATCGCGAAACGGATCGCCGACGCGTTCAACGCCAGGTTTTACGTCATGGACGAGGAACGGGAGATCGTGCGCGTTATGATCAACGAGGGCGATCGTTTTGTTCATTTCGATTTCGCGAAAATCGTCGGCGGCACGCTCGAAGACGACCTGCGGAATCGCGATTTTACGATCAACGCGATTGCGATCGATTTCCGCGATCGGCAGACGTTCGTCGATCCATTAGGCGGCATGTCCGACCTGCGTGAAAAGAGGCTGCGGATGTGTCTCCCGGACAGTCTCCGGCAGGATCCGATCCGGGCGGTCCGCGGACTGCGCTTTGCGCTGGAATACGGATTGAGCATGGACGATGAGCTGATCCATGAGATGAATGGAATCCCTGCTTTTTTACCGAACTGCTCGGCCGAACGGTATCGCGACGAGCTGTTTAAAATCCTGAAGCTCGGGAAGAGCGTTTCGATTATACAGGCTCTGGAGCGGTTTTCGATTCTCGATTTTCTCTTTCCGAACGACTCGCTGAATTCGACGGACGAGCTGGTGGATCGGGCCCGATCCATGGATCGCCTGCTTTCAATCCTGACGACCGAGTTCCAGGAGGCTGAGTCCTCGAACCTGATCTCCGGACTGGCGGTTCTGAAGCTGGGCGCATATCGGACCGAGCTGCGTTCGTATTTTGACGCGGAGAAAAATTACCTGCGCGACCGCCGAAGCGTTCTCCGCTTCGCGCTGTTGGCTGCGCTGTATAAGGTCGACCCGAAATCAGAGCCGCAGAAGAAAATCCTGAATTACCGATCGCGTCAGATCGTCCTCAGCGGCGACGAGATCCGCAATATTGCAAAAATGTTTGAGGCGTCGTCCGAAATTTTCGCGATCGTTGAATCGGGCGATACGTTTGCCGACACGGACATATACCGTTTCTTTAAGAAATATTCCAACGCCGCGATCGAAGGCGTTTTTCTCTATCTGGCGGACGCATACGGGAAAGCGGCCATGGCGCCCGATTCGACCGCGTGGGCGGACGCGCTGGATGCTGCGGCGAAGCTGTTCGAGGCGCGGTTCCGTCGGTACGACAGCGTGGTTTGTCCGGAGCCGTACCTGAACGGCGGCGAAATTATCCGTTTACTCGGATTGACGGAGGGGCCTGAAATCGGAGAGCTTAAGGAGCGCCTGATCGAGGCGCAGATCGTCGGCGCCGTGACCAGCCGTAGCGAGGCCGCGGCTTATATCGAGTCCCTTCGCGCGCCTTAGCCTTGGCGGCGTCTCTCCCGCTGCGATTCAGCGATACAGCCGTTCGTACATTTTTGCGTTTTCATAGACCCGGCGAACGTAAAGCCGGGTTTCTTCAAATCGGATCATCTCCAGGAACAGGTCTGTATCGCCGTCTTCGCCGTCGATCCAATTCGCCGTATTCCCCGCGCCCGCGTTGTACGACGCCAGCATGTGGTACGGGTTCTGGTCGAAGTAGGAAAGCTGACCCGAAAGGTATTTCCCAGCGAAGCGAACCGATACGGCGGCGCGGAGCAGGTCGTCTGGCCCGTAATTCTCCGGCCACTTCAGCTTTTCGGCCATTTCGCGCCCGGTCGCGGGCATGAACTGCATCAACCCCTGAGCGCCGGCGGCGGAAGAAATCCAGGGATCATACATGCTTTCCTGCCGCATCATTCCGTAGAGGACGAAGGGATGAATACCGAATTCTTCCCAGGCCGCGAGGACGCTCTCGCTGTACCAGGTCCCGAAGCGGATCCGATTAAAATAATTCGGCGCGCTCAGCGTCCGTACGTCTTCGATCAGCCCGGCATGCGTCAGGATCCCGCGGCTGATAAATACGGCGGGACGGTAAATCTCTTTTTCGATCAGCGTATTCATCAGCTGATACGAGGCGACCACTTCTCCGTCAAACCGGACGCGAACCGCGTCGTAGGCTTCGAGCGCTTCCTGAAAACGGCCAAGGCGGTACAGTTCTTCCGCGCGGAGAAAATCGGAGTCGGCGATCAGGAGCGTCGGCCGCATCAGGTCGACAGCTTCGTCGATATTGAATGTGATTCGCATCCATTGATCCGCGATGATCTTTTCGTTCGCGATGTCGCCCGAAATCGCTTCGGACGGCGCGGCGAACTGGAACGGCTCAGCCCCGCTCAGAAGATCGAGGGCACGCTCGGTATAATAGTCGGTCGGCGAGGCGCTTGAAGCGGCTAAAAAGTATTTTTCTGCGAATTCGGCGTCGCCTTTCCGCTGGTACGATTTCCCGATCCAGAAATTCGCTTTGGCGACGTCGGCCGTGTCGGTCGCGATCAGCAATTCACGGTTGAACGTAGCTGTCGCCGCGTCATAGTTCCCGGCCCGGTACCGCGCGATTCCCGCTAAAAACAGGGCTTCTTCGCTTTTTTCGTATAGCGGATATTCATCGATCAACCGCTCCCAGACTTCCGCCGCGTCGGACAGTTTATGCGCCGTCTCCAGGACGCGTCCTGCCTGGAAAAGGTATCCCGGCGCGGGCTGCTGATCCGGATGTTTCGCGACATATTCTAACAGCGTTGCGGCCCCCGCCGGATAATTGCCCTGATAGTACCACTGAACGTATGCTTTTTCTTCCCAGGCGGGCGCGTAGAACCCGTCTTCCGGGAATTCCTCGATCAGCTTGTCAAAAAGCGATATCGCTTCGACGTAATTTCCGACATACATCTGGGAGACGCCTAAATAATAAATCAGCGCGCCGTCGCCGCTTTCCCCGGATTCGAGAAACCGGTAGAAATTGGCCGACGCTAATTTATAGTTCCCGCGATAATAATAAATCAGCCCAGACTGGAAAAGGTTGACGTCCTGATCCGCGTTATTTAACGCCTGAAGCGCGTCCAGCGCTCCCGCAGCGCGCGGATAGCTGTTGACGATGTCCTGATAGCGGGCGTAGGCCTGCTCGGTTGAGTCGATGATCTCGTACGTTTCCGCCATAAGGAGGTTGATCCGGACCCGGAGCTCCTCGTTCTGGTTCGCTTCGAAAATTTTTATCCAAACCAGCAGCGCGTTCGAGTAATCGCCCTGGATGAAGAAGGTATCCGCGACCTTCATCCAGACCTGGTTCCCGGAAATAAAATCGACTCTTTCCGCCAGTCCGGAATAAATCGTCATTGCGTCCTGATAGTCGCCTTCCGCGAAATAGAGGTCGCCGATCCGCTCCTGAATCTCGAACGCCAGGCGGCTCTCCGGATTCGCTTTCAGGTATTCGCTGAGCGCATTGATTTCCTCCCTGCGCAGCTCTAATTCGTGCAGACAGGCGGACATCTGATACCAGAGCGGCGCTTTGAGCGCGGGGTCGCCGATCCGGTTCAACGCCTCGATAAGCCGGTTCTGGCAGGCTTCGTATTCGCCCGACTGCGATTCGATTCTCGCCAGCCCGAGTTCAGCGGCGGCGATTTCTTTTTCCGACGCCGCTGAAAACGCGCTCTTTCGATATTCGGAACGCGCAGTTTTGAAATCGCCAATCAGGAAATAATGGTCCCCGCGGCTTGGCTCTTCAAGCGGAATGAGCGTTTCGGTCGGTTCCGGCGTGAGCGTTATTGTCGGCGCGGACGTCGCCGTCGCCGTAGGCGGAATCGGCGTTGCGGTCTGAAAAAGTCCGAGGATGAGTTCGTTCCGCTGCGCGTCGCAGCCAGCCATCACCAGCCCCAGAATCAGGGCCAGGAAAAGCTTCGCCACGTGATTGATCCGATTCGCCCGTTCCATATAAGTTCAATTTTACAATATCTTTCCCGCATGTCAACGTTAGTTCTATCGTAAAACGAAACGCAGCCTTGAGGATCGGAAGGGCCATGTTGGAATCGTTTAAATCATAAAATAATTACAACATGGGGTCTGTTCTCGGATTTATGATAAAATAAAGGCGTCAGTTGAAAGGCATTTCAGCATAAATAAGGGAGAAAAAATGAAACTTGAATTCTTATATTGCAGGCACTGCAAAAAAATGATTGTCACGTTGAAAAACGATCGAAACGTCCCCACGATTTGCTGCGGGGAGCCTATGGCGCCGGTTACCGCGAATACGGTCGACGCCGCCAAGGAAAAACACGTGCCGGATGTCAAGGTCTCCGGTGATAAAATTGAAGTTGTTGTTGGAGCGGTTGAGCATCCGATGCTTCCCGAGCACTGGATCGAGTTCGTCGTTCTCGAGACCCGGAAGGGCTTCCAGATCAAATATCTGAACGCGGGCGATAAGCCGAAGGCTGTCTTCACGGTTACCGACGACGAAGCGGTTGCGGTCTATGAACATTGCAACCTGCACGGGCTTTGGAAGACCGCGCTCTGATGGATTAAATACGTACAAAAAACGATCGGCGCTTGCCGATCGTTTTTTGTACGTGGAGTTCGCGGCGTACCGGCTTACTCGCCGCTTTTTTCCTCACTGATCGTTTTATTCTTCAGGAATCCCGTAACCAGCGACTTAACGTCAACGCCGAGGCTGTCGTTTAATCCGTCGGTTATCTGCGTCAGCGATTTCGTTATATCGCCGACCAGCTTTGCGTTGTTCCCGTCCCCATACATCGTAATCTTGTCAATATTGCCGAGCGGGGCGGTAATATTTTTTGAAATTTCCGGCAAGACATTAAAGTACATCTCAAGCATGGCGGCCTCGCCATATTTTTTCATGGCCTCCGCTTTCTTGTCGATCGCCTCTGCCTCGGCGAGCCCCTTCGCGCGCAGCGCTTCCGCTTCCGCAAGACCGACCTGCCGCTTCGCGTCGGCGTCGGCTTCCGCTTTGATTCTTACGGCGGCGGCCTCCTGTTCGGCTCTGATCTTAATCGCCTCGGCGCTCTTCTGTTCCTCGAAAAGCTTCGCCTCCGCTTCTTTTTGCCGCTGATAGAGCTGGACGTCGGCGGCCTGTTTTTGTTCTGCGTCGAGCTTTGCTTTCTGGATCTCGATCTGCTTCTGCTCGCGGATCAGGTTGGCCTCCGCGGATTTCGCTTCCTTATCTTTTCTTCTTTCTTCCGCCTGAATATCGTAAGCCATATCGGCTTCGGCCTTCTGCTTATCCGCTTCGGTTTTCAGCTGCGCCTTCTTGATTTCGAGTTCATTCTGTCGCTCGGCGATAATTCGCTGCGATTCGACTTCCGCGTCGTTGGCGAGCCTGTTCGCGTTGGCCTGGGCGATAATGACGTCCTTATCGGCGTTGGCTTTCGCGATCGAAGCTTCTTTTCGGATCTTCGAAATATTATCGATCCCGAGATTCTCGATAACGCCGTTTTCATCTTCGAAGGATTGAATGTTGAACGATACGATTTCGAGACCTAATTTCGCCAGGTCCGGCACGGCGTTTTCCTGGACCTTCTCCCCGAAAAGTTTGCGGTCCTGAACCATGGTAGGGAGCGTAAGCTGGCCGATAATTTCGCGCATATTTCCTTCCAGAACGTCCTTAACCTGCCCGATAATATATTCTTCGGACTGGTTCAGGAAGTTCTGCGCCGCTTTGCCAATCATATCGAGATCGCTCGAAATTTTTATCTTTACAATGCCGTCGACTCTGACGTTAATATAATCGTTCGTCGGAACCGCCGTCCCGGTCTTCACGTCGACCGACATGACTTTCAGCGAAAGTTTATCCAACCGTTCGAGGAATGGGATCCGAATCGCCGACCTGCCGACGACGACTTTACGCCTGAGCCCGGAAATGATAAACGCTTTATCGGGCGGGGCTTTAACGTACCCCAATGTCACGATTATTCCAATAAAGATTACGGCCGCGATTCCGATCAGAGTGTAATCCATTTTCTCCTCCTGCTTAACGTTTTCAACGATATCTTATTTTACAGTATCCGGACTGCGTTCACCAGACTGAATGACGCATGGGATCGACATTACCGATTTTTATCGAGCAGCGATCGGACTCTGGCGATTAACGCTTCGACGTCCTCGTCTCTGGTCGCGAAACTCGTGCAGATCCGGACGCAGCTTTCGCTTTCGCTCACGCGCTGGATATACGCCAGCGCGAAATCCTCCCGCAGCTCCCGGATCAGGCCGTCCGGGAAAATCGGGAAGATCTGATTCGTGGGTGAGGCGACGAGGAAACGAACCCTCATTTCGCGCAGCGCTTCCCGTATTTTATCCGCGGCTCGGTTCGCGTGCCGCCCGATTTCTTCGTACAGGCTGGCTTCAAAAAGCGCGGCGAATTGGACGCCTAAGAGCCGCCCTTTCGCCAGCAATCCGCCGCGTTGCTTTTGAATATAACGGAAATCGCGCTTGAGCGTATCGCTGCGGATAATGAGGGCTTCGCCGAAGAGGAGTCCCGCCTTCGTTCCGCCGAAATAGAACGCGTCGGCGATCCGGGCGATCGTCTTTAAGTCAGCATCGTTTTTCTCCGAGGTCAGCGCGTATACGATCCGCGCGCCGTCGATATAGAGGAAAAGATCGTACCTGTCGCAGGTGGCGCGGATTTTGGTCAGTTCCTGCCGCGTGTAAAGCGTTCCGAGCTCGGTCGGCTGCGACAGGTAGACCAGCTTGGGTTGGGTCGCATGCTCGAAGGATTCGTCTGCGCGGTGCGCTTCGAGCTTCGCTTCAATATCCGCGGCCCGGATTTTACCGTCGACGGTCGGAAGCGTTTCGCATTTATGCCCCGTCGCTTCGATCGCGCCGCTTTCATGCACGAAGATATGACCTGTGGCCGCGCTCAAGACGCTCTGGTACGGACGGAGCGCCGCGGCGATGAGCGTGAAATTCGTCTGTGTCCCGCCGACGAAAAAATGCACGTCGGCATCTGGATCCCCGCAAGCCGTCTGGATCATCGTCCGCGCAGCGCCGCAGTACGGGTCGGCGCCGTAGCCGTCGCTTTGCAGCTCGTTCGTTCGAATCAGCGCCTCAAGAATCTCAGGATGCGCGCCTTCCGTGTAGTCGCTGTTGAATCGAATCATGTTTGCCTCCGACGATTTTTTATTATAACGGTCCGAAAAGGATTCGACGAAAAATACGGAGATCCCCGTCCGGTTGGGCAGGCGCTTTGTTCGCACGAGGTGATTTTCGGCATATTGACGTAAACCACGGGCTAATTATAATTTCCTTAAATGAAAAAGGAGGTATGACCATGAAGGAATTGAAGGTCGCGCAGTTTGGCTGCGGTAAGATGAGTCGGTATTTGATTCGCTACCTGATCGAGAAGGGCGCGAAAATTGTCGCTGCGTTTGACATGAATCCGGCGCTGATCGGGAAAGATATCGGCGAGCATATTGGCGCCGAGCCCTACGGGGTCAGGATTTCCGATTCGAAGGACGCGGAACGAATCCTGAAAGAGTTGAAGCCGTCGGTCTGCGTTGTCGCGACGATGAGCCTGATAGAAGATATCAAGGGCGCTTTCGAGGTCTGCGCGAAGAGCGGCGTTAACGCGATCAGCACCTGCGAAGAGTCGCTGTATCCCTGGAATTCGAATCCGAAGCTGACTGCGGCGCTGGATAAATTAGCGAAAGAAAACGGCGTCACGTTGGCGGGGAGCGGTTATCCGGATATGTATTGGGGCGTCCTGATCGATACGTTGGCGGGGTCGATCCAGCGGATCGATAAGATCAAGGGAATCAGCAGCTACAATGTCGAGGATTACGGAATCGCGCTCGCGCATGGACATGGGGCAGGTTTATCGCAGGAGGATTTCAAGGAGCAGATCGGGAAGTATAACGACCTTACTTCGGCCGAGCAGAAAAAATTGGTGGAGAGCGGCGAATACGTCCCCAGCTACATGTGGAATCAGAACGGTTGGCTTTGCGAACGGCTCGGCCTGACCCCTGTTTCGCAGGTGCAGCAATGCTTCCCGACAACGCATTCCACAGACCTCGTCAGCTCCACGCTTGGGATGACGATCCGGGCGGGCGATCCGACCGGGATGAGCGCCGTCGTGACGACGGAGACGAAAGAAGGGATCACGATCGAGACGGAATGTATTGGCAAGGTTTACGGACCGGAGGATTTCGATCGCAATGACTGGTCGTTTTACGGTGAACCGGAAGTCTCGATCCACGTGGATCGGCCGGCTACGGTCGAGCTGACCTGCGCCAACCTGATCAACCGGATCCCGGCGCTGATCCGGAGCGAGCCGGGGTATATAACAACGGATAAGCTTCCAAATAACCGTTATATCGTAGGAAAGATTACGGATTATCTGGACTGAAAGAATTCTGCCAGGTTTCTGAAATGACTCTGGCGGGATTCAAAACGTTCAAAAAAAGGGCTTCGCATAGCTGTTCGCGAGGTCCTTTTTGGTTTCAGCGATGATTCCTGTTCAGCTTTGAAAAACGCAGATGGAAACCATTCACATCATTAAGGAATAAGACTAAAATAAAAGCAGGCAGTTTGAAAACCGTATCTATCGAACCTAAGCACGGGCAAAGGAAAATTGCATGAGAAAAATTCTTATCACTGGATCGGGCGGATTGATTGGCAGCGATTTATTTGACGCGCTTCGCGCTTCGTATGGCGACGAAAACGTGATTGCCTCTGATATTCGTAATACGCATGAGGCCCGTCGGTTCGAGTTCCTGGATATTCGCGATCGCGGCCGGCTGAAAACGATCCTTGAAAAGTATGACGTCGGATCGGTGTATCATTTAGCCGGACTGCTTTCCGCTGGCGGCGAGAAAAATCCGGGCCTGGCCTGGGAAATTAATCTGAACGGTTTGATGAACGTGCTTGATGAAGCGCGTGAATTTGACTGCAAGGTTTTCTGGCCGAGCTCGATCGCGGTCTATGGGCCGACGACGCCGAAAATTCGCGTCCCGCAGCATACCTCCTTTGAGCCGGAAACCGTGTACGGGATTACCAAAATGACTGGCGAGCTGCTATGCAAGTATTATCATGATAAATTCGGCGTGGACGTCCGTTCGCTCCGCTATCCGGGGATTAACGGCTGGAAAGGGGATCCGGGAGACGGGACGACCGAATACGCGATGCATATTTTTTACAGCGCGTTTCGTGAGAATGCTTACGAATGCTTCCTGTCGCCGGATACGCGGCTGCCGATGATGTATATCGACGACGCGATCCGGGGAACGATCGAATTGATGGCAGCGCCGCGCGAGAACCTGACCGAGCGGATGGCGTATAATTTCGCGGCGATTAATTTTACGCCGGCGGAGCTGGTCGAAGAAGTCAAAAGTCTTTTCCCCGGGTTCAGAATTACGTATAAACCTGACGTTCGTCAGGAAATCGCGGCAACCTGGGCGCAGTCGATCGACGACAGCGCGGCGCGGCGCGACTGGGGCTGGAAAGAGGCTTACGATTTGGGAAAAATGGCGAAGGCGCTGTATTCTGGAATAAAAGGAAGGATTTATCATGGGTAAAGAAAAATTTTATCGGACGCTGTCCGCGGAGCTGGATCGGATCGACGCCGCTAAGACGTCAAAACGCTTTGAGCACCTGATCGAGCGGTTTACTGACGAAGAAAACCCGAAGGCGATTATCGGCGGGAAGCGCTATTCGGTTTTTAATTCGAACGATTATC
Source organism: Anaerolineaceae bacterium oral taxon 439 (assembly GCA_001717545.1). Taxonomy (NCBI): domain Bacteria; kingdom Bacillati; phylum Chloroflexota; class Anaerolineae; order Anaerolineales; family Anaerolineaceae; species Anaerolineaceae bacterium oral taxon 439. Next base: position 1,795,533 of record CP017039.1, on the reverse strand, counting down.
TCGGCTTCCGTCATCATCCCGCCATAAAAAAAGCGGAGCACGACGCGGTCGAACGGCTCGGGACAGGACCGGGCGCGGTCCGTTTCATTTCCGGCTCCTTCGCGAAACATCGGGAGCTTGAAAAGGCGCTGGCGGCGTTCCATCATAAGGACGATGCGATCGTATTGTCGGCGGCGTTCGCCTCGAATATCGCCGCGCTTTTCAGCCTGTCGCGGAAACAGGCGAAGGATTCGCTGCTTACGACGAACGTCTGCGTCATTTCTGACGAGCTTAATCATCGCAGTATCATCGACGGCGTCCGGATCGCGAATTTACCGAAGGAAGATAAACGCATCTTTAAACATCGCGACGTCGATTCGCTGGAGGCTGAAATCCGATCCTGCGTCGGGAAGTATGATCGGCTGATGATCGTGACGGACGGCGTTTTCAGCATGTTGGGGGCGTATCAGGACCTGAACGCGGTTCGGAAGCTGATCGATCGTTACGATGACGCGTTTCCGGAGGGGATCCTGCTGCTGGTTGACGATTGCCATGGCGTGGCTGCGTTTGGGGAGAGCGGCCGCGGGACGGAGGAGGTCTGCGACGCGGGCGCTGACGTCCTGATCGGGACGCTTGGGAAGGGTTTCGGCGCTGACGGCGGGTACATTGCCGCCGGTCAGGTCGTCGTCGATTATCTCCGCGAGGCGGCGGCGACGTATATTTATTCGAATTCAATCGCGCCGGGAACGGCGGCGGCGGCGTTGGAAGCGGTACGGATTCTGGATTCCGCTGAAGGTGCGCGCATGCTGGCGGCGCTGCGTGCAAATATCGCCTTTTTTAAGAAGGCGATTGCTGAAGCCGGGTTCACGCTGGCGGCTGATTCAATCCATCCGATCCAGCCTGTCCTCTTCGGAACGGCGGAAAAGACGAAACGCATGGTTCAGGGAATGTTCGCGGCGGGGTATCTCTTATCCGCGATTAATTATCCGGTGGTCCCGAAGGATCGCGATGAGATCCGCGTTCAGCTGTCCGCGGCGCAAACCGAAGCCGAGCTTCGTGAATTTGTCGGCGCGTTCCGCCGTGTGGCGATTGAAAACGGGGCGCTCGGATAGCTGGAAGAAAAGATATGGACCGAAATATTCCTTTACAGGCGTCCGAAGCGATCGATTTTTATATTCGAACGATCTATTCCGTTTTGAAATCCAACTCTGAAATGCGGCTGGCTGGGATTGAAGAGGTTCATTCCGGACTGGATTCCGTCCTGCACGCGCGAGCGCGCGCCGGTACGATCGATTTCAACGCGATGGTATATGCCGTACTGCGGATTCCGGACTGTATCCGGAAGGTGTCCCGCGTCGTCATGGGACAGCAGACGAAAATGTTCAAGGAACAGGGGTACACGGATATCGATAGCTGGCGGATCGTTTCCGCAAGGGCAAGACGAAGGTTCTGCCTGTTCGACGGGAAAGGGACGCTGGCCTGTTTTATTACCAGCCGCTCGGATATTGACGACCTGATCCCAGTCCTGACCGCGTTCCAGATCGAATGGAACAAGCTTCATCGCCTGATGGAGGACGTCGGCGATGAACGGTTATCGCTGATTTCCGACGCGTCCGACCCGGCGATTCCGATTCTCGCGGCGGAGATGAACCTGGACGCCGACGATTTTATCCGCCTCTGCTCGATTTGGGGTGACGAAGCCGGGGAATGGCTCCGCGAGATTAAGCGACGCCCCTCGGAAATGCGCGTTCGCCTGTTGGACAGCTCGTTTATCCAATATGCACGTTCGTCAAAAAAATGGCTGGCGAATGTTATCGCCGAGTGTCCCGAGGTACGGAACCGACCGATTTATTTCGTATCCAGCAACACGCATAGTCTTACCAACATGATTTCCGGGTTCGCAATCTCAAAAGAAGCGGAACTGATTGCGTTCATGCGGCGGCAGCAGGATCGGAAGCTGTACAGCGATTGGACCGGGATCGAATCGGGGAAGCTGTCGGCTTCGCGGGAAAACCTGCTTTACTATGTCCTCAAGAAGTATCAGGCGACGCCGGAGGGCGCGGCTTCGATCGGGGATCAGCTCGCTTACGAGCGCGCGCATGGCATCTATCGCGTTTCCAGTCTGTATACGTTTGACGTCGAGGCACAGCTCATCGATCTGTCGAAGGTCAGGCTGGATCGTGTCGACCGGCGGCTCCAGGTTCCCAACCTGCGCTCGCTGGCTGAATCGGAAGCGTTTATCTTCAATATCGATTATCCGCTCGGAATGACTGCGTACAATATTTTGTCAAAAGTGTCGGAAGAGTTCGAAAATCTCCGCGGAATTTATATCATGGGCAAAGCCGCGTCGCTGAACGGGATTTACGGCGACGTGATCCTTCCGTCGGTTATCTACGATATGCATTCGAAGAATACGTACCTGCTGTCCAACGCGTTCAGCAGCGCCGATATTGAACCGTGGTTGACGTACGGTTCGATCCTTGATCATCAGCGGGCTGTAACGGTCCTCGGGACATTCCTTCAGAACCATACGTTTATCAACGAAATGTATCGGAGCGGATTTACTGATATCGAAATGGAAGCGGGGCCGTTTCTTTCGGCGATCTGCGAGAATTATCGCGCCAACCGGCATCCGGTCGACCAGATCGTTTCGCTGAATAAAATGAAGCTTGAAGTGGGGATATTGCATTACGTTTCGGACACGCCGATGACGAAAGGCCGAAATCTGGGCGCGGGAACGCTGTCCTATTTTGGGATGGATTCGACGTACGCGACGTCGATCGCAATTTTACGGAAAATTTTTGAGCGCGAACGCGCTTATCTTGGCGGGAAGTAGCGACGCTGTCGGCGTCGGACCCCCTTTTTTTTCGAAGCATCCGACGCCGATTTTTTCAATCAATACGAATCAGCGGTTCCAGTATACGGCCAGCGATTTCGCATAGGCAAACAAAGGCTTCATCCATATTTCAGATCGGTTATGCGTTTTCATAATCAATAGCCGGCCGCTTTGCGGGAACCCGATTGATCGACGGGATCCGATTATACATCTGATTAAGCTCGGAGATACGGGCGGCCAGATCAGGTTTAATATCCGCGGGACGGAAGCGATAGAGCCAATTTCCAGCGGCATGGCCCGGAAAATTCATTCGGGTCGATCCGTCCAGACCTAAAATATCCTGAAGCGGGGCGATCGCGTAGACGGCGACCGACGCCCAGACCGAACGGACCATACGCCATGCGATATCGGATCCGTCCGTGCTTAAATACCGGCGGCAGAAGTCTTTTTCATGTTCCTGCGCGGAAGCGTACCAGCCGACGGCGGTATCGTTATCGTGCGTTCCGGTATATGCAATGCAGTTCTGCACGTAGTTATGCGGCAGGAAGAGGTCGCGGGCGTCGCCGGAGAACGCGAATTGCAGGATTTTCATCCCCGGTAAGCCGAACGCATCGCGCATCTCGACGACGTCCTGTGTAATCTCGCCAAGGTCTTCGGCGATAATCGGAAGTTCGCCGAGCGAATCGCGGATCGCGGTCAGCAGCTCCTCTCCCGGTCCTTTGACCCAGCGACCGAACTGCGCGGTGGGGTTTCCGGCCGGGACTTCCCAGTAGCCGCCGAAGCCGCGGAAATGATCCAGGCGAATCAGGTCGGATAAAACGCGGGAGGCGCGAACGCGCCGAATCCACCATTGATAGCCGTCTTTTTGATGCGCCGGCCATTTATATAACGGGTTTCCCCAGAGTTGGCCGGTCGCGGAAAAGTAGTCCGGCGGAACGCCGGCGACAACCGTCGGCTGGCACTGATCGTCGAGGTAAAACAGCTCCGGCCTGCTCCAGACGTCGGCGGAGTCCATCGCGACGAAAATCGGGATGTCGCCGACAATCGTGATTCCTTTGCCGTTTGCGTAATCCTTAACGTTTTTCCATTGACGGAAGAAAAGGAATTGGTAGAATTTCTGTTCCTCGATTGAGTCGGCGGCTCTGGCGGCGAATTCGGTCAGCGTTTTCCGGTCGCGAAGGCGATATTTCCCGGGCCAGTTGATCCAGCTGTCACCGTTTTGAACGTCTTTGATCGCGCGGAAGAGACTATAATCGTCGAGCCAATCGGCGTTCTCGTCGCAGAAGCGGTCAAATTCCTCGCGGCAGAGAGCGGGCTCCGCCTTGAAATTCTGATAGGCGCGGTTCAGGAGTGTCAGCTTCCAGGCGATCGCGCTTCCATAATCGACCGTGGCTTCCGGGAATCCCGGGCGATCGCGAAGGTCTTCCGGCTTGAGGATGCCCTGATCGAGAAGGATATCGGCGCTGACCAGGTAGGGATTTCCGGCGAATGCGGAAAAGGCCTGGTAGGGCGAGTCGCCGTATCCGGTCGGGCCCAGCGGGAGAATCTGCCAGATTGCGCAGTTGGCGGACTCCAGGAAATCGATCCAGCGAAACGCTTCTGGCCCTAAATCGCCGATTCCGTCGGGACCGGGAAAACTGGTCGGATGCAGTAAGATCCCGGAAGAGCGTTCAAGTTTTGTCGTCGTCATGATTATCCCATCCTGTTTGCTTTATTTAATTGAACGATAGAGATTCAGGTATTCGATCGCCTGCTTTCGCCAGGAAAAATCCTGGGTCATAGCGCGGCGCTGCAGCTTTTCCCATTCAGCATGATTTCGGAAATAGTCGACCGCGCGGCGAAGCGCCCATTCCGTCCCGCCGACGTCGGCGTTCCGATAGAGGAATCCGGTGTACTCGTCGGGATAATCGAACGGGTCTTTGATCGTGTCGGCAAGTCCGCCAGTCGAATGCGCCATGGGGATACAACCGTATAGCATGCTGATCATTTGCGCAATGCCGCAGGGCTCGTAGCGGGATGGCATCAGGAAAATATCGCCGCCCGCGTACATGCGCCGCGACAGGAGGCTGTCAAATCGGACTTCGACGCGGACCCGGTCGGGCATCATCGCGCCCAGACTTCGGCAGTCGTTCTCGATCGCGGCTTCTCCCGTGCCTAAGATCACGGCCTGAAAATCAACGTCCGCCATCTGGCGAAGCGCCTGAATAACCAGGTCGAAGCCTTTCTGGTACGACATGCGCCCGACCATGACGAAGAGCGGAACGTCTTCGCGCTGCGGGAGGTACAGGTCCTTTTGCAGCTGCGCTTTGTTGGCATCGCGTTGGCTGAGGCTGTCCGCGCCGTACTGAACCGTGATCCGGGTGTCGGTTTCAGGGTTCCATTGATCCATCATGACGCCGTTGACGATCCCGCTCAGGCGTGCGCCTTGCTCCGACAGGTAGGATTCATAGCCGTGTCCGAATTCAGCGGTGGTTATTTCCTTCGCGTAGGTTTTTGAAACGGTGCTGATTCGGTCCGCCGCGTCCAGCCCGATCGCCATCGGCAAATTCCAGAGCCAGCCCGGAATACGGACGTCGTAGGCCGGGCGGATCCCATAGTAATTCAGTGTCTCCGGAAAGTCGCCGCCGGAATACGGGAGGTTATGGATCGTGTAGAGGGATCTGGTTTTGGAAAAGAACGGGTCGACGGGGCGGAGCTGTTTTAAGTATTTCACCCCTAACGCGGTATGCCAATCATGAAAATGCAGCACGTCAGGCCTGAAATCGATCGCGCGCGCGAGCTCGACCGCGGCGACCGAGAAGAAGGCGTACTTGTTCAGGTCGATCCACGGGTTGTCGCTGTAGATCCCCGTGTTCCGAATTGGATCGCCGTCGATCAGGTAGAGCGGATAATCGGTATTTAACGCTTTTGAAAGATAGACGTCGCGCGGGCCCCAGCGGGTCTCGATCGTGTAATTCCGAATCCATTCGGTCGGCCAATTCTTTCGCTTGATTTCCTCATGATAAGGGATGACGACGCGCACGTCGGTTATCGCGCCGTTCGTCTCTGACTCGGATAAACGGTTCAAGGCAACCGGCAGCGTTCCGCCGATATCGCCTAATCCGCCGATTTTGATTAAGGGGTCGGCTTCGGAAATCGCGAATAAAACGTTGAAATGCTTCGGCATGAGGGTCTCCAGTTTCCGGCTTGTTGGTTTGAATGGATTTATTCGTTATAGAGGATCGCGAGTCGGAGGAATTCCAACGAGAGCGAAATATAATCTTGATCCGAGAAGAGACGCGGATCAAAAAAACGAACCATCTGCCTGGCGGCACGAGGGGTCTTACAGGATAATTGTACTTGATTAAACCCGTTTTCGGCAGGGCTGACGGAAACGCTCAGCGAAACGACGCCGTCGCGATCCGCGGAAATACCCGAATCCGGGGTCAGGACGTCCTCGTCGAAAGATTCAGCGATTTTTCCGTCCGTACCCGCTTCGTCAAGCGAAAGCTTCAGTCCGGCGTCGCGCAATTCGCGGCTGACAACCTTCGGAAGCGTTTCGTCGTCGACGCCAAAGATATGTTTCCCGATCCGGCGCCGAATTTCGTTTTCAAGCTGCGTCAGCTTTTCGGACGCGTCTTCGCGGCTCCTTCCTTTCGCGGTAATCCGAAGATCGGTAATCCCGCCTTTGGCGCTGAGCCCCAGCGTCGGGTTCGCCCAGGTTTCGAATTCGGCGACAGCTTCGTCGACGACGGATTCACCGAGTCCGCAGGAATGCAGCGTGCGTACGAGGATGATATCGTTGGTTGGATACTTATCCCGGAGGAGGTCAAGAACATACGTATTCGTCAGATACTGCATTTCGACCGGAACTCCGGGAAGAGAAACGACGATTTTTCCGTTTGTCTCGACGAAAAAAGCGGGCGCGGTTCCGATTTCGTTGTGGATGACCTGCGCTGAGGCGGGCAGGTATGCCTGCCGCCGGTTATTTTCGGTGGGCTGCCTGTCGTGGTTGGTAAAATAGACTTTAATTTCGTCCCATAGCGCTTCATGGTAAACGAGGTCCTCGTCGAAGGCTTTCGCGACGGCTTCACGCGTGGGGTCGTCGATCGTCGGGCCTAAGCCGCCGGTGGTAATAACAATATCGACGCGCGAGAGGCTCTCGTGGATTGCGTTTGCGATCCGCTGAACGTTGTCGCCGATGATTTGCGTGCGGTAAATATCTACGCCGATTTCACGTAATTTGCGTAAGAGAAACGCAGTGTTCGTGTCCTGCGTTTCTCCTAACAACAGCTCAGATCCGATCGCGATGATTTCCGAAGACGCCATGTTCCCTCCAGACAGATTTTATTTATTCCTGATTTTACTCTGAGATTGGTAAAAAAAGTTTGTTCCCCAAACAATCATGCTCGATTACCCGGCCGATGATCAGGTCCGGGGATATGAAATAAAAGAAGGCAGGGAAACGATGAAACGTTTTCCTGCCTTCAAAAAATCCGTCCGTTACGAACGTGGCGCGGGCCGCGTTCCGGGATGACACCCGGAACAACCGCACGAGCAGCTTCCGCCACAGCATTTATTTTCGCGTTTGTCCTTGATCAGCTTCCAAACCGCAAGGAGGACGACCAGTACGACAACCGCACCGACAACAAGATTGCCCAGATTTTCCATACTTCTCCTTTTCGACGCTTTACTTACGCCGCAGCCGTGACCGCCGACGAAGAATCATCCTGCGCGTTCGGGTTCGGGCGGAAGAGGAGGAAGAGAAACGCCAGCGTCAGAGCGATCGCGACCGCGGAAAGCGCCGTGAAAGATCCGCCGCCGAAAAGCGTTCCTAACTGGAAAACGATGAACGCGATCACGTAGGCGAAGATCGTCATGTACCCGATCGCAAAGAACGTCCATTTCCTGTTATTCATTTCCCGGCGGATCGCGCCGATCGCCGCGAAGCATGGCGCGCAGAGGAGATTGAACAAGAGGAACGTAACCGCGGAAAGCGGGGTAAAACGGTCGGCAATCGCGCCCAACCCTTCATAATCGCCTTCTTCGACCATCTCCAGCGCGTCCCCTTCAACGCCCATCAGCGTACCGAGAGAACCGACGACTTCTTCTTTCGCGACAAGCCCCATCACCGTCGTTACGGTCGCCTGCCAGTCGCCGAAGCCGAGCGGAGAGAACACGGGGGCGACAACCGACCCCGCGCGACCGAGCATGGATTCGTCGGTATTTTCAACCGCGCCATATTGGCCGTCAACCCAACCGTAGGACGACGTGAACCAGATGAAAATACTGGCGAGGAGAATAACGGTACCCGCGCGGACGATAAAGCTCGACGCGCGTTCCCACGTGCTACGGAAGACGTTCCCCAACGATGGGAAGTGGTACGAGGGGAGTTCCATGACGAATGGTGCGGGATCCCCGGCGAACATCTTCGTTTTCTTGAGAATAATACCTGAAACGATAACCGCGGTGACGCCGCCGAAGTAGCAGAGCGGAGAAAGCCACCATGCGTCGCCGAAAATCGCGCCGCCAATCAAAGCGATGATCGGGAGCTTTGCGCCGCAGGGAATAAACGCGGTCGTCATGATCGTCATCCGGCGGTCGCGTTCATTTTCGATCGTTCGGCTCGCCATGATCGCCGGCACGGAACATCCGGAACCGATCAGCATCGGGATAAAGCTTTTCCCGGAGAGGCCGAACTTGCGGAAAATACGGTCCATGATAAACGCAACGCGCGCCATGTAGCCGACTTCTTCCAGAAGCGCTAAGAGAATGAAGAGGACGATCATCTGCGGAACGAAGCCGAGAACGGCCCCGACGCCGCTGATAATTCCTTCGACGACTAATCCTGAAAGCCATTCGGCGACGTTCAGGCTTTCCATGAAATTCGCGGCCGCCGGAATAATCCATTCTCCAAAAATAACGTCGTTGGTATAATCCGTGACGATCGTCCCGACCGAATAGACCGCGACGTAATACAAACAGAACATGACGACGATAAAAATCGGCAGCGCTAAAATCCGGTTGGTGACGACGAGGTCGATCTTATCGGAAGTTGTCAGTTTCTGACCGGTCTTATTTTTTACGACTGTTGATTCGACGAGCTTCGCGACGTACGCGTAACGCTGATTGGTGATGATGCTTTCCGCGTCGTCGTCAAGCGCTTTTTCGCAATCGGCAATATGCTCTTCAAGATGCGCGCGAACGTCTTTGGGAAGCTTGATCTGTTCCAGGACTTTTTCGTCGCGTTCAAAAACCTTGATCCCGTACCAGCGGATGGCTCCGGCGGGAACGGCGGACTGAATCGACTCTTCAACGTGCGCGATCGCGTGTTCAACCGTGCCTTCGAAAACGGACGGCGGCTGAGTTGTTTTCTTTTCCTGCGCAGCGCGGATCGCGGCTTCAGCGACGGCCTTGACGCCGATATGCTTCAGCGCCGACGTTTCGACGACTTCGCAGCCCAACGCCCGGCTCAGTTTTTTCAGGTCGATGGTGTCGCCGGTTTTCTGGACGATATCGATCATGTTCACGGCGACGACCATCGGGATCCCCAATTCTAAAAGCTGCGTCGTCAGAAATAAATTTCGCTCGATATTCGTTCCATCGATAATATCGATAATCGCGTCCGGCTTTTCGTTGACCAGGTAATTTCGAGCGATGACTTCTTCGAGCGTATACGGTGACAGTGAGTAAATTCCAGGTAGGTCCTGAATATAAACGTCGGAATGCCCCTTGAGCCTTCCTTCTTTCTTTTCGACGGTTACGCCGGGCCAGTTTCCAACGTATTGCGACGAACCGGTCAGGTCGTTAAACATTGTCGTTTTGCCGCTGTTCGGGTTCCCGGCTAAAGCGATACGAATTTCACTCATGTTAGATTCCCTCGTTCCTTATTTTCAATCCATTCAAATCAGAAGAGCCTGTTATTCGACTTCAATATTTACCGCGTCAGACTTTCGAATCGATAATTCGTAACCGCGAACGGTTAATTCGATCGGATCGCCTAACGGCGCGACTTTACGGACGAAAACCTCGGTTCCTTTCGTCACGCCCATGTCCATGATTCGCCGGCGGATCGCGCCTTCGCCATGGAGTTTGATAACCTTGACGGTTTCCCCCGTCTTGACGTCTCTTAATGTTTTCATATCAGTTCTTCCCTTCTATTTGAATTCTGCTTGCTAAGCCATGCCCAATCGCAATTCTGCTCTCTTTAACCTTGAGGATCAGATTTTCACCGAGTTTTGAAATGATCGTGATCGGTTCGCCGACGACGAGCCCCATTTCCGCGAGATGCAGCCTGACTTCATCTTTCCCGGTGATCTTACGGATAACGACATCTTCGCCTACATCGGCCAATGTAATCGGGATCATTTTAATATCCTCCAAAGCTAAAATGAGTTAGCAAAATCTAACGTAATAAGTGTATCATTTTCGGAGTTAGCTGTCAATAATTCTGATTGGATGGCTGGTAAACTCAGTCGCGTTCTGTGATCGTGACACGGACGGGGTCGCCGGGCTGTATCCCGATTTTCTGACGGATTTCTTTTCGGACGCCGAGGATCCGGTCGAAGGTTGAACGTAAGCGGCGTCAAGATCGGGGACTTTCTTGATAATGATGCAGGGTTGCATTTCTTCTGACAAAGAAGGAGTCGCAATCAGTCTGCCAAAAAGCAGGAAGTTGCGGAATCAATCCGATCGATTGCTGAAAAGCAGGAAAAGACGTTTATGCGGTTGGAACTCGACCACATTGTCGGCGAGCGATTGGCGCGAGCCGCACGCTAATGCCTGAACGAGGCCGAACTCAAGGGCTACCGAGAATGGAAGGTTTCACAGCATCCGGCAGGGCGCAGGTGGAAGCTGGAAAAGCGGCCGTACGGGAAACGAGCTGACGCGAGTGAAGATTGAGCTGGACGCGTTCCGTTTTGCGACGAACGCGGAGGAGAGATGGGATTTCGAAGGCGACGCCGGTGGTGCTGACTGGGCGCAGATTCTGATCAGGACGCGGATCAGGTATAATTTCGGACATGAAAAGCGAAAGAATCCGGCTCTTTCCGTTCGATAATTTCGACTCAGTGCTGGATAAGATGAATCAGGTTTATCAGGCCGTTTCCGGGCTGGAACGGCTCATTCTTGAGTTCCCGAAGCGCGGACGGATCCTTACCGATCCGGTTGAATTTGGCCGGGTCGCCGGTTGGGGACGTTCGCGCGGGGTCCAGGTCGTTTTTATGACAGAGAACGCGATCCTTCGCGGACGCGCCGAAGAGCGCGGTATTTCGGTTCTTTCACGCCAGGCGGACGTCGGAACTGCGATTCAGCGGCGGGGCGCGAGCGCCGCGGATTTCAAGCTGAGCGCCAGGCGGATCGCCGACCTGGTTCACCTGCGTCAGCAGGCGGAGTTTATTCGTGAGCCGAGGGCGTCAGGCTGGCTCGCGCTTCCGTTATTCCTGATCGGCGTCTGGTTCAGCGGGTTCGTCTTCCTGACGGTCGTTCCGCACGCGACCGTTGTGCTGTCGCCGATCCCATCGCAGCGGCCCCTGTCGTTTTATTTATGGACGGCTGAAGATTTGAGCGAGCTGACGACGTCGGGCGGTGTCCCTTCGACCGAGGTCCGCTTCCATGTTCAGGCTTCTGCGGAGGCTTCGGCGAGCGGGTCGCTCAGTTTGCCGCCAACGTTTGCGCAGGGAACGCTGCTGCTGTATAACCGCTGCGATTTGGAGCGGCACGTTCCGACGGGCACGCGTTTCCTTTCTGAGGCTGCCGACGATCCTGAATTCCGCTCGCTTCATGAGGCGGCGATCCCATCCGGCGCGACACGGGAAGTTGTCGTGCAGGCGAATACGGCCGGACGGAGCGGAAATTTAGCGCCGGGAACGATTCATACTGTCGAGCCGCCGTTCGATCGCTGCGTCATCGTTGAGCAGCAGTATCCGTTTTCCGGCGGCGCGGAATCGTCGCAGCCGGCGGTCAGCGAACGCGATTATCAGGCTGTCTCTGCGAAGCTTGACGCTGCGCTGACGGAGGCGGCGCTGGACCGCGTCAGCGATTTTTCGACCGAAACGCATCTGGCGCTCCGTCAATCGTTGTCGTTCGTTTCGGTTTACGACGAAGACGCGAATCCTCCGGTTGGATATGCGGGCGAGCGCTTGACGATGACGCGGGACGCGATTTTTTCGATCCGTTTGATCGCGCTGGAGGATATCCGAAAGCAGGCGAAAATGGTTTTCGCGTCGAGTCCGGTCGCCGGTTTTCGTTCCGGGACGGATTCGATCGCGGTTGAAATCCGTTCGATTCCCCCGGACGAGACATCGGAGCAGGTATATTTTAAGGTGGACGCGGTTCAGCCGGGGTATCAGGAGATCGATCCGCTGATGGCGGCGGACGCGATTCGTGGGATGGGGATCGAGGCGGCGAAGAATACGCTGCGGACGCTTTACGGCGAGGCGGTAAACCCGGAAATTTATCTCGCCCCGGGTCAGTATCGAAATCTCCCGATCGCTTCAGTAAATATTCAGGTTGAGATAAGATAAAGGCATGACGCGTTATCTGGGAGTTGATCTGGGCGAGAAGAATATTGGCGTGGCGTTGAGCGATCCGATGGGAATGATTGCGAAGCCGTACCGGGTTCTTCGGCATGAAAATCGTGCGGAAGACGCGCGACGGCTCGCCGATATCGCGCGCGCGGAGAGCGCGAGCGTTATTATTGTAGGCCAGGCGCTCGGTCCGAACGGGGAAGAGACCCCTTCCGCGCGGCATGCGGCCAAAGTCGCTCAGGCGATTCGCGACGTTTTTCCCGAAGGCGACGTTCGGCTCTGGGACGAATCCGGAAGTACGCGGGCGGTCAAGCGGCTGTATATTGAAATGGGGGTTCCCAGGAAGGATCGCCGGGGCCATCTTGACGATCGCGCCGCTGCGTATATCCTTCAGGATTATCTGGATTGGCAGGCGCCGCCGCAGTTTTCGACCGACAATAGAGATGAAGGGAACGAAAATGGATCGGATGGATAAAGACGAACTGGACGATTCGCCCGAAACGGAGCGAATCGAACCTGAAACGAGCGAACCGGAAGCGTCCGAACCCGGCGGAACGCTTCCGGATCGGTCTTCGGCCTCGCGAAGGGCTGTGCGTCCTGAAAGGAAACGGTTCAGCGCGGTTTGGATCGGTTTGATCCTGATCGCTGCGCTGATTACGGCGATTGGCTACGCTTATTATCGCGAGCTGACGAACGAGCTCTGGAGCGTGATCGGCGCGCCGGCAGCGTATCTCAGCAAATATCAGAAGGTTGTCTTTACGTTGAAATTTGAAACGCAGCGTGAAAAGATTCTCGCGCAAAACGAGGCGATGACCGAGCGGGCGGTCGTCCCGATCCGAGACGGGGACACGCCGCAAACCGTCGCCGCGCACATGAAATCGGCGGGAATTATCGCGGATGAGGCGTTGTTCCTGGAATATCTGGTCTATCGCGGAATCGATCGCCGTCTTGTTCCGAGCCAGTACGTGATTCCGGAACGGTCGAGCTTGAAGGAAGCGGCGGAGGCGCTGATTTCGTCGAACCAGCGGCTGCTGCAATATGGAATTTTGCCCGGGCTTCGGCTCGAAGAAATCGCGGCAACGTTTTCAAGCTACGGAATGAGCTTCAGCGGCGAGGATTTCCTGACGCTGGCGCGGAATTACCCCGCGTCGCGGCATCCGACCGGGGGAACGTCGTTGGAAGGTTACCTGCTTTCCGGCAGCTACCTGATCCATCAGGCAATCTCGCCGGAATCGTTTCTGGAAGGAATGGTCAGGACGTTCGAAGAATCGATCACGCCGGAAATCCGCGACGGGCTGGCACGGCAGGGATTAACGCTCGATCAGGGCGTTATTCTGGCGTCGATGGTCACGCGGGAGGCGGCGCTTTCCTCCGAATATGGACTGATCGCCTCAGTTTTTATCAACCGTTTTCACGCAGGGATGAAGTATCAGTGCGACCCGACGGTCCAATACGCGCTGGGTTACGATCCGGAACTGGCCTCGTGGTGGAAACCGTCGCTGACGTACGAGGATTTGGCGATCGACTCCCGGTATAATACATATGTCTATGCTGGGTTCCCGCCGACAGCGATCAGCAATTTTTCAATCGAGGCGCTTGAAGCGGTCGCGAATCCGGTTCGATCGAATTACCTGTATTTTCGGGCGAGCTGCGATCATTTACAAAGCCATAATTTTTCAGAAACGTACGCGGAGCATGTCGCGAAGGAATGCAAATAAAATCGGCGGATAAAATTCGAAACAGGGGCGCGGAAGGAGGGCGGCAAAGGTTCCGCTGGTTTTTTATTGGCTGCGTTTTCCTGCTTTGCGCCGCGGCGATTTTCATCTTTTTGAAATCGACGCCGTCGGGCGTAGGACTGGTCAGCGATTCGGTTAATTATCTGAACGGCGCAAGGATGATCTCCGAGGGCCGTGGTTACGCGCGTCTAAGCGGAAATCAGAGCGTCAAACCGATTACGAATTTCCCGCCTCTCTATTCGATTATTTTATCCGGGTTCCTTTTCGCTGGGCTGGACGCAGCCGCCGCGGCATGGTGGGTCGCGCTGATTTTTTATCTTCTGAACCTGATAACGATTGTTATCCTGATCGGGAGCGTATCGGATAATCGCTGGGTCGGACTTCTCGGCGGAATTCTTTTCCTCGTCTCAAAACCGTTTTTATATTTTCAGGTTTTCGCGATGAGCGAGTCGGTATTCTTTTTTACGACGCTTTGGAGTTTTTTCTTCTTATGGCGCGGGCTGGACCGAGATCGGGCGTTTGATTGGCTGATGAGCGGGGCGTTCGCCGGATGGGCGTTTCTGGCCCGCTATGCCGGCGCTGCGTCCCTGGGCGCGGCGCTTGCTGCGATCCTGATGATCGCTCCTTGTCAGGTTCGGAAATTCCGCGCGTTGGGACAATGTCTCCTTGGCGCGCTTCCCTGGATGGCAGGCTGGCTGGTTCGTAATCAGCTCGTTGCGGGAAATACGATGAACCGCGCGGCGGGCGTTCATCTTTTAGGCTTCGATGATTTTCAGACCGGCGTCCTGATTTTCTGGAAATGGCTGAACCCGCTGCGCTACGGCGAACTGACGGCGCCGGTTCCCTGGATGCGCGTTGGAGTGCTGTTATTCGCCGTACTTGCGGCGGCGTACTGCCTTGCTGGCTGGATCCTGACGCTGCGCGGACGGGAAATTCCCGATCGGTTGCGGTTTGTCTGGGCGGGGCTGGTTTACTGTTTCGGGTATCTGGCGTTGGTGTACCTGACGATCTCGTTTCTGGACGCCTCGGTCAATATCGAGGAACGGATTTTATATCCGCTGTGGATGGTCCTGTTGCTGATTGCGGTTGTCCTTTCGGTTGAGATTTTCTCGAAAACGTCAGCGTTCGTTCGAGCGGTCCCGATCCTGGTCTGGGGTATTTTTACGGTTATTTTCGCGTCCGAAACGGCGGTTTTCGTACCGAAATTCAGTTCGCTTCAATACGGCTGGGCATGGTCCGGTTGGCGGGATTCTCCGGCGATGAACCTGATTCAATCGCTTCCGGCGGAGACGGTTATCTATTCAAATCAACAGGAAGCGGTCAGTTTCTGGACCGGGCGCGGCTCATACGCGCTTTTGGACCCGATCGATCCGTCGAGCGACGTGGAGCGACCGGGTTATGCCGAAACCCAGACCGAAATCCGCCGGCAAGTCCTTTCAGGGGAGGCGATCCTCGTCTTTTTTCAGGTTGGCGATTGGCTCGATCCGGCGGGAGGGGACAACTGGGTGACGCGATTAACCGAAGGCTTACCGGTTATTTATCAGGACGAAAGCGAATGGGTTATCGGGGCCCAATAATTTGGCTTCGAATCCTGAAATTTCAGCTTTCAGCGGGCTGAAGCGTTTCGCTTCGCGGTTCGTCTTCGCGGTTATAGATCGTCATGACGCTCCGGCGGTTTCGCCAGATCAGGACCCAGCAGGCGATCGCCGCGAGCGCGCCGCAGAGCGTAACGCAGACGCGGTAATCGAGGAGTTCGCCCAGATAGCCGACGCCCATGGACAACAGTATGAAAGCGGCGGACATGATCATCGAATTAAAAGCGTTGACGCGGGCGCGCATGTTTTCCGGGATGATCCCCTGAACTGCGTGTTGGCGCATAGACGCGCTGTTGATTCCCAGAAACCCGCAGACTGCCCGGTTGGCGAGCATGAACGGATAAGGAATCCAAAGCAAGATCATATCCATCAGTTCATAAATTTGATAAATCAGGAACGCCATGGCGAACCTTCGCTTTGGGGAGATTGAAACGTTGTAATGAAGCAACCCGCCGAGCGAACGCCCGGCAAACTCGGCGATCGAGAAAAACGAATACATCGCGACTGAAAACCCCGGCGCGGTTCGGAAGAACGCTACGATGATCGGGGCGTAACCGGTGGCGACGCCGTTGGTTACCGCCATATAGGAAAAAATACTATACAGGCCTTTATGATCGCGAAGAAAGACGGCGGCTTCTTTGATATCCTCTATCCATTGCCGAAACGAAAAAATTTTTCCCCGGTTACGGTCGGTCTGCTCCGAGATGTGGATGCTGTTTTCGATCAACGCGGCGAAAACGGAGCAGGCGCCCTGGAAAATCAAGATCCACGCAACGCCGACCGCTCCGAATAGCCACGCCGCGACCGGCATCATGACGACTTTCATGATCGGATAAACCATTCCGGATATCGTATAGCCTTTTTCTTCACAGCCTTCCGGAATTATTTTCGGGAAAATCGCCGTGAACGCCAGCGAATCGAACGACGACAGGCAGGCGATCAGGAGCGAGAAGCAAAGGAATCCGATATACGAGAACTTAAAATTGAGGAGATAAATCCCGGCTAAGGTATAGAGAACGCCGTTCGCGGCGTCGCCTGCGACGAGGATCGGTTTCCGCGGAAGCCGATCCATCAGCGGCGAGAGGAACAACGGGATAAAAAAATCGGGGAGTATTTGGGCCGCGATAACAAGAGCGGCGGCAAAAGTGCTCCCGGTTTCATCGAAGACTAAAAAAGAGAGGGCGAAATTACCGGCGATCCCCCCCGCCGCCCCGAGAACCGTAGCGCCGATCAGGCGGGTAAAGCTGCGCGTCCAGAGCGTCGGTTTCAGATCGCCCTCTCTTTCAGGTTTTTTATTGGTCGCCGTCGACCGGCTCCACGTTCATCACTGGCAGGACGTCTTTCCCAAGGACGAGGTTCGGGATCGTCCCTTCGGGGAGGATCATGAACTTATCCGTTTCCTTGATCGCGGCGGCGTTCAGCTCGGCGACAAGGTAATTGAAGTAGGCAGGGTTCTCCTGGTAAATCTGCGCCAGGAGGACGGTATTCGCCAGTTCGGCTTTGGCCAGTTCGGCCGCGGCGAGCGCTTTTTCCTTATTCAGCTCCTGTTCTAAGATTGCGTTTTCCTTCTCGGCTTCGATAACGGCGCGGTTCGCGATCAGTTTCTCTTCTTCGAGTCCGGCTAAGATGACCTGCTGGCGGGCGGTTTCCTGCGCTGCGGCTTGCTGGACGCGGATTTCGGCCTCGCGTTGGACGGCGTTGGCTTTTCCTTCGGCTTCGAGTTTTTGCGCCTGCGCCTCGGCTTTCTTGGCGTCAAGAAGGTATTGGTTGGTCTCATTGATAACGATCATCGCCTGTTCCGAGGCGCGGACGTCGGTGACGACAATATTATTGATATACAGGCCGATATCGCGCGTGAGTTTTTCAAGCTCCGATTCGATGCAGTTGCGAAGGAAATCGCGCCCTTCGGCGACCGCGTTGCCGCGCAGGTCGTTCTGACCGACGCAGACTTTCATCGCCTGCTTCGAGAAGCCGTCGATCTGGGTTGTCATGACGTCGTCGGATGTGTAAATTCGACGGTAGTTGACGTAATGCTGCTTGATTTCTTCTTCGCTGAAGAGGATCGGCGTTCCGTCGGAGTCGATCTGTTTGATCGAGGTTTTTGATGGACGAAAAACCTGACCGCGGATTTCAACGAAAACGGGCTGCATGTCCCTGGTAAAGACCTCGTCGTCGGAGGCGATAAACGGCACGCCTTCAATATTATACGTTTCCATCCGCACGAACAGGCCGAAATCATAATAGACGCCGCCCGGCCCGACGATCTCGTTGATTTTCCCGGCCCGGATCTTGACGCCCATTTCCTGCTGCCCCAGGCCTTTCAGGATATAAACAGGGCGAAAAACGACGAGGATAAACAGGATCGCCGCAATAGCGGCAAGGATAATCCCGAACGTTTTCGGGAAGGCGCGCCCTTTCTTCGGGGCCCGCGGGCTGTTGCCCGAGGATGCGGTTTTCTTTTCAGGCGTATAGTTTTCCATGCGGTTTTTATTTCCTTTCTTCCGGATATTCTGCCTGTTTTTATATACGGAATTTAAACCCCCACCGTTTTACTTGTAAACGGCGGGATTCAATACGCCGATATACGGAAGGTTCCGGTAGTAATCCGAGTAATCAAGCCCATAACCGACAACGAAATCGTCCGGTATCTCGAAGCCGCAGTAGTTCGGCGCGATGACGAGCTTGTGCTCTGTGATTTTATCGAGGAGCGTGATTGTCCTGACCGAGGCGGGTTTCCGCGACTTGAAGAGGTCTGTCAGGTATTGCAGCGTCAGGCCGGAGTCGATAATATCCTCGACGATAATAACGTGGCGGTCGGTGATATTCTTGTCGAGATCCTTGATAATCCGGACGACGCCGGTTGACTTTGAATTATTCGCGTAGCTGGAAACGGCGATGAAATCCATGAAAATCCGAGTCGACATTTTCCGGCAGAGATCAGCGTAAAAGAAGGACGCGCCTTTCAGGACGCAGACGAGGAGCGGATCTTTCCCGGCATAGTCGGAGGAGAGCTGATCCGCGAGTTCCTGGACGCGGGCCTCGATCTGCTGTTGGTTGTAGAGGACGCGGAGGATGTCGGTTTTTTCGTTGTTGATATTCATCGTGTTTCTAAACGCCTTTCGATTTCGTCGTAATCATTGGAACAACGATTAAATTCTACCATCTTTCCTCCCCGATTTCGACGCCTCAGGAGGCGGAAAAGGGCGTTTCAAACTATAATTTAAGCGGAAGAAAGTCGGAACGGGAGGAATCATACGATGAGTACATGTGCGATTGTCGGAGTGAATTGGGGCGACGAGGGAAAAGGGCGGATGGTCGATCTGCTCGCTCAGGATTACGATATCGTCGTTCGTTATCAGGGCGGGAATAACGCCGGGCATACGGTGATTAACGATTATGGAAAGTTCGCGCTGAATTTAATTCCGTCCGGGATTTTTCGAAGAGAAGTTATCAATATTTTAGGGAGCGGGACCGTCGTCAATCCGGAGCACCTCAGCGGTGAAATCGACAGGCTGACAGCGGCGGGCGTCGAGATCACGCCGGCGAATTTCGCGATCAGCGATCGCGCTGTCCTGGTCTTCCCGTATCATGTCGCGCTCGATGGGCTCGAAGAAAAGCGGCTCGCGGATAAAGCGTATGGATCGACGAAACGCGGAATCGCTCCGGTTTACGGCGATAAATATATGAAAAAAGCGATTCATGTCGGCGAGATCCTGTATCCCGAGAAGCTCAGGGCGCATCTTCGTTCGGTTCTCGATTGGAAAAATATTACGATCGAGAAGGTTTACGGCGCGGAACCGTTCCTCTTTGAAGACATGTGGAGCTGGGTCGAGACGTTCGGCGCGAAGATCAGGCCGTTTATCGCCGATACCGGCGCGATCCTCCGGAAGGGAAAGGCCGAAGGCAAGCAGATCCTTTTCGAGGCGCAGCTGGGAGCGCTCCGTGATATCGATTACGGGATTTATCCGTATACGTCTTCTTCGAATCCGCTGGCTGCCTACGCGCCGGTCGGATCGGGCGCGCCGGATATCAGGATTGACCGCGTCGTCGGCGTTGTCAAGGCATATTCGTCCTGCGTCGGAGAAGGGCCGTTTACGGCTGAATATTTTGGCGATGCGGCGGATAAGCTGCGCGAGGCGGGCGGCGAATATGGGGCGGCGACCGGCCGGCCGCGCCGCGTCGGTCCGATCGACCTGGTCGCGACGCGGTATGGCGTTAAGGTTCAGGGCGCGACAGAGATCGCGTTTACGAAGCTTGACGTCTTATCTTATCTGGATGAAATCCCGATTTGCTTCGCGTACGAGCTGAACGGCGAGATCGTCGCCGACTTCCCGTATCATTCGGTTCTTGAAGACGCGAAGCCGGTTTTCAAAACGCTGCCCGGATGGAAAACGGATATTTCCGGCGTGCGGAAGTATGCGGAGCTGCCGAAGGAAGCCCGCGACTATATCGAATATGTCGAGGCGGAAATCGGCTGCCGGATGAGCTTTATTTCGGTCGGCCCGGAACGCGACGCGTACTGCGTGAGAGCGTGATGGAAGACGTTTACGAGAGTCCATTTTCCGGCCGGTACTCGTCGGAGGAGATGCTTCGGCTGTTTTCGAAGCGAACGCGGCATGAAACCTGGCGGAGGCTCTGGGTTGAGCTGGCGCGGGCGGAACGCGAGCTGGGGCTTCCGATCCGTCAGGAGCAGGTCGACGAGCTGGCGGCGCATGTCGGCGATATCGATTACGCGGTCGTCGAAGCGAAGGAGCGCGAAATCCGTCATGACGTCATGGCGCATATTTACGCGTATGGGCTGGTTTGTCCGAACGCGGCCGGCATTCTTCATTTGGGCGCAACCAGCTGCTACGTGACGGACAACGCGGACCTCGTCCTTTATCGCGACGCGCTGAGGCTGATCCGCGCGGAGCTGATTCCCGTGCTGCGGAATCTGCGCGACTTTGCGCGGAGGTACCGGGCGCTGCCGACGCTGGGGTATACGCATTTGCAGCCGGCGCAGCTGGTCACGGTCGGGAAGCGCGCCTGCCTCTGGATTCAGGATTTATGGATGGATTTAGAGGAGCTTGACGGCGTTTCATGCCGGCTGCGATTTCTGGGCTGCCGTGGGACGACGGGGACGGAAGCGAGCTTCGTCGAGCTTTTTAATGGCGACACGACGAAAATCGATCGCATGAACCGGATGATCGCCGATGCGTTCGGGTTCGAGAAGCTTTTTGCGGTCAGCGGCCAGACGTATCCGCGTAAGCTGGACGCGCAGGTTTTGAACTGCCTGAGCGCTATTGCGACGAGCTGCTACCGGTTCGCTAACGATCTGCGCCTGCTTCAGCACATGCGTCAGATCGAAGAGCCGTCCGAATCGGCTCAGGTCGGTTCCTCCGCGATGGCGTATAAGCGGAACCCGATGCGTTCCGAGCGGATCTGCTCGTTGGCGCGCTACGCGATGACGAATGCGCTGAACGGACCGGCGACCGCTTCGGTTCAGTGGTTTGAGCGGACGCTCGACGATTCGGCGATTCGGCGTATATCGCTTCCGGAAGGGTTCCTTTGCGTCGACGCGATCCTGCGGCTGATGAAAAACGTGACCGGCGGGCTGAGGGTTTACCCGAAGGTGATCGCGAAGGCGGTCGGCGAGTGGCTGCCGTTTATCGCGACTGAAAATTTGCTGATGGCGTCAGTGAAGAAAGGCGGGAACCGTCAGGAAAGTCATGAGATTATCCGGGAACATTCACTGTCTGTCGCCGACGCGGCTAAGAACGGCGAAACGCTCGATTTACTGCGGTTGTTAGCCGAGGACGATCGTTTTAATCTTTCGGCGGCGGAGATCGAAGCGGCGCTGCGTCCTGAGGATTTTGTCGGCCGCTCCGCGGAACAGGTGGACCAATTCCTGGACTCGTTACCGCTTCCAGACAGCGACGTCGAGACCGGCGAGATCAGCGTCTGACGATCCTGTGGATATGGGAGCTGGTCCTGAGTGTGGCGTTTCGTGTTGGGCCGGAAGTTTTGAAACGACCGAACGGTTGCGTCCGCGGGCGCAGCGTTATCGATATCGAGTTGATCTGGGAGGTTGTAGCGCGCGGGGCGATAAGAGGCCCCGCGCGCTTTTGTAACCGGTGCTGATGAAGCGAAGGATCAAGGATCAGTTGATTTCCGACGCAGCGACATCAAAGAATATTTTCAGTCCGGCCTCAACCTTCGCGTCGTAGGCCGCGCGGTCGATCCCGACGAGGTCGGCGAACTGATTTGAGTTCATGACCATGCGCAGAATGCGGATGACGCTTTTCTGCAAATCCCCGAGCGCCAGCGTATTCTCGTCCGGATCGCCCAGCATGTCGATTGTATCCGGCCAGTCCTGATGGCCCCTGCTGACGTTGTCGAGGCTGGAAACCTTGACGAGCTTGTATGTAATCGTGACGACGTCCCCGTCTTCCTCAAAGGAAGCCGTTCCGGCGTCGCTCATTTCGGTCACGATTTGGCGGACGGACTTGTCGGTTATGACGTTATCGGTAACCGTTGGCAGGATCGTTTCGTCGAATGCCTGTTTGCTCGTCTTGGCGACGTAGGCTTTGCCCTCTGGGTCGGGTTTGTAATCGCCCCAGTCGGTTGTAGCGCGGTTGCGGACGAATGTTCCGAATGCGAACGTCGTGGCGACGGTCTTGGGATAGCCTCCGTTGATTGAGAGGCCGGCTTCGTCGAGCGCAATATCCGGTCCAACGTCGGTGATATATCCGAGCGTGTAGGACGTGTTATGGCCCGCCATGATGATATCGTTGCCGGCGTGCATGGATCGTGCGTCGGAGTAACCCCCTGCGCCGCCCCAGTCGGTCATGACCATTCCCTGAAATCCCCATTCTTTCCGCAGGACGTTTTCGAGGAGCTCATAATCGGAGCTGCCCGGTACGCTGTTGTTTGTGTTGTAGCAGCTCATAACGCCCATCGGCTGTGCTGATTTGACCGCGATTTCAAAGCCCTTCAGGTAGATTTCACGCATCGTGCGTTCGCTCATGTACGAATTGGACAGGGCCCGGGATGTTTCCTGGCTGTTGGCGACGAAGTGCTTGATGGTTGCGCCGACGCCTTCTTTGGCCTGCAGCCCTCTGGTTTCCGACGCCGCCATCATCCCCGATAGCAGCGGATCTTCTGAATAATATTCAAAGTTTCGTCCGCAGAGCGGGTTGCGATGAATATTCATTCCCGGCGCGAGCCACATGGTAACGCCCGATACGACCATTTCATCGCCAATCGCTGCGCCCATGTTATAGGCAACATCAAGATTCCAACTCTGCGCGATTGCGTTCCCGACCGGATAGGCGGTATTGAACTGATAGTACGTTTTGCCTTCATGTTCGAAGGACTGCGTCAGGCGCAGTCCGGCGGGCCCGTCGGCGTTCGTCGTATTGGGGATCAGGCGGGAAGAGATCATCAAGCCGTTCGTTTCGCCGGCTTCCCCGCGGACGTATGCGTCGTCGATCGCTTTCGCGTCTTCTTCGGAGAGGGCCGCGCCGTCGCGCGATCCGCCGCCCGCCGACTGCCCGTTGGCTGTCGGGGACTTGTTGCCGCCCTGTACGAAGTTCGCCAGCTCGGAAATCGTCAGTCCGGAGACGAATTCCTCGAGTGTCAGAACGCCGTTCCGGACATCCAGGAGCGTGTAGTATTCCGCTGCCCCGTCGGCTTCGCTGCCGCTTTTGACGCGGAAGTCTTTTAACTCAGCTGGTTCTTCGGCTACGGCGGCGCCGTTCTGGTCGAAATAGACCCGGATGATTTCATAAGGCGTATTCGTCTCGTAGTTGTATCCTCTGACGTTGACACGGTCGGTCGTCGCGGAGATATATTCGTGGACGTTTTCGTTGACCCCGTCGGCGTATACGGGTTCGCGGTTTTCCAGCGCGGCCGGATCGAGCGCGATCGTAACGTCGGTCGTCGCCGGGTCGTCGAGCGCAGTCCCTTCGGCGATCTTCTCGCGGAAGAGTTCGAGTTCTTCCTGGAACATGGCTTCAACCGCTTCGACGGTCGTATCGATTGTCGGAACGTAGGGCGGAACGGATCGCTGCGGCGCCGCGCCGACGTTGACGCCCGGGCGCGTCCGGACCATCTGGTTCGCGAGCTGCTCCGTGACGACGGAATCGACGAGCGTCAGCCTGGCGGCAGGCTTCGTATTCCGGCTGCTGTTACCGATGCGAAGGATGTAGTCGCCTTTTTCCATGACGTAAGCGGCTTTTTCTTCGTCGTAGGAGGACATCTCCGCAGCGTCGAACGTGATTTCCAATGTCTGGCTTTGGCCCGGGGCGAGCGTGTCGGTTTTCCCGAACGCGATGAGTTCCTGATACGGCTTATCCAGTTCGACGGCGGGCGCCGAGAAGTAGACTTCGACGACTTCCTTCCCGGCGTAGGTATCGCCCGTGTTCGTGACGGTTACGGCTGCTTTGATTTGCCTGCCGTCGACTTCAACGCTGTCGACGGTCATGTCGAACGTCGTATAGCTCAGGCCATATCCGAACGGATAAATAACTTTATCGGCGGCGTACTTGTCAAAGTAACGGTAGCCAGTATAGATACCTTCCGTATAAAGCTCGATATGACTTGCGTAGGGATCGTCCGGGTTGATTGCGGCGAAATATTTGGTCGAGGGGTAATCGTCGAGCGAAGATGCCCACGTGTCGGTCAGTTTTCCCGATGGCGTGACTGTCCCGTTAAGGAGGCTGACTAAAGCGTCGCCGCCCAACTGCCCCAGATTGCTCATCAGGACCAACGCGTTGGCGCCGGAAGCCTCATACCAGCTCGCGTCGATCGAAACAACGTTAAGAACGACGACGACTTTTTCGAACGCAAGGCGGAGGAGCGCGATGTTTCCCAACTCAGCGTCGGCGAGGTAATAATCGCCTTTGGTCGGCGTTCGGTCCGCGCCTTCGCCGGCGTTCCGGTTAATGACGTAGATCGCGAGATTGGTTTCGGCGCTTGTCTCGCGTACAAGATCGACGGGCAGAATTTCCTCCTGCGCGAGCGCCACGGACATCATCCCCGTGGACTGCGATGGGTGCGTTTCGTCCCAAGTCCGCAGGAAATCAGCGGTCAGGACCTCATAACCGGCGTTTTCAAAGCCTTCTAAAACGCTGACGCTAATCGACACGCCGTCTTTTTTCGTTCCGTCCAGATAAACGACGCGGTTGTTGACCGCACCGGAGCCGGTTCCGCCTTTAACCGTCTGAATCGCGCCGGGGCCGAAAAGCGCGATTTTCGTATTTTCTTTCGCAATCGGAAGCGTGCCGTCGTTCTCCAGCAGCACGACGGCTTCTGTTGCAAGCTGGAGCGAAATTTCCGCGCTCCTGATTTCATGTTCGGATACTTCGTCTGAAGTAGGGACGCTGAGGTCTGCGAAGGCGGGGGAAGCCGCGCTGAACAGCATGCAGAGCGCTAACAGCAGGCTTAACAGGTTATTTCGTGATTTGGACATTTGAGAATTCTCCTTTTCGTTACAGCAAAACAGATTTGCATATATAACAATTCTGCATAAAACTGTGCGTCACGAGGGAGCCTGAACGGACGTAAAAACAGACTCGTCGGCGCAGCTCCCTCCTTGTCAAGATCTCGTTTGGGGTCAACCTCCTTTCCTGTGAACATTGGAACAGCGCGATGGAATGGCGTTTGATAAGTAGATAATGTCTAACTCATTCCGGCTGAGCTTATGTGGATTGTAAGTGTTGCGGCAGCCTATTGTTAAGTCATCCGCAATATAAAAAAGTCATCAAAATGTCATGCATTTTTATGACATTTTGCATAGTTGTTCGACATTCGCGCCGTTATCAGCGGCTCCGTCCGTTATCCTTTCTTGTACGTCGAAGGAGACAGTAAAATCAGGATTGGGTAAATTTCGAGCCGTCCCATCAGCATTCCGAACGAGAAAACGACCTTTGCGAAGGGGCTGAAAACGCTGTAATCGGCGGCGGTCCCGAACAGGTCCAGTCCGTGCCCCGTGTTGTTCAGCGTCGCGACGACGGCGCTGAACGCGCTCGAAAAGTTCGGCGCGCTGAAACTCGTCAGCAGCAGCATCGTAAAGAATACAATCAGATACACGATCAGGTAACGCTGGATCCCTGATAGTTTTTTATCAGGAATAATTTCGCCGTCGAGGCGGATCGGAATATTCCGATTCGGATAAACCGCGAGGCGGAGTTCGCGGACGGCGGATTTCAGATAGACGATGATCCGATAAATTTTCATCGCGCCCGTCGTAGACCCGGACATCCCGCCGGAAAAGGCGAGGAGCAGCAGGATGATTTGCGAAAAAGTGGGCCATTTCGTCGCGTCGGCGATACTGAACGACGTCGTCGACAGGATCGAGGTTACGGTGAAAAAGGCCTCGCGGATCATCTTGAACGGATCGCGGTAAATCGGCCGCAGGTTGAGCGAAATCAGGATCCCGGAGATCAGGACGATCCCAAGGTACCAGCGGAATTCTTCGTCCCGGAAAAGCTTTTTGAATTTCCCGGTGAAGAGAAGGAAAAACAGACCGTAATTCATCGCGAACAGGAACATGAATACGGTCATGACGACGACGGCGGAAGGCGCCGAATAGACCGCTGCGCCGCGGTTGCTCGTGAAGAAGCCGCCGGTCCCGCTGAGCGAAAACGAGATCAGCAGCGCGTCAAACGCAGGCATCCCCGTCAGGATCAGCGCGGTTACGCAGCTCAGCGTGATAAGAATGTAGATGAGATAATAGATAAAAACCGAGGTCCGCGCGCGGCCGGATATTTTCTTTCCCGGATATTCGGCGCGCATGATATATACGCCGGTCGATCCTGCCGTCGGGAGCGCGGTAATGACGACGACGAGGATCCCGAGCCCGCCCAGGAAGAGCGAATAACTTCGCCAGAAAAGAAGCGAACGCGGAAAAACGCTCAGATCGGAGAAAACCGTCGCGCCAGTCGTCGAAAGCGAGGAACAGGATTCAAAAAAAGCGTCGGTAAAACTGATTCCCGTTGGGAGGATGACGTAGGGGAGCGCGCCGAAGAGCGTCAGCAGGACCCAGCCCAGTCCGACAATGACGAGGCCGTCGCGGGCGAAATAAGCGGTTTTTTCCCCGGGCAGTTTCGTCAGCGCGTTCCCCAGCGCGGCCATCAGCGCCATCGGGACCAGGAACGCGGCGAACGCGGCGGGCGGCTCGCGGTAATAAATCGCGACGATAATCGGCAGCGCCATCGTCAACCCCGCCGCCGTCAACAGGCGCCCGATCATGAACGCGATAACGCGGTGGTTCAAGACGCGTCTCCCTGAAGGACGCCGTCGACGGAGCGGATCGATCGGTCGGTTGAAATAATAATCGCTGAATCTCCCGGCTGGATCTCGGTTGAGCCGGAGGGGATGATCGTCTCTTTTCCGCGGGTGATCATCGCGATCAAGGTATTTTCCTTGAATTTCAGTTCTGTCAGCGGTTTGTAAATGACTTTGTCGCTGGCTTGAATGCTGAATTCGCTGAGCTCGATCCGCGATCCGGCGAGGCGGACGAGCCCGGTGATATCGGTTTTGCCGCGCTGGTCGAGGACGCGCGCGGTGCGTAGGATTTCCTCGGCGATAATTTCATGCGGCGTTACTGTCGTTTCGTCGTCCATCTCGCGCAGCAGCCCGAGCAGGTTCAGCCTGTTGACTTTTGTAATCGTTTTGTTGACGTCGTTCTGCTTTGCGAATATGGAAATAATCATGTTCTCTTCGTCGGAATTCGTCAGCGTGATAATCGCGTCGTAATCCTGAACCCGCTCCTCGGTCAGGAAGTTCAGGTTCGCGCCGTCTCCGATGACGGTAATGACTTTCGGGTACTTTTCGTTGAGCTGGTCCAGGGCTTTTTTCTGTAAGTCGATGACCTTAATCCGGTCCAGTATCTTCATCAGCATTGGGATCAGGTAATTCGTAATCCGGCTGCACCCGACGATCAGCGCGGATTGGATCGGCGGCTTTTTAATCCCGATTATTTCGTTCAGATGATTCAGGTTTTCAACCGTCCCGATAACGTAGAGCCGATCGCCCTCCCGGATCCGCGTCAGCCCGTTGGGGATCAGGATTTCGCGTTCACGCTCGATCGCCGCAATCAGGCACTTTTTCGCGTTCCAGTTGATCTCCCGGATCTGGAGCCCGGCCAGCACGGAAGGACCGGGGACCCGGACGGAGACGACCCAGATCGAATCGGTTTTCGTCCGATCTACTGTGACCGCCTCAGGGAAACGCACGACGTTGAAGATTTCCCGCGCGGATTCCATCTCTGGATTGATAATCAGGTCGATCCCTAATTCGTCGCGCATGAAATAAACCTGTTCCATGTATTCAGGGTTCCGGACGCGGGCGATACAGTAGTCGGCGCCGATTCGTTTCGCGGTCATCGCGGCGAGGATATTGACTTCGTCATGCGGCGAGACCGCGATGAACAGGCTGCACTGCGGAACTTCGGCTTCCTTAAGAACGCTGAAGACCGCGCCGTTCCCATGGACGCAGAGGATATCGTAAATCGTCCCGAGCTGATCGAGACGCTCGATGTCGGTATCGATGACGACGACGTCGTGATTTTCCCGGGTCAGGACTTCGCAGAGCTTTTCTCCGACCTGGCCGCCGCCGGCGATGACAATTTTCATGAATGGCCCCTTTCTTACCGGAATCCGGCTTTAAACGATCGGAACGGTCAGTCTTACCGTCGTTCCCTGGCCTAAACGGCTGCTGATCTCCAGCTTCCCGCGATGCAACCGCATGGCGTATTGAACGAAATCGAGGCCGTTAATTCGTTCGGTCTTTTTTCCGGTATTGGCGCTGCTCAGGATCGACTCAAGATCGATCGATGAAATCCCCGGGCCCTTATCGCTGATTTCGAGATACCAGTCGGTTTTCGAAAACGTCAGCCCGACCTGGATTGGATCGCTTCCGGTTTTCGAATAGCGGATCGCGTTATCGAGAATATTATAGATCGCCAGGGTTAATAGCCAGGGGTCGCCAAGAACTTCGCCATTCTGAACGATGACGCCTTCGATTTCTTCCAGCTCGCATTCGATCGTCAGGTTTTTTTTTGCCGCGGCGGTTCGCAGGTCGTTAACGACGTCGCGCAGGATATCTCGGACGTTCGTTTTCTGCATCGCGCCCTCGACCGGCTGTGGGAAGTTTTGATAATGCCGCTCGTCAAGCTTCAATATTTTCGCCAGACGGTTCAGGTCGGTCTTCGCCCTATTGAACGGTTCGCGGCTGGAAACCGAAATCGCGCCGATACTCTCGATCATCGCGAATTGAGATTGAATTTTTTGGACAAGGAGCTGAAAATATTCGAGTTCGTTGGTGTTGAACCGTGTAAATAAATCGCGGTTCGCATGGTTTGCGAAGACGAAAAGGCTTCCGGTTTTCCCGTCCGGGAAGAGCAGGTTGACCAGCTGAAAATGGAAATCGACAGCGAGGCGGTCGAACCGCTGTTCACCGCGGACCTGTTCCCGGAACGCGTTATAAAACGCGACCTTCTGCGGCAGCGCTTCGAAGGTGACGTTCGCGGCGGTCAGCGACGAAGCGGGAATATAAATCATCGCCGGCGAATTCAGGCTGTCGAGAAATTCAACGTACGTATTGGCAAGCATCTGCGTCGTCAGGTCGTTTTGACGCGAGACGCTGATCTCGTCGACGATCCATTCGCAGATCGACGCGGTCAGCTTCGGGAGGCGTTCGTCGCGGTCTTCCAATCGATAAATCAGCCAGGCGAAGCCCGCGTACGCTTTATTCGCGAAGATTGAACAGAAAAAAGCGCCGCAGCCGGTCATCGTCAGGCCGCTGAAGGGCGCGGATTTGGATATATCCGGAATCGTCAGCTCTGTCTGGCTGCGCATGATTTCAAGAAACTTCAGGTCAAGCGTTTCCAGCAGCGAATTGTTGGTTCCCTTGATAAACGGGTAGTGCTTTTCTCCTTTTTTTACGCCTTTTCCGCTTTTTCCGTTCGAATCGATCAGGATCAACCGCAGGCTTACCGGATTAAACGCGAAAAGCGTATCGAGCATCCGGTTGATTTTCTGCTGCTGTTTCTGGTTCATGCCTGATCCCGCTTTCGTCCGGTTCGACGATATCGAAAAAGTCGGCGCCCGGAGACGATCAGCCGACCCATTTCAGGATTTCATCGACGACTCCTTCCAAATCGAGATCGTCCGTGTCGATTTGGATCGCGTCGGAAGCGGCGATGAGCGGCGCGACGGCGCGTTTCGAATCGTTTTCGTCCCGTTGCTGAATATTTTTCAGGACAGATTCGTAAGTCGTGTCGATCCCGTTGGCGATATTTTCCGCCTGCCGCCGGCGCGCGCGGACTTCGGTTGACGCGAGGAGAAATATCTTGAGCTCTGCGTCGGGAAGAACGACGGTTCCGATGTCACGGCCAACCAGAACGGCGCTGCCGCGGCGGCCGATCTGGCGCTGTTGGCCGGTCAGGAGGGCTCGGACATCGGGAAGCGCGGCTACGGTCGAAACGTTGGCGTCGATGACCGGAAGATGCAGGAGATCGCTGCAGTCGCGCTGGTTCAGGAAGATCCGCGTTTCGCTGCCGCTTGGGTCGTTTCGCAGCTCGAACGTCATGGCGCGAACGCGGCGGACGATTTCGTCGCTTTCGGGAAGCGTTTCTCCGCCGTTGAGCGCGGCGACGGCTGCGGCGCGGTAAACGAGCCCTGTATCAAAGAACAGATAGCCGAGGCGTTGAGCAAGGCGTTTCCCGACCGAGGTTTTTCCTGAAGAAGCGGGACCGTCGATAGCGATTTGAGAGGGGCGTTTCGTCATGTGTGATTTCATGCGTATTCTTTCAGTTTGCGTACAGCGCGGAGGTTTTCTCCCAGAGCGTCAGGATTTCAGGCGCGGCCGGGAGGTCCCGATAAACGACCCAGTTCAGCCAGTCGAGATCGCTGAGCGCGGCGAAATCGATCGTTCGCGTTCGGACGAAATCCATGCCGCTGCAGGAATGCAGGAGCTGCTGCGGCTGGCCAAAGGTCAGGTAGAAATCGAGATCGCCGAGCGTTTCCTTGATTGGGAACGGCGAAAAAACGACCTTGGGAAACGCCCGGAGCGACCAGCGGTACCCGGCTTCTGCGGACGGTATGCCGGACAGCACGACCATGCCGCGAATTTCTGTCGGGCTGCGGTGCGACTTGCCGCTGAGTTCGTTCAGCGTCGGGATCAGGACGCTGTCGTCGATAAACCTCTGATTCCCGATCAACGGAAGAACCGCGTCGCTCGCGGAGGCCGGGGAATCGTTCTGATGCGAAAAGCCGGCGGCGTCCCAGGCGTTGGCGATCGAAACGGCGAGCACGGCGATCAGGAACCCAACCGTCAGAGGCTGGCGCAGGCTTCTGGCGGAGAAATAGCGAAGGATCATCGGTACAATCAGGAGGACCGCGATCAGGACGATTGTCGAGATGATAAAAAACTGCTGCGCCTGCGTAAACGGCAGCGTGACCGATCCAAGCGCGGCGGCCGTCGTCAGCGTATTCGCCTGTCTGGCGAAGCGAATTGCGACGCTCGCGGTCAGGAAGATCCCTAAGAGGAAACCGATCGGAATAAAGATCGAAATCTTTTCCAGAAATCCGCGGCAGCCCGGTTCCCGGTTCAGGAGCGAGTCGAGCTCGACCGCCCCGACCAGCGTCATCAGCGGAGCGACGAAAACAAAAACGAGCGCGCCCTGATTGAAGAGCAGCAGCGCCAGCGCGGCGATCAGGCATCCCCATGACAGCAGCAGCTTCGTTCGGTTCTGCGTTCGGTTTCCTTCGATCCACGCGCCAATCGTTAAAACGATCCCGAACCCATCGTAGACGATCGCAAGGAGGAGCCAGACCGACTCGGGAAGCTGGATAGAGGCATCGTTAAACGCTGAGATGAGACCGGAGCCGAGGATTCCGATTCCGGCGGGATTCGCGAAGAACGAAACGGCGAAGAGAAGAGCGAGCGCGAACGCGACGCAGAGCGTTCGGGACGAAAACGCACGGGCAAAACTACGGTGCGGCTGAAATTCGCCATTGAAAAGCGCCGCGTCGAGGAGACTGACGACCGTAGTCACGATGGCTGCCGCGAGCGCGAGCGGGAGGCTGCGCTGAAGCGAGGCGAGTAGTGCGCCGGTCAGGACCGGGATCCAGCGATTGGCGCGGTTGAAAATCGCGGCGGCAAGATAGGCGGCGAGCGCAATGACAATCGACGCTTCGTCCGCGCGCTTCCCCCAGGCGATCAATCCCGGATCGAGCGCGAGCAGCAGCAGCCACAGCGTCAGCACTTTCGGCGACAGCTTCTGACGGAAGGCGAACGGTAAAAAGAGGAGAGAAATCCCGAAAATCGCCGGAGCGAGCCGCGCCGTGAAGTTATTCGCTGTGAAAAGCTTGAAAAGGAGCGAAGTCAGGAACAGGTAGAACGGCTGCGTTCCGTCCGCGGGAAAATTCGGCTCGACTGACGCGAGCGCGGCCGAGGCGTTGATCGCTTCGCGCTCGGTCATGGTTAAATCCGCCAGCCCTGCGAAGCGCAGCCCGATCCCGAAAGCCAGCAGGGCCAGGATCAGGAGCTTATTTCCTGTTGTAAAAAATGCCGTCGTTTGTCTTGCTTCCATGTTTCAATCAGCCTTTAAAACGAAATTGTTGTCATTTAACGCACCCCAAGGGGGCACAGATTTATTTTAGTTCAATTTCCCGGCTTTCGGCCGAAACCGGCGCTGAAGCGGGGACGCGCCCGGCTCGGTTCGGAGCCCAGGAGAAGCGCGCGATATCGCTCGATCAGCGTCTCCAGCGGTATCGCGCAGTTCGCCGGGCTGGGCGATGGGAGCCGTGTCGCCGGGAACCCCGTTCGCATTTCGCAGTATTTCGTATAGAGAGCGTACGCTTTCGTCCCGGTCGTAAATACCGTTTGGATCTTTGACCCCTGAATCAGCGTCTCGATTGGATTGACCTGGGTCGCGGAGATCGATTGATCCGACGCGCCGACGATCCGGCAGGCCCCGACGACGTCCCAAAGCGCGATTCCCGCGCTTCGGCAGAGGGCCTTTTTTTCTTCGATCGTTCCCGGGAGCGGCAGCCCGAAGACGGCGGAAAGGACTGTCCAGAAGCGATTGCGCGGATGGCCGTAGTAGAAGCCGAATTCGCGCGATTTCGGCGACGGGAACGTCCCGAGGATCAGGCGCGTCGATTCCGTGTCGTGGAACGGTTCGAACGGATGCGTCAGGAACTGAGCTCCGGGGGCCGGGTCAGGTTCCGGATATTTCCGCTGCGTCATTGGCTTTTTATCTCCCGTTTTATTCCTCCGGCCCGGCTGTCGGCCTGTCGCGGAAAAAGCGCAGGATCGGATAATCGGGAATATGCGTTTCGCGCTTGATATAGTAGCCGATAATCCGTGCGTACTCGCCTGAAACCGTCCGCCAACCCTGAACCGACGCCCACCAGGTCAGGGCGCTGAATTCGGAGCGGTCCGCGCCGACGTATTGGACGTCATAACCGGTATTGGCGAAGGTATCGCTGTAGATAATCCGCGTTCGGCGCAGGTGCCAGGCGTCGGTCACGATGATAACCGATTTCGCGTTCAATTCAACCATGCGCTCAACGATCGCGGTCGCTTCCTGTCCGGTATTTTTGGCGATAAAGTCTGAAAGGAAAATCGCTCCGCCGGGAACGTTGAGAGCCTGAAGCTGCTCGACCTGGAGCTGGTTATACGGCGTCTGATAATCGCCGTAATTCCGCCCGGTATTCGTCAGCAGGATCGATTGCGCGTAGCCATCGAGGTAAAGCTGCGCCGCTTTTTCGAGGCGAACCGAATCGTTCCCGCTCAGGACCGTAATCAGGTCGGCGGGCCTGGGATCACTGTCGATCACGAGGTATTCGCCCGCGCAGAGAAAAAGCACGACCACGCCGATCAGGATCACGAGGAAGAGCCGGGAACGAGGGCGGCGATTGGAACGGGGCATTATTTGCGCTGACATGCCGGAATCGACGTGGTAACCGGGCGCTTATTTCTTCCGGTACGCGCCGATCATTTTATCGAGCGCCTGACTTAATCGCGCGCGGTTCGTTCCGAAGTTCAGCCGGACGAAGCTTCCGTACGCGTCCCCGAAGGTTTTTCCGTCGTTAAGCGCGACTTTTGCGTTGTCGAGGAAGAACTTAAACGGCTGGTCCGCGATTTTCGTTTCCGAAAAGTCGAGCCAGGATAAGAATGTCGCCTGTGGTTTGGATTGCCGGACGTCCGGGAGCTCTGCTGCGACCGTTTGAAAAACGAAGTCGCGGTTGGCTTCGAGATACGCGTTCATCTGCTTCAGCCATTCTCCGCCATACTGATAGGCCGCCAGTCCGCCGTACTGCGACAGCAGGCTGACCTGCGGAGCCAGCCCCCTCAGCGCCCTCGCGTACCGTTCCCGCAGCGTTGGGTCCTGAATGATTCCCACCGAACAGGCGAATCCAGGAATATTGAACGTTTTGCTGGGCGCGATCAACGTCAGACAGCGGCTGCCGATATCCGGCGCAATGGAGGCGATGGGCGTATGATTTTCGCCGCTGTAGATAATATCCGAATGAATTTCGTCGGAGACGATGACGACGTGATGCATGGCGCAGATATCCGCCATGCGGGTCAGTTCCTCTCTGGTGAAAACGCGGCCGGTTGGGTTCTGCGGGTTGCAGAGGACGAACATGTCGACTTTCCCGGAACGGATCCTGGCTTCAAAGTCTTCAAAATCGATCTCGTAGCGGCCGCTTTCGGCGTTGAACACGAGCGGATTCAAAACGGATTCGACCTGGTTATTCTGCGGCCCGGTGAAAAAGGGCGGATAGGCCGGCGTTTGGATCAGGACGGCCTGACCCGGGCGGACGAACGCGCGGCAGGCAAAGTTGTAGCCGGAGACGATCCCGGGAACGAGGAAAACGTCCTCTTCTTTGATGGCCCACTGGTAACGATCAGCCATACGCCGGACGATCGTCTCTTTGAATCCTGGGATTTCAATCGCGTATCCGAAAACCGGATGCGACAGGCGTTTTTGAATTTCGGCGACGATTTCGGGCGCGACCTCGAAGTCGGTATCCGCTACCCAAAGCGGTTGAACGTCCGCCGGATAAATTTTCCATTTAAACGAATCGCTGTGGCTGCGATCGACGGTTTTATCGAAATCATAAATCATCGTAGTCTTACTCTCCGTGATAGAAATCTGTAAATCAGCTTCATTATACCCGCTCCGGCCGCGCCGGATCCAGTTCAGAAAAGCCGCGCCCGATCGCGAGCGCCGCGGCGACGCCGCCGAACCCTTCCTCTCCCGGCGCGCCGACGCAGCCGGGGCAGCCTTCGACGCAGCCGCAGCCCTGGATCAGGTCGCAGACGGCAATCGCCAGCTCGCCGAACCGGTCCTGAACCGTTTGGCTCAAGCCCAGCCCGCCGGGAACCGTTTCATAGAGGAAAAGCGCCGGCAGTCCGTCGAAAGCGGAGTGCTCCGGATCGCACCAGCAGTTTAAATCGTTTACGTCGCATTCCAGGAAAAGCGCGGCCAATTGATGGAATGCGTTCGCGAATCCGCTGAGCCCGGATTTGATCCGGACCGCTTCTTCAACCCGCCGATGACATTCGGGACAAAGCGCCGCCAGGTTTTCCAGCGCGTTGGCGGTCTCGCGCGAAGCGAAGCTTCGGAACGGGATCTTATGATGAACGTGAAGAAAGTCGTCTTTCCCGACCCTGCCGCAGAGCTGACAGGTATTCAGGTCGCGGGCGAGGACGGCCTTCCGGAGCTGCGGCCAGTTTTCGCCGTAGTCGTTCGCGTCATTTGTCCAGATGCCTTCGTCCCGGAGCCGGTCGCGGAATGTGGCGGAAAGGATGAGGATGAACGCTTTTGTGTCGATCGAATTGGCCGGAAGCTCTAACGGGAAGACGCCGAGCGACTCGCCGGTTTCGATATCGGTTTTTTTATAGCCGACGACTTGTGTCGTAACGGTAACCGACCCGATCAGCGTTTTTCCGTTTACGGTTTCACGCTCGCGTTCGGTTTCATTGACCGAGATCCGCCGCTGTTGGTCCGCCTGCGTCAGGTAGGTTGGAACCGTCGGAACGGCGAGCGCGGAATTCTCGTCGAGATTCAGCTCCTCGATCCGATATGCCTTGCCGTTATGGAAGTAGATCGCGCCCGGATGGATCATCCAGTAAGCGGAGGAACGGTCGATTTCGCCGATTTTTTCGAGCTTTCCCATGCGGTTTTCGCTTCGGATATGAATCCGGTCGAGACCGCTGTTGCGGAGGGAGACGGTCCGCTGCGGCGTGTCCGGGGCGATCCAGTAATACCGCCCGCCGCTGAAATGGGCAATGCCGGCGGTTCGAAAATAATCGAGGATCTCCTGCGTCGCGTCGAGCGACAAACCGCCGAATCGTTCGTCGGCCGCGAACGGGAGCTCAAACAGCGCGCATTGAAGATGCTGGTACAGGAGGAGCAGGTTATCCGGATCGATCAACGCCGGTTCGACGCTGCGGCTGAAAATAAATTCAGGATGCGAAACGATATACTGATCGGTTGGGTTCTGAGACGGGACGAAAAAGAAAATTGAATCGCGCCGGTTCCGTCCCGCGCGTCCGAGACGCTGGTAAAAAGCGGCGATCGAACCGGGGTAGCCGATCGAAAGAACCGCGTCCATCCCGCCGATATCCATCCCGAGTTCCAACGCGTTCGTCGCCGCGACGCAGCGGGTTTCCCCGGATTTCAGTCCGGCTTCGATTTCGCGCCGTTCGGACTTGAGGTAGCCGGAACGATAGCCTTGCGCCGGGACGCCGAAATCGCGGAGACGTCGGACCGCCGATTCGACCGACTGCCGCGAGGAGAGGAAGACGAGCGTCTGCCGTCCGGCCTGGGTCAGCTCGCGCGCGAGTCTTGCGCCGGTAAAAACGCTTCCGGCCCGGAGATGGAATTCCTGGTTGACGATCGGCGGGTTGACGAAATAGATATCCCGTTCGCCGCCGCCGCTCTGGTCGTTGAGAATAACTTTACAGCGGCGTTCGGTCAGCTTTTCCGCCAGCTCTCCGGCGTTTGAGAGCGTCGCCGACGCTAAAATGTAATGGTGCGGCTGGGCTGTTTTCGTGTAGAAAGAACAGATTCGGTTCATGCGCCGGAAAACGTTGGCGGCATGCGAACCGAATACGCCTCGGTAGACATGCGCTTCGTCGACGACGACGATTTTCAGGTTCTGGAAAAAGCGCGCCCAGCCGGGATGAAACGGAAGGAGCCCGAAATGGACCATGTCCGGATTCGTCAGCAGGATCCGGACGTTTTCCTTGATAACGCTCCGGTATCGCGGGTCGGTATCGCCGTCGAAGACCGCGATCTGCGAACGGAAT
The DNA here is from genome assembly GCA_001717545.1 of Anaerolineaceae bacterium oral taxon 439. Taxonomy (NCBI): domain Bacteria; kingdom Bacillati; phylum Chloroflexota; class Anaerolineae; order Anaerolineales; family Anaerolineaceae; species Anaerolineaceae bacterium oral taxon 439. The sequence goes on along the minus strand of CP017039.1, from coordinate 1,758,566 downwards.
TCGGGGAGGAGGCGACGGAATGTCGTCAGCTGGTCCTGCGTCAGCGCTTTCGTCGGAAAGATCAGCAGCGCGCAGTCGACCGGCGACAGCAGCGCCTGCTCAAGAATTGGAACCTGGTAGCAGAGGCTCTTCCCGCTCGACGTCCCGGTGGCGACGACGACGTCGTCATGGTTATAAACAGCGGTCAGCGCCTCGGCCTGATGACGATAGACGCTGAAGATCCCGCGTTCGGCGAGGCGGAGCCTGATCCGCGCGTCGATGAAGGAAGGGAAAGGGACGAATTCCGCTTCTTTGGCGGCTAAATGCTTGCGATAGACGACGAGCTCAGGATCGGGCTTGAACTCGGACGGCTTTTTCTGCATGGGACGCATTATTTTTCGAAAGCAACGTGAAAACGGGGCTCAGGGCGCGATTGCATCAACGCCCTGAGCCTACTCTGTAAATTCAGTTCGGTTTGTCGGTATCGTTTAATACGGACGGCGCGGCGGTCTTTTTCGATCGCTTCCCGCGGCGGATCAGCCAACGGAAAATCAGGATGAGCGGGACAATAATGATCAGCAGGTACGGCAGCGCCGCGATGACGAAGTAGATCAGCGCGTCGATGAAATCCTGTCCGGTATTGATGAAGTCGTTGACCGCGCCCCGGACCGTATCGTTCGGGTTCCATTCGTTCCCGGCGATAACGATCGGGTCGGGAATCGAGAGGATCTGAACCGAGATCGAAGACAGCCGCGCGCTTTGCTCCATGTATTTTATCTGGCCCTTGCTGATTTCGATTTCCTCGTTGACGTCGGCGATTTCGTTATAGACGGAAAGCGTGTCTTTGACCGTTTTCGCCGATTCCATGATCTCTTCCAGCTTGGCTTTCTTCGCTTCAAGGCTTTTCAGGCGCGATTCCTGATCGACGTATTCGTCGGTGATATCGTCGCCATAGACCCGCTTGCTCAGGATGTCTTTTCCCGGGTTCTCGACGAGCGCTTCGATTTCGGCGATCGCTTTTTCGAATAAATCGGCGCTGACGCGAATCTGAATGTCGGCTTCGGGCTTATCGGTTGCGTAGGATTTATAGACCGATCCGGAAACGACGTAGCCCTGATTGGCCGCGGCGATCGCGCGAACCTGATCCGAGGCTGCGGCTGGGTCGCCGACCTGAATCGAGATCGTCCCGTTTTTAATAATCATGCGCTCGATACCGGATCCCTCGGCTGCGGCGGGCGTGTCAGGGGTGTATCCGGCCAGATCAGCGGACTTTTTCTCCGACATCGACGCGGATTCGTCGTAATTCCAATCCATGGCCTGCCCGGCTTCCAGAAAAGCGGATTCCGGCGCGGCAAGGCCTGAAGGACGGTCGTTATGACGGCTTCCACAGCCGGTCAGCGCCAGTGCCAGAGAAGTCAGAAGAAAAAAACGGATCAGTTTACGATAACAGGGTAGATTCATGGGTACGACTCCTTTTTTATGATTCAGCGTTCCGCTTTCTAAGCGGTTCGTGTTGGATTTGAACGACTTAATTTCAGGACGCGATCCAGGCGCGAAAGGTTCCCGCTTTTTCGCCGGTTACCGAAGCTTTTCGGCGATCGCTTCAATCACTTCGGCGGCGAGCGCGTCTTTTTTCATCAGCGGGATTTCTTTTCGCGTTCCGCTGGCGAAAAGAATCGTCGCGGCGTTGTCGTCGGCTCCCATTCCGCGGTCCTTCGCAGAAATATCGTTGGCGACGATCAGGTCGAGACGCTTCCGTTTCATTTTCTTTTCCGCGTTCACGAGGAGATCCTCAGACTCAGCGGCGAAGCCTGCGACGATTTTCAGCCCGGGATATCGGCAGCGGGTTTTCGCGACTTCGAGGAGAACGTCCTGCGTCGCTTCCAGCTCGACCGTCAGGCTTTCCCCGGTTTTTTTAATCTTTTGAGCGGCAACGGCCCTGGGTCGGAAATCCGCGACCGCTGCGCACATGACCAACGCATCCGCTCCGGGAAGATTTTCGAGAACCGCGGCGAGCATTTCCTTCGCGGAGTCGACTTTCTGAATCGCTGCGCCGTAGGGTTCGGGAAGGGCTTCGACTGTCGTAATCAGCGTGACGTCCGCGCCGCGGTCGAGCGCGGCCTGAGCCAGCGCGAAGCCCTGTTTCCCGCTCGATCGGTTCGTCAGGAAGCGGACCGGATCGAGCGCTTCGCGCGTCCCCCCGGCCGTGATAACGATTTTCTTCCCACGAAGATCGTTGGGACGCGAGAGCTGGTAGCGGATCGCCCCGACGACTTTTTCCGGCTCAGAGAATCGTCCGAGTCCGGTCATCCCGGAAGCGAAGCGCCCGTATTCAGGGCCGATAAAGATTCCGCCGCGTCGCCGGATCGTTTCGATATTCGCCTGTGTCGCCGGGTTCTGGTACATATGGCCATCCATCGCCGGCGCGATCAGCAGCGGGCAGTCCGACGCGAGAATCGTCAGCGGCAGCAGCGTATCGCCCCTCCCGAGCGCAATATCCGCCATGGCGTTCGCCGAAGCGGGGGCGACGACGACGCAGTCGGCGGTATGTCCCAACGTGATATGCGGGACATGGTCTTCGCTCGTCCAGAGGCTTTCATTCGTGCAGGCAGCGCGTCCGGTTACGGACCGGAACGTCAGCGGCGTGACGAATTTTTCGCCGCCCGCGGATAAAATAACGTCGACGAGCGCGCCCATCTTCGTCAGCGTCGAGGCGATTTCAACGGCTTTGTACGCCGCGATCGAGCCGGTCACGCCGAGAATAATTCGTTTTCTGTAGACAGGGTTCATTTATTTCTTTCCCAATATAATCGAAGTCCGGTCAGGGTCAGCCATGGGTTGACGTCATGAAAAACGTCGGTATCTTTCGCTAAAACTTTCGACAGTCCGCCGGTCGCGATAATTTTCATGTCCGGCGAGATTTCCCGGCGGTAGCGCGCGGCCATTCCCTCAACCATGCTGATATATCCGTAATACAGACCGGATTGGATTGAATCGATCGTGTTGGTTCCGACGACGGAGGGCGGACGGGCGATCGCGACGGTCGGGAGCTGGGCGGTTTTTTGCGTCAGCGCCGCGGCCGACGTGTTGATCCCGGGGGCGATCGCCCCGCCGATATAGTTCCCGTCGCGGTTCAGCAGGTTGAACGTCGTCGCCGTCCCGAAATCGACGAGGCAGGCCGGATAACCGTACTGGTGCCTGACGGCCATCGCGTCGATAATCCGGTCCTGCCCCAGTTCGCGCGGGTTATCGATCAGGATTTCATACCCCAGGCTGCCTTTATAATCAACCAGGACGATCGGACGATCCAGATAGTAGCCGCAGGCGTCGACGACGCGCCCGGTGACGATCGGGACGACGGACGCGATGCAGATTCCTTCGATGGAGAGCGGCTGGATCCCGTTATGCTCGAGAAGGAAGCGGAACTGCATTCCGTATTCATCCGGCATCATGTCGCGATGGGTCGCGATCCGCCAGCGCATGATAATTTCGGCGCCCTCGAAGAGCCCGATCGTCAGATTCGTATTTCCGATATCAATTCCTAACAGCATACGCGGTCTTTTCCGTAATTCTCTTTGATTCTCTTTATTTTTGCGATCGCGCGCCGCTGAACCGGCCGCAAATTATGGAAGGAGGACGCCGAGTCGCTTTGTAAGGATTATAATAGTTTTTGCTGGGGAATATGATGCGTCGGTTAAGTTCATTTTTAGTTCTGGGACTGGTTCTCGCGGTCCTGTCGGCATACGCGCTGGTATGGCTGGTGACGGAGCGGCTCCCGGAGCTGCCGGAGCGCGGTCTGATGTATTTTCTGGTCATTACGTTTTTTACCGGGGCTGCGCTTCCGCTTCTTGGATGGCTTTACCGGACGTTTTCCCCGACGGACGAAATCGACAGCGTCTCGGTCGTTCGCGAATCGCTCGCGGTCGGGATCGTCGCGGCGGTTCTGCTCTGGTTCCAGGTTGGACGGGCGCTGACGCCGGCGGTAATTTTTATGACGGTCGGCGGGTTTGTCATGATTGAACTTCTGCTGCGCATGAGCGACTTATTGAATAAAAATAATATAAAAGATACAGACGAAGAGGATTAACAATGAAAGCTGAATTAGCTGCGATATTGGAAGGGTACGGATTGGACGCGGTCGTCGTCGCGGGGATGAGCTCGCATAATCCGTCGATGAATTACTTTACCGGTTCAAATATGTTTACCAAGGCGTATGTGGTGATTCCGCGCGGCGGGGAGCCGATCCTGTTTTATCGGACGATGGAACGGGACACGGCGGCGAAAACCGGGATGAAAAGAATGGGGATTGAAACGCTTCCCGGGGGCGAGATTCTCGGATCGGACGGGAGCCCGGTTCGGAACGGCGAGGCGGCGACGCTCCGTCGGGTCCTGATCGCGGCGGGAGTCGAACGGGGAACGGTCGCGTTTTCCGGCCGCTTTGAATTCGGCGCGTTTTTCGCCGCGGTCGAGGCGTTTCGTAAGGCGTTTCCGGAGTATACTGTCGACGCTGAGCTTGGCGATAAAGCTTTGGCGGATGCCCGTTATCAGAAGGACGAAAGCGAGCTGGCGGCGATCCGCTCGATGGGCGAGGTCGTCACGGGGATCGTGGAAAAAATTAACACGTTTATCCGGGAATGCCGTGTTAAGGACGGCAAGCTGGTAACGCGGAGCGGCGAGCCGGTTCGAATCGGCGAAATCAAGCGCATGATCAATCTCATGCTGACCGAGGCTGGCGCCGAAAATCCGGAAGGAACGATTTTTTCGATTGGCCGCGACGCCGGCGTTCCGCATAACGCCGGGAACGACGAAGCTCAGGTTGAGGCCGGAAAGACGATTGTCTTTGACTTTTTCCCCTGTCGGGAGAGCGGGTATTTTTTCGATTTTACGCGAACCTGGTATATCGGAACGCCGCCTCAATGGCTGCAGGAGGCGTATGACCGCGTCAGGCAGGTGCATCATGAAATCGTGGCGTTCGCGAAGGCGGGGAAGATCGCTTCCGAGCTGCAGGATAAAACGTGCGACCTGTTTGAAGAGATGGGGTACGAGACGATCCGGAAGGACGCGAAGTGTACGAACGGGTACGTTCATTCGGTGGGCCATGGGCTGGGGCTGAACGTGCATGAACCGCCGTTTATGCGCGGAAAAGATCCGAAGTCGTCGGAGCTTCGCCCCGGGACCGTTTTCACGATCGAACCGGGGCTGTATTTCCCGGACGGGGACGTTCCGTTCGGGATCCGGTTAGAAGATACCTTCTATATCGACGAGAACGGCGACGCGCGCTATTTCGCTCCCTACCCGTATCAGCTCGGGATCGACGTCCCGCCGTATGAGACGGCCTGAGAAATGATCAGCGGCATGAACAGGCCTTCAGTCCGTATTTTAGCGATCGAATCCTCCTGCGACGAAACGGCGGCGGCGGTCGTCGTGGACGGACGGCGGATTTTATCAAACGTCGTCGCGTCGCAAATCGAGCTTCATCAGCAATTCGGCGGCGTTTTCCCGGAGCTTGCCTCGCGTCAGCATGTCGTCGTCATATCGGCCGTGATTAAAGAAGCGATGCAGAAGGCGCACCTGAATTATAACGAGCTGGACGCGGTCGCGGTAACCCGCGGTCCCGGGCTCGCCGGTTCGCTTGTCGTAGGGATCAACGCGGCGAAGGGGCTGTCGCTCGCGACCGGGAAGCCGTTAATTGGCGTTAATCATCTTGAGGGCCATATCTATTCGGCATGGCTCCTCAACGAGGGAGAAAACACGTCCGCGGAGCCGGAGTTCCCCTTGATCGTTCTTCTCGTTTCCGGGGGGCATTCCGAGATCGTTTTTGTCCGCGATCACCTGCGATACGAGCGGCTGGGGGGGACGTTGGACGACGCCGCCGGCGAGGCGTTCGATAAGTCGGCGCGGCTGATCGGACTTCCGTACCCGGGCGGCCCGTCGATTCAGGCGGCGGCGAAAGGCGGAAATCCGGCGGCGTTCCGCTTCCCCAGGGCGAAGCTCGATAACCCGTTCGATTTTTCGTTCAGCGGTCTGAAAACGTCCGTGCTGCGAACGGTTCAGGGCCTGTCGGCGGCGACGGAAGAAGGAAAGGAAGCGAAGCTCCCGGTCGCCGACCTGGCGGCCAGCTTCCAGCGTACGATCGCCGATACACTTTTCAGGAAAACGATTGAGGCGGCGAAAATAAAACGGGCGAAAGCGATTGTCGTCGCCGGCGGCGTCTCGGCGAACGCCGAAGTCCGCGCGCTCTTCGAGAGCCAGCGCGATTTCCCGGTTTTTATCCCGAAATTGAAGTATTGCACGGATAACGCGGCGATGATTGGCGCGGCTGGTTACCAGCGTTATCAGAAGAAGCTTTTTGAGGCTGAGGATTTCGACGTGCTGCCGACGTGGCCGCTGTCGCGGGTTTCGATCGCGTAAGCGCGCGTTCGACGGATCATTTTTATCTTGTGCTGCGCGGTTTGGGCGTTGGCGTCTGCGTTGGGACGTACGCCGGACCGCGATGGATCAGGCTGGAGACATCGGCGGATGAGTTGGCGATTACGATAGCTGAATGCCGTTTCAGGTAGCCGACGTAAGGCCCGATCCCGTATTCGGCGTGCCAGCCGTCGAGCGTAAACGGGAGGATCCCCCCCGCCGAGACCCATTCGCCGTTATATTTCCGCGCGATATGAACGTGCGTACCGGTCGAGCGTCCCCCGTCGCAGGAGGGATGGCCGAGGTAATCTCCCGTTTTGACGACCGTCCCGATAGGCGGGATGGACGTGGTCAGCAGGTGCAGAAAGAGGAGGTTCCAGCCGGTCCGTTCGCTTCCGTCGCCGTCGAGGTCAAGGATGACCAACCCGGTCGCGGTTCGAACGACGGTTCCGTCCGCGGGCGCTACGACCCAGAGATCCGACGGCGTGCAGCCGGTTTTCGAGGAGGGGGGCGCGAAATCGAGCGCGGCGTAAGGCTGGCTTGATCCCCAGGCGGCGTGCGGCCCTCCGGTATACGCCCAGCTTTGGTTGTCTTCGAACGGGAGGCGGAGCTCCGGCTGGGTCAGGCTGCCTTCTATCGTGACCGCGTCCGGCGGGATCTCGCCCCAGAGCGTTTCGTACGTCCGGCGGAAGCCGTCGGGGCCAATCGCCCTGAAGAAGGCGTCCGGTTCCAGGACGCGCGAAAAGTATTGCATCAGCGCGATCGACGCGGCGTTCTGCCATGGGTCGGCCCAGTAATATTGACCGTCTCGTAGCTCGTACGTCAGCATCCTTCCCTCGCGGTACTCGTAAAACGCGGCGTTCAGGTAATCGGCGAGGCGATTATACTGGGCGTTAAGCGATTGCGAATTGACGCCGGGGAACCCGAAAACGCCGGTCAGTTTCTGTTCCGCCGGCTGACGGGGTTCGCTCAGCGCGCCAGTCAGATATTCCAGAATAGCCAGCAGTAATTTCGGGCTGATCGAATAGTCATCGGCGATCGATTGAACGATTTCGCCGCCGCGGCGGCTCCGCTGGCTGACATACGCTGAATAATATTTAAACCAGCCCGGCTTTCGGTCGACTTCTGCGCGTGGGTTGAAGCCGACGTCGTACGGTCCATAGCCGAAAAGCGCGTCGGGGAGGATCTGATATGCGCTTCCCCATGGGTTCCGATAGTGGATCGGAATTTTCATCGGGAATCCGGGCGGCATCGTCGTCGCGTCGGCCGGGATGATCGGATTATTGCGCATGATTTCATCCGAGGTCGTGTTGAACCGTGCGGCCAACGCCGGGACGGTATCGCCGGGCTGCGCGACATAATCGACGAGTTCGCCGGGAAGATAACGGGGCCGCTGCGCGAAGGTATAGGTTTCGTCGCCGCTTGACGCAGCGTCGCCCTGAATCAGGAGTCCGGGGTCGATTGCTCTGGACGGGTTGTTTTGCTCGATGAAACGGAACGGTTCGATCAGGATTTCTATTGTATCGTCGGCGCCGGGAGGGGCCGGTTCTTCCGGACGCGGCGGGGTTGGCTCAACCGCTCCCGGAGGCGTCGGTTCAAGCGGCGCTGGCGTCGGCGGGCTGATCGGGGTGCAGCCCGTCAGGATCAACCCGCAAAGAACGAGCCTGAGAAGGGTGCGGATTGGACGATTTGGATAAAAAACGGGGCTTGATAATTTCATAGCGAATTAATCCTACCATGCATAGGCGATCGCTTCGTAAAGGAAAGGAACGATCCGGTCCGAGAAATACGCGCGGGGGTTTCCGCTCGCCTCCGTAGGCGGTCGCTTAGAAGTAGACCAGCGATTCACCTGATCCATATGGGTTCGCGACCGAAATTTCGTTATTCCGGATGAGTCCGCCGAGGTACGGAACCGGACCGTTGTACGGGATCCAGCCGCTCAGGTTAAACGGGAGCGGCCCTGCCGCGGAAATCCATTCCCCGTTATATTTTCGCGCCAGATGCAGGTGCGATCCGGTCGCGTTCCCCCCTTCGCAGGAAGGATGACCGATAGGATCGCCGGCATGGAGGACGGTCCCGACCGGGACTTTCTCGGCGGTCGCGACATGCAGATACAGGTAGACCCAGCCGGTTTGTTCGTTGAAATCAGAATCGGCGTCAACGATGACGACGCCGACGCCGACGCGCGTCACGACGCCGTCCGTCGCCGCGCGGACCCAGCGATCCGACCTGGCGCAGCCGGTTTCCGACGATGGCGGTGCGAAATCGAGCGCTCCCCAAGGCGTTCCCGTGCTCCAGACTGGATGCGGCCCGCCGGTCAGCGCCCAGCGTTCGCCGGGCGTAAAGGGAAGCGTAATAACCGGGACCTCGAGGTCGGCGTTGAGCCCGATCCCGCGCGGGTCGGCGGTATCCCAAACGTTGCCGAAAATAGAGGTGAAGACGCTGAGAAAGCCGGTTTCAGCGTAGATCGCCGCGTCGAGGTCCTGCCAGTCATACAGCTGCGCGAACAGGTATTGAATCGCGACCGATCCAGCGTTCAAGGAAGGTTCAAAATAGATTGGCTGAATCGGTTTTGGGTTCCGGTAATAGGGAATTTCGCTGAGCGTTCCCCCGCGCCAACCGTAGTATCCGGCGGAAAGCGTGTTCGCCGCCCAGGCTACTTGCTTGTAAAGTCCTTTGTTAGCGGTTTCATGCCACCCTACCGGATAATCGCGTTCGGCGGCGCCGTTCGGCTCGCCGAAAAGCCAGTGGCTCCGGAACTCGATCAGCGCCAGCAGGATCATCGGGTTGATCGAATAATCCTGAGCGACCTGCCTGACGATTTCGATTCCGGAACGCGTCCCGGTCGAAGTTTCTTCCGTGTAGCGGGCTAAGAAACCGTCCGCTTTCAGGATTTCGTTTTCGATATCATAATTTGAAGCGGTTGACGCGAAAACAATGTATTCGTCCGGGAGAATTTTAACCGCTGATTCGTACTGCCGGTCTGACGGCGATTCGACGAATAACGTCAGGTTTGGATTCAGGAAGCGCGAACCGGGAATCGGGAAGAGCGCCGAAATTCGTTCCGGCGCGGTCCCGAAGCGCGCGGCGACGTTTTGAAGCGTGTCGCCGTTTTGGGTGATGTAGATTTTTCGTTCGCTCCTGGCAAGGTCCAGATCGGGGAGCGGCGTTGCGGTTGGCGGAATGGTCGCTTCGCTTTGAGCGAAATGTTCCGCGCCGGGAACGAGGAAGGGATCGTCCGGGACGGGAGACAGGTAAATCGGCTCCGAGGTAATACTCAAGTCGGAGGGAAAAACGTTCCGCGGCGTTCCCGTTGGGCGTGGAACGGCGGCCGGCGGGTCGAACGCGATAATCGGGATCGCGGTTTCGGTCGGCGGAATCGGATCGGGCGAAACCGCGGCCGCAGCGGTCGGGCGCGGCGTCAGGGTCGGGCTCGGGCCGCTCGCGATCGACGCCGCGGACCGCGTCTCGTAGAAGGGCCGTTCGGTTTCCCGGCTGATTTTCGTGAGTTCATAGCGAATTGCCGCCTGCGTCAGGCGTTCGGGCGACGACGCGACCCGGGTCATCCGACAGCCGGCGGTCGCCCCCAGGCACATTAAACCGATCAGCGTCAGCGCGGCTCGCTGTTTAACGGTCAATCCGGTTCGCATCGTTCTGATAGTACCATGCCTCGACGACCTGATCGCCGTTGACTAAATATCCGTCGTATACCGTACCGGTCGAAAAAGCTTCGAATCCGCTGAGGACGAGCGGATTCGCCCCGTCGATCTGGATCCATTGCCCGTTATAACGGCGCGCGAAATGAAGATGCGTTCCGGAAGAGAAGCCCCCTTCGCAGGAAGCGTAACCGATGGGGTCGCCCTGACGGACGCGCGCGTTTAAGGCGACGCGATCCTTCGATCCGACGTGAAGATACAAATGCGTCCAACCGGTCCGGGCGTCGCCGTCCATATCCAGATCGACGACAACGAGCCCCGCGTCGGAATAAACGACGAGGCCGTCCGCGGCCGCCGTGACCGGATACGAGCTGGCGCTGCAGCCGATCGCGTCGCCGGGAACGAAATCGATCGCGCTCCAGGGCGAGCCCGACGCCCAGCCGTAGTGCGGCCCGGAAGAAAAGAACCATTCGTCCTCCGCCCTGAACGGGAGCGCTGATTCCGGCTCCGATTCGGGCGGGTCGTGAAGACTGAGCTCCGCGTCGGAGAACGTCCCGAAAAGCGATTCGAACGTTGCGCGGAAGCCGTCGGGACCGATCGCGTTGATCCAGTCTTCACGCCCGTAAAGCTTCGAGAATAAGTATTGGAGCGCCGCGGTTCCGGCGTTTACCGACGGATCGACGGCGACGACGCTGTCGTCCGCTAATATCCACTGGTTAATGCGGTTGTTCTTCCATTGATAATAGCCAAAATTGAGCGTGTTCGCCGCCCAGGAAAGCTGATGATCCAGCGAGGTCCGCCAGCCCAACGCGCCGATATAATCCTCGATCAGGAAGCGCCTGGGGGGATCGTTCGTAATCGTCTGCGACTGGTATTCCAGGAGCGCGATCAGGATTCGCGGGTTAACCGCGTTTTCGAGCGCGACTTCGTTCAGGATTTCGAGACCGCCGCGCGCGTTGAAAACCGGGGTCGGCAGGACCGGATCGTCGGGTTCCGCGGTTGGATAAGGGGTCGGCGTCGGTTCGATATAATTCGTCAGCAGGTTTTCCGGATAGTCGGATAAAAATGTCTCCGGGTTAAACGTCGACGGCCCGTCGACGATTTCCCGGTCGGGGACGATCGCGGAGCCGATCGAAAGCGCTTCCGGTTCAACCGCAGGAATGATCAGCGTCTGCCCGATCTGGATCAGCTCCGGATTGGCGAGATTGTTCCGATCCTGAATCGCGGAAACCGGAACCTGATAAACGTTGGCGATCGCCGCGACGGAATCGCCGGAAACGACTGTGTAAGTGATGTCTTCGGTCCGCGGCGTCGGAATCGATTCGAGGCGGAAAACCGGATGCGTCGGACGACGGCCGTTCCGATTATAGACGCCGCCGTCGGCGAGAGCCTCCTGAACGGCGGTGGTCTGATCGCTTCCATCTTTGTTTTCTGCCGCAGGTTTCGGCGTCGACGTCGGTATCAGCGTCGGCTCTGCGTTCGGATCGTCGGTCCTGAGCGGGATCAGGATGACCGCCGCTTCGTTTTGACCTGCCGCGGTCTCCGGGACCGGGATCGCGGAAGGCGTCGGCGTTTCGGCGGCGGTTGGAGCCGCCGCGGTCAGCGTCTGAATCGAATGGCTCAGGTCGAGCGTCGCGATCTGGCTTTCCGGCTGCCTGAACAGGGCGCAGCCGGAGGCAGCGAGCAGGAAGCAGCCAGCCAGAATCAGCGCAAAGCGGTTCCACAGCAGTTTCATTCGATTCGCAGCCTGAAATCGGGACGATCCGTTTAAACGTCGAGTCCGAGCTTCCGTCCGCCCAGGACGTGAAAATGCAGGTGGCGTACCGATTGGCCGCCATCCTCGCCGATATTGGTCAGGACGCGGTATCCGCTTTCGCTGACGCCGGTCTTCTCCGCGATCTTCCTGCAGGCAAAGAGCAGTTCGGCTAACAGCTCCCGGTCTTCATTCCCGGCGGCGTGCAGCGATGGAAGATGTTTCTTCGGGATAACGAGAACATGAACCGGGGCCTTCGGGGACGCGTCGTTAAACGCGATCGCTGATTCGTTTTCATAGACGACGTCCGCGGGGATTTCTCCGGCGGCGATTTTACAGAAAATACAGTTCGGATCTTTTTCGCTCATGGTGTCTCCTTGAGTGGGCCTGACGAAGGCGCGCAAACAATATTATAATAGGCGATTTCGGTTTCCCGATTCGCGTAGATGTAATCCTGAGCCGCTTTGCTGAGCTGGCGGACGGTATCGATATGGTAGCTTCCGTCGGTGTTCCAGTAGCGGGGGATGACGAAAAGCGGGTCCTGTTTCCCGTCGGGCAAGAAGGACGGGCGCGTCGGGTCGCTTTCGTCGACCAGCGGAACCCAGTTGTACATGACCGGACCGCGCGGATTGACGGTGAAGCCGACTTTATATCCGGCTTCTTTGGCGATTTCGATCGGACGGAAACCGAAATTCCCGCCGGGCCAGATAATCCCGATCGGCTTTTTCCCGAAGTATTCCTGGATTTTATCGACAGAGCCCTGAAGCTCGCCGTAGAGGAACTCGTCGGTCGACGCGTCGCTCATCGTGATATTATGAATAACGCCATGCGCCTGATGGTCGACGTAGCCTTCCTGTTCTACCTTCTGGTTCTCGGCCCAGAGGTCGGCGCCCGTGTCCGGGGCGCTGATCCAGCCGTTGACGACGCGCCAGCCGTATTTCTCATAGTAAGGCTTGAAATGATCCCGCCAGTAGCCTTCGCGATGACGGTCGTCCGAAATAATCAGCGCGGAGCGTTCCGGAATATAATCGTTGTTGTACATGAAGTTGACAAACTGCGTCATGTCGATCGCTTCGAAGCCCTGCGCTTTGAGATCTTCCATGAACTGGTTATGCTTTTCAGCGGTGACCTGATTATCAAAGCTGACGCTCGAATCGTCGCCTTTGACGATCGAATGATACATGACGACCATGACGGCGGTTCCGGGAGCTGCTTTTCCGGCGTCCCAGCGATTTTTCAGGAACGTGCAGACGTCTTTTTCATACGTATGCGGAACGTCGAGCGGGTTCAGCAATTCGGAGACGAAAATTTCCGGGAGCTCCGGCGGCTTCTGGTTGGGGTCGGCGGTCGGAGGCGCCGCGGTTTCGGTCGGGCCGGGCGTCGGCGTCGGCGGCTCCTGAGTCGGGAGCTCGCTGAGAACCTGCGCCTGCGCGGTGGACATCAGGTCGGCTTCGGCGAGGGCTTCCGTTCCGCTCGCGGTGGTTGGCGGCGTGACGTTGGCCGGCGGCAGGTTGCAGCCGGCAGCGACCAGCAGCGCAGCGCCGAAGGTCAGGAGCAACCGAACGCCCGGGAGACCCGGACGCCGGTTCCGCGCTGACGAACCTTTGGGCGAAGAAGTTTGAAGTAAATTCATCCTGTTTTTCCTCGCCCTAATTATAAAGAGGTTTCCGGCGTTTTTGGCGATCCGATTTGAATCGATTTTCCCCTTGACAAGGCGATGGATTTAGCTATACTTAAATTAGTTGTAGATATGTTTTGCGACGGAAATATGGAAAGGAGGTTTATCATGTTGACGTTTGAAGATGTTGCTCGTTCTTATAATTGCGAGACTTCAGATGGTAATGCATGCAACGAATGTTTAATTCCGAAATAGTTATTAATTACTGTTAATTTTGCTTGCTCGGCCATCTCTTACAGTTGCAAGTAACGTATGGCCGAGCAGGAATAAGGAGTTTGGTATGGCTCTGTCAATTAAATGGGATTGTACTTATAAATGCAATCTTTTTTGTTCATATTGTATAAATGGAGATTTGCTTGGGAATTTCGACAATGAAATAGATGCAAATCGACTAGATGTAATTTTGCGCGATATTGAATCACATTATGAAGTCTCCTCAATGCATTTATTGGGCGGCGAGCCAACCACTCGAAAAGATTTTTTTGAAATTCTTCAAGTATTAGAGATGCATAAGATTTCTTTTGGTTTTAATACAAATGCAATAAAATTGAATGATAATTTCATATCCAATTTAATGAATTTTAACTTTCTTCATGATGTTACTATTAGTTTGGATGGCCCTAACTCTCAGGTCAATGATAGCATAAGAGGAAGAAATGTTTTCAATAAAATAATTGCTGCTGTTAAAATACTCAATAAAGCAAAAGCAAAAAATAACAAGAATATATTATTAGTTATTAATACTGTATTATCGAAAGATAATTCGCATTTAATAAATGAAATCATAGATTTATCTCTAGAATTAAAAGCTAATCAGCTGAATTTTCTGCAACTAATCGAATCTGGGAATGCGAAGGGTAACGGTAAGTCGCTATCCCAAGAAGAAATTTTCACTGCAATTAACGTAATTGCAGATCGATATCCTGACTTGAAAGATAAACTGTCAATTGTTCCAAAATTTGTAATGCCACTTGCATATGACTATTCTAAAATTGTTTTAAATAAGGATTTCCCGAAAGTCAGACATGGATGTGGCGCTGGTATTAATTTTGCTTTTTTAGATAATAGAGGCAGGTTATTTGCTTGTGATAGATTGTATGTTGGGGAAATAGATAAATGTTCTTTCGAAATTTCGCCCGAAAATCATTTCGATGCTGTTTGGGATAGGCAAGAAAATGGGCTTCCTTTTGCAATTATGGAAAGTGATGCTTATATGAATCTGGAGCCATGCAAGGATTGCGGTTATTTTAAGAGCGAATGCTTTCCGTGTCCTCTTTCTTGTAAAGGTGTTCATCGGGTCATAGAATGTGAGAGATATTTAAATAGTATTAATGCAAAAAAATATAATAATATATACTGGAATGCAATTTGCCGTATCGCAAATCCCGAATCAAATGTATATATTATTGTAAATACAAAGAATTTAGCAACGATAAAACTAAATTCTATGAGTTATAAGATATTTAATATTCTGAAAAAAAGTAAGGCTAGCTCAAATAATGAAATTTTACATATTTCGCGCGAGCTTAATGTTTGTGTCAATGAAATATATAAGCTTATAGATTACTTGGAAGAAAAGGGCTTTATTAAAACTGGTCAGGAAGTATTTATGCGGTGTGACGATGAACTCCTGGCGGAAGCTGCTTAAAATCCAATCCTATATCGGGCCGTACCGGCTGCGGCGGTATTACGTGACGGGTCTCTGCGGATTGGAAATTATCGTGGGATCGGTCCTGCCGGCGCTTTTCGGAAACCTGGTTACGAAGGTTCAGGAGCTCGAACCGCTGGCGGCGATCCTTCGGTACGGCGCGTTTCTTTTCGCTCTCGGGATTCTCGATATCTTATTGGACGTCTGGCAGAGTTACGAATGGCATTCGTTCAGCGTCGAATATGGCGATTATTTTCGCTTGCGGATGATGGAATGCGCTTTCCGGAAAAGCCCGGCGCTGATCCGGGAGAAGCAGAAGGACCTGCATTCCCGGATCCTGAACGACGGCGCGGTCGTCGCAGGGAAGATCGGGGTCGGGTTCCCGATGCTGACGCTGAATATCCTCCGGATCGCTTTGGTCCTTGGGTTCATGACGACGATCTCGCTGCGGTTATCGTTCGTGATCCTGGCGGTCGTTCCGGTCTACGTGGTCTTCCTGCAGTCCACCCAGCGGCAGATCCAGACGAACAGCCGGAAGGAGCGGGAAGCTTTTTCCGATCTCAACGCGGGGATCCGGGAAATCCTGTACGGCTTTTTCCAGATCAGAATTTTTCAGCGGGAGCCGTTTTTCCTGAAAAGGATTGAAGATCAGACGGACGGTTTCGAGACCTGTTCAAAATCGATCAAACGATACACGGCTTTTTCGGAGGGCATCGGGAAATTGTTTACGACGCTCCTCCCGATCATCATCCTGATCCTGGGGTCGGTCGAGGTCGCGTCGGGGCGAATGACGCTCGGGAATCTTTTTTCGTTCTATTTTTACCTGAGCTTCCTTTACGAGCCGATGAATAATCTCGCGGATTATTTTACGTCACTTCAGGTCGCGTTAGGCGTAGTCGACCGCGTTTTAGAATTTTTAGAACCCGAACCGGCGGAAGAAAGCGATCGCGGCGAAAAAATCGAGTCCGTTCAGGAAATCCGGTTGGAAGGCCTGTCCTTCTCTTATGCGCCGGGTTCGCCGGTCCTCGATCATTTTTCGCTCGCGCTCCGGAAAGGGGACATCGTCGGTGTCATCGGCGCGTCGGGAAGCGGAAAAACGACGCTCGCGGAAATCCTGATGAAGCTGCATGACGCATATTCCGGCTCGATTCAGATCAACGGGAGCGAGCTTCGCGAGATCAGCCGCGATTCGTTTTATCGGAGGCTCTCCTATATCGACCAGTCGCCGTTTATTTTTCAGGGAACGCTGAAAGAAAACATTGCGTTTGACGATGACGAACCGGATAAACTCCGGCGCGTCCTGCGGGACGTTCAGCTGGATGGGTTTCAGGACGCTGATCCGGAGGTTTTCCGGATCGACGACATGGGTCAGAATCTTTCCGGCGGCGAAAAACAGCGGATCGCGCTGGCCCGCGCGCTGTATAAGGACGCCGATTTCCTGATCCTCGACGAATTTACGTCTGCGCTGGACGAGGCGACGGAGGGCGAGATTATCTCTAAACTGAAAGAAAACATTGCCAAAGATAGAATTATCCTCATGATTACGCATCGGAAAGCGCCGCTGCGAATCTGCAGTCATGTGGTCGAGCTGAGCTCCGTTCCTGCGCCCGCTCTGGATTAATGGGCGGCCCAGTCGTTCACAGCGGCGGAAATCTCCTGACGGAGCGGCCCTTTTCTATTGTCTGAGCATGATGTTTTCACGCATGAAACCCATCCATTTAACGTTGTCAAACTATCGCCGGTCGAGTAGAATTATTTTGTTGTCTGAAAAAAGATTAGAACGATAAGGGTGGTAGAACATGCTCAGTTATTATAAGAATCAGGATTACGATTTGGAAAAAATTGACGAGCCTGTCGCGAATTGTTGGATTAACGCGGTAGCGCCTACCCCCGACGAGAAAAAGCTCCTGGTCAGTCTGGGGATTCCGCTCGATTATATTACCTACGCGCTCGACGCCGACGAGCGGTCCCGCGTTGAAGAGGAGGACGACGGGACGATCCTGATCGTCATTCGCGTTCCGCATTATGTCGGATCGGACGAATCGGTCCCGTATATTACGATCCCGTTGGGAATTATTATCGTTGATAAGTATATCGTGACGATCAGCGCGACAGAATCGGAAATTATTTCGATCTTTGAACTGGGTCAGGCGGCGAAAATTTCGACGACGAAACGCAACCGGTTTGCGCTTCGGATCCTGATGCGCGCGACCGTGAGTTTTCTGGATGACGTTCGTGAGATGTCGAAAGTTTTGGATGATCTGGAAGGTAAGCTTTATGCCTCGATGCGCAATACGGAGTTGCTGGCGCTGCTCCAGTATCAGAAATGCTACGTCTACTTTGCGCAGGCGTTGAAGCAGAACGAACTTGCGCTGTACCGTTTATCCAAGTATGAAAAAATCAGGCGCTTTGACGAAGACGTCGAGTTGCTGGAGGATATTCTGGTCGAAAATACGCAGGCGATCGACATGACGAATATTACTTCGTCAATCTTAGCCAACCTGATGGACGCGTACGCTTCGGTCATTTCGAACAACCTGAACGTTGTGATGAAGCTGCTGGCGTCGGTGACGATCATCCTGAGTATCCCGAATATCATATCCGGCTTTTTTGGGATGAACGTTAATTTCGCCCCGATCATTCAGCATAACCCGAACATGCCGACGATCCTGGCGGTTGTGACGTTGGCCGTTACGCTGGCGGTCGTCGTTCTCTTCTATCGTAAGGATTGGTTTTAGACAGCGGAATGATCTGAGGTGCAAAATGCGCTTTATTCGCTACGTGGAAAATAACGAATCAACGGTTCGGATCGGCTGGATCTATCAGGATTGGGTCGGCGAGATCGAAGGGAACATGTTTACCGAATATCGCCGCGCGGAAGCCAGGACGCCGCTCGAAAAGGTGCGGCTGTTAGCGCCGATCCTTCCGGGAAAAATTATCGGCGTCGGCTGGAACTACGTCGATCATGCGAAGGAGTTCGACCGTCCGCTTCCGGAGGTTCCGACGGTTTTCCTGAAACCGGTCAGCGCGGTGATCGGGACGGGCGAAGGGGTCGTTCTGCCGCCGATCGCGGCGCAGGTGGAACATGAAAGCGAGCTGGCGATCGTTATCGGGCGACGCGCGAAGAACGTTTTAGCCGAAACGGCGAAATCGTATATTTTCGGATATACGATCGGAAACGATATTACCGCGCGCGATTTGCAGAAGAAGGACGATACCTGGGCGCGTGCGAAGGGCTTCGATACGTTCTGCCCGCTGGGCCCATGGATCGAGACCGAATTCGAGCCCGCGGACGCGATGATCAGCTGCAGCGTGAATTCCAACCTTCGGCAGATGGCCTCGACGCGCGACATGATTTTCCCGGTGAATTCGCTGATCGCGTATATTTCGTCGATCATGACGCTGGAGCCCGGGGATGTGATCCTGACCGGGACGCCGGCGGGACCGGCGAAGCTCGAATCGGGCGATATTATTGAAGCGTCGATCGAGGGAATCGGACGGCTGGTCAATCCGGTCGTATCAGGCCCAACCGCGGCGATCTGACGAATTGCCGCGGTTCGTATCGTAAAAATTGCCGCTTGCCCTGTGAACATCCGGTTATACAAAGCTAAAGAGGCCATCAGCTTCGCGTGCGCTCCGATCGCTTTCGCTCTCGCCTGATTCAGCAGCAGAATCTTATCGCAGAGTTTCGCCGAAGAAAGCCTGGAAGATCGCGCCGCTGTCCGGTTGATAAAACCCGATCAGCAGTCCGGCTAAGGTCATTTTTCCGCCCCGCCGTCTCTGTCCGCATGAATCCTATAAATTCTCCAAAGGTTGGCGGTCCGGCCCGTTTTTCAGTATAATTATAGCGCTTATTTCTTAGAAAATGAGTTCGGCGCAAAACCGATCTGAAAAACTTAAGTCTGATTCTTAATTATTTGAGAGGATTAAACTATGTCCGGACATTCACATTGGGCTACGATTAAACGAAAGAAAGGCGCGGGGGACGCGAAGCGCGGTCAGTTATTTACGAAGCTGGCTAAAGAGATTACGTTGGCAGCGCGGGAAGGCGGCGGCGACGCCAATACGAATTTCAAGCTGCGGCTGAGTATCGACAAGGCGCGTTCGAATAACATGCCGAAGGACAGCATCGATCGCGCTATCAAACGCGGGACCGGCGAATCCAAGGACGGCGTCGAATTTACCAACACGGTTTACGAAGGGTACGGTCCGAAGGGCTCGGCGCTGATTATCGAGTGTGTCACGGAGAATAAGAATCGGACGGTCGCTGACGTCAGGCACCAGCTTTCCCGGTCGGGCGGTTCGCTCGGCGAATCGGGGTCGGTCGCCTGGCAGTTTACCCAGCGCGCGTTCTTCCTCCTGACTGGCGACGATCTGGATTTCGATCGGGTTTTTGAGCTGGCGCTCGAAAACGGCGGCGACGATATCGAGGAATCCGACGATGGGATCGAGATTTTAGCGCCGGTCGAGAATTTCAAGATTCTTTCCGACGCGCTGCTGAAAGCGAACCTGCATATCGAAGAAGCTCAGCTGAAGATGATCCCGAATACGCCGGTGGATTTATCGCTTGAGGACACGCTGCAGGTTCTGCGCTGCGTCGAATCGCTGGAGGATATGGACGACGTCCAGACGGTTTATCACAACCTGACTATTTCTGACGAGGTTTACGCCGCGCTGGAATCCGATAATTAATTTCGGATGATATTTCTGGGAATAGACCCCGGGACGGCGCTGACCGGTTATGGCTTCGTAACTCAGGACGCGGATGGGAGTCTGTCGGCGATTGACTATGGCGTGATCGCAACCGGGGCGCACGAAAAGCCGGAGTACCGGCTGAAAACGCTGTACGAGTCGTTATCCCGGAAAATACTTCTCCATCAACCCCAATACGGCGCGGTGGAGAAGTTGTTTTTTCGGCGAAACGTCACGACGGCGATTTCGGTCGGACAGGCGCGCGGCGTGATTCTCCTGAGCTTCGCTCAGGCAAAGCTTCCTTTAGCCGAGTTTACGCCGATGGAAATCAAGCAGTCGGTCGTCGGCTACGGCGGCGCAGAGAAGAAACAGGTTCAGCTGATGGTCAGGGCGATTTTGAACCTTGATCAGGTCCCGAAGCCGGACGACGCGGCGGACGCGTTGGCGGTCGCGATATGCTGTGCGCATAGTTATCGTTTTTTGGAGGTCATGAATGGATAACGTTTTCATTCAGAGCCCCGGCAACGCCCGGATTAAAGAGATTCGCAGGCTTCGAGAGCGAAAATACCTGAAGGATTCGCCGCTTTTTTATATGGAGGGAACACGGATCGTTGGCGAGGCGTTCCGCGCCGATCCCTGCGCTGTTGAAACGCTGATCGTTGCGCCGGAGCTGATTCGAAGCGATTTTGCGGCGGATCTGGTCGGCGAGGCGGCTGAAAATGGGATTGAAGTTTTAACGCTGAGCGCGGCTGCGTTCGGATCCATCTCGATCAAGGAAAATCCGCAGGGAATCGCGGCGCTCGGGCGTAAGCGATCGGCTTCCTTCGCGGATTTAGCGATCGAACCGGGACTGTATCTGGCGCTGAATTCGGTCGCGGATCCCGGGAATCTGGGAACGATGATCCGGACGGCGGACGCGGTGGACTGCCGTGGGGTTTTCCTGATCGGCGATTCGGTCAGCCCGTACGATATCGGCGCGATCCGCGGATCGATGGGCGCTGTTTTTACCCAGAAGATCGTGACGGCCGCGTACGGCGCGTTTTTAGACTGGAAACGGGAAAATGGGATCCGCCTGATCGGGACGGACGACAGCGCGGCGTCGGATTATCTGGAGGTTGATATACCCGATACCGCGATCGTCATGATGGGGTCGGAACGGGAAGGCCTGACCGGAGCGCAGATCGCTGACTGCGACGCGGTCGCGCGGATCCCGATGCTGCGGAGCTGCGACTCGCTGAATCTGGCGGTGGCGGCGGGCGTCATGCTGTATCAGGCGTATAACGTTCAGCGGGGCTATCATTTAAGAAAGTAACTATGATCGCGAGTATTCAGGGAATCGTTCAGCGGAAGAAAAAAGATTCGATTGTCGTCTCGGTTCAGGGTCTGGGCCTGCAGGTATTCGCTCCGATCGAGACGATTTCGAACGCTGAAATTGGAAAAGAGCTGTTTTTATTTACTGCGTTTATCGTTCGGCAGGACGCAATGCTGCTGTTCGGGTTTACGACCGAAGAGGAGCTGGAATATTTTGAGCTCCTGATCGGCGCGAACGGCGTCGGTCCGAAAATGGCGCTGGCGATCCTGTCGACGTTGAATCCTGCGGCGATCCGGCGAGCGGTCGCGAGCGAGGAGGCGGGATTGCTTTCGCGCGTTCCGGGCGTGGGAAAAAAAACGGCGCAGAAGATCCTGCTCCATCTTCAAGGGAAGGTTCCGGCGGAAAGCGGCGCGTTTTCGGAGAACGTTCCTTCGAGCGCGGTCGATTTCGAGGTCGTAGAAGCGCTGACAGCGCTTGGCTACAGTCTGGTTCAGGCGCAGGCCGCCGTCCAGTCGATCCCGAAGGATACGCCCGGGACGGTCGAGGACCGGATTCGCGCTGCGCTTCAATCGTTCGGATAATTCGCGGATAGGAAACGATAAAAGAGTTTATGACTGATTTGAATACCATTCGCGTCATCGGGGCGCGGACGCATAATCTGAAAAATATTACTGTCGAGATCCCACGCGAAAAACTCGTCGTTATTACCGGTCTTTCCGGGTCGGGAAAATCGTCGCTGGCGTTCGATACGATTTTCGCCGAGGGTCAGCGGCGCTACGTCGAATCGCTTTCTTCTTACGCGCGTCAATTTCTGGGACAGATGGATAAACCGGATGTCGACGCGATCGAAGGACTTTCGCCGGCGGTTTCGATCGATCAGAAAGGAACGAACCGCAACCCGCGCTCGACGGTCGGCACGATTACCGAAATTTACGATTATTTGCGGCTGCTTTTCGCTCGGGTCGGCGTTCCGCATTGTCCCGAATGCGGCAGGGAGGTTTTCAAGCAGACTTCCGACGAGATCATCGCGCAGATTGAAAAATTCCCGAACGGGACGCGTCTCCTGATTCTCGCGCCGGTCGTTCGCGCGCGGAAGGGAACGTATCAGGTCGTCTTAGACGAGATTCGCAAAGGTGGTTTCGTCCGCGTCCGGATCGACGGGACGATTTATTCGCTCGACGAAGAAATCACGCTCGATCGCTATAAAAAGCATACGATCGAAGCCGTCGTCGATCGGATCGTTATCCGCGCGGCTGAGTCCGACGAGGAAGCGGCGCAGAACCGAACGCGGCTGGCGGATTCGGTTGAAACCGCGCTGAAGGTTGGGGAAGGCTATATGACGGTCTGCGACCTGACGCAGGAGCCTCCCGTCGACCACGCGTTCTCCGAATTTTTAGCCTGCCCGGTCCATGGGATTTCGATCCCGGAGATTGAACCGAGTTCGTTTTCGTTTAATACGCCGAACGGCGCGTGTCCCGAATGCCAGGGGTTGGGATTCAAGCAGGAAATCGATCCGGATTTAATCGTTCCGGATCGCAGTCTTTCGCTTCAGGACGGGGCGATCCGTGTTCTTGAATGGCACGCGGGGTCGAACGGCGACATGTCGTACACCTGGCAGGAGCTGCAAGCGGTCGCGGCGGCGTACGCATTCGACCTGACGACGCCGTTCGGTAAGCTGACAAAGGAACAGCAGAACGTCATCCTTTTCGGCTCGAAGGCGCGGAAAATAAAAATGCAGTTTTCAGGGAGAAACAACCGCGTTTCTTCGATCGAAGCGCCGTTCGAAGGCGTTATCCCCAACCTGGAGCGGCGTTTCCGCGAGACGAATTCTGAATGGATCCGGACGCGGATTGCCGATTTCATGGCGGTCAGGCCCTGTCCGCATTGCGGTGGGAAACGGCTCTGCCCTTCGTCGTTAGCGGTCACGGTTAAGAATACGAATATCATCGAAGTCACGGAACAGAACGTCGCCGAATCGTACCGCTGGATTTCCGAGATCGAGAAGGATCATGAAATGTTCTCCGACAGGGAACATCAGATCGCGGATAAGATTTTTAAAGAGATTCATAACCGGCTCGAGTTTCTTGTCAACGTCGGGCTTGATTACCTGACGCTGGACCGATCCGCGGGGACGCTTTCCGGCGGCGAGGCGCAGCGGATCCGGCTGGCGACGCAGATCGGTTCGCGGCTGATGGGCGTCCTGTACGTCCTGGACGAGCCGTCGATCGGGCTCCATCCGCGCGATAACGATAAATTGCTGATGACGCTGAAACAGCTTCGCGACCAGGGCAATACCGTTCTGGTCGTGGAGCATGACGCCGATACGATCGAAGCGGCGGATTGGATCGTCGATATCGGCCCGGGCGCGGGCGTCAACGGCGGAAATGTCGTCGCCTCGGGGCCGCTGACGTCAATTTTGGCGCATGAGGATTCGTTGACCGCCGATTATATTACCGGGCGGAAGGTCGTTCCCGTTCCGGCGCGTCTCCGCGAAGGACATGGGAAATCGCTTTGGATCATTGGAGCGGCGGAAAACAACCTCAAAAACATCGACGTCGAAATTCCGCTGGGAAAGCTGGTCTGTATTACCGGATCGTCGGGAAGCGGAAAGTCGACGCTGATGAACGATATTTTATATAACGTTCTGGCGCGCGATTTGAACCATGCGAAAACGACGCCGGGTAAATTTAAGAAGATCGAAGGGATTTCCTATCTTGATAAGGTTATCGACATCGATCAATCTCCGATCGGACGGACGCCGCGATCGAACCCCGGGACGTATACCGGCGTTTTCGACGAAATCCGGAAGCTGTTTGCCGGGCTGCCGGAAAGTAATCTGCGCGGGTATTCGGCGGGGCGGTTTTCGTTCAATGTTCATGGCGGACGGTGCGAGGCCTGCGAAGGGCAGGGCGTGACCAAGATCGAGATGCATTTCCTGCCGGATATTTTCGTTGAATGCGACGTTTGTCATGGGAAGCGGTTTAATAATGAAACGCTTCAGGTCAAATATAAAGGGAAAAATATCGCTGACGTTTTGGATATGACGATCGACGAGGGGATTGAATTTTTTGACGCTTTCGAACCGATCAGGAATAAACTCCGCGTTCTTCAGGAGGTTGGACTGGGCTATATCCGGATCGGTCAGGCCGGAACGACGCTCTCCGGCGGCGAGGCGCAGCGGGTCAAATTAGCGAAAGAGCTGTCGAAGCGGGCGACCGGACGGACGCTGTATGTTCTTGACGAGCCGTCGGTCGGGCTGCATGCCGCCGACGTACACCGGCTGGTCGACGTGCTGGATCAGCTGGTCGACGCAGGGAATTCCGTTTTGATCATCGAGCACAACCTGGATATTATTAAAGTCGCGGATTACATTATCGATCTGGGCCCCGAGGGCGGGGTTCGCGGCGGAGAGGTTGTCGCGACCGGAACGCCCGACGAAGTCGCGGCTGTCGAAAGATCGTATACAGGGCAGTATTTGCGCGAGACGCTTCGGAAGACACGCGAGCTGATGAAGGCGAACGCGCGCTGACCGGTTGGCAAACTGCCTGCAATTGTGTAAAATATACGAAGAGAAAGCGAATCGGGGGCCCCGATTGAACGAAAGGACGCGGACATGGCGAGACGAAACAACCCACAATATGTAATCAAGTCGTATAAGAAGAAACGAAAACTTCTGCCTTTTATTATCTGGGGTCTGGCGGGGATTATTTTTGCCAGCGGCGTATTGTTGATTTACTTCTGGTTCATGGGCGGAAATTCTTCCGTGAACCCGGAGACGGGGATAAGCGCGGAAGCGACGCCCGGGAGCGGGTTCAGTTTTAATCCGATTCGGATGATCTCTGATTTGTTCGCGTCCCCGACGCCGACGCCGACGGAAACGCCGACGATGACGCCGACCGTTCCGACCTCGACGCCGACGATTACGCCGACGGAGACGATGACGCCGACGGTAACGATGACGCCGACGCCGGAAGGTCCGCAGATGTACACGGTTGAAGAGGGCGATAATTGCTGGTATATCGCGACCGAAAAATTCAAGGTCCCGATGGACGTTTTCCTGGCGATCAACGGATTTACGATGCTGAATTGTTCCGTGTCTCCGGGGCAGGAGATTATTATTCCGGGACCGGATACCGAGCTTCCGACGGAGACGCCGATCGCGTTGAGCCAGTACAGCGCCGGACAGCAGATCGAGTATGAAGTTAAGCTGAATGATTCGCTGCGGGAAATTGTCTCGAACTTTAACTCAACGTTCGAAGAAGTTATCCAATTGAATAAGCTTGAGGACGAGAACGCCGTGCTGCGCGCCGGTCAGGTCCTGCTGATTCCGGTGAATCTGGTAACGCCGACGCCGACGCCGGTCCCAACGTTTACGCAGATTCCCGAATAAGCTTTCGCCGGGACCCGAAACGACAAGGCCGTGTCTTCCAGTCTGTAGAAGACACGGTTTTTCTTTAATGTAGGTATGCGGGTAAGCGCTGCTGCCGCGAAGTTTACACACCCTCGAAGCGCAGCTGCAATGAATTATTTGCGTAGTCGCTGAGATCTTTCGCTTTAATGCCGAATGGCCAAAGAACCGAGCCGACCGCGCGGGCTAGCAGCTCGCGGTATTTCGGACGGTCGATCGGTTCGGGCGGATATTGCTCGATCGGCTGATCCCAGTTATAAACGCCGGATTCGCTTTCAACGAACAGGAACCGCACCTTTTGCCCCGGCGCCGTGCGTTTCCCGGTTCGTTCCTGAAGCTGCATCGCGGCGCGGACGGCGGCGGTCGGCGATTTATACGCTTCGGGCTCGCGGCTGATCCGAATCGTCAGGATCAATTCCTCGATCGCGACGTTCCCTTCGTTCAGGCAATTCAGCGCGTCGACGAAAATCCGGAAAGCTTTCGGGAGCAGGTCGGAAATCTGCCGAACGTCCCAGGCGGAGGCGAGAACGTTCAGGATCTGTTTCTGGACGCCGGCGACCCAGGGCGGGCTGTCATGCCGGCGGAGTTCCAGCCCGCGGATTTTCAGGCTCCCGTCCTGAAAACAGCCAAAATATCGATTCGGAACGGGAACGCGGTCGTTCGCGCGCGACGGCAGGAACGCGACCCATCGATAAATCCCGTCCAACGAGATCAGCAACCGCGTCTGGCGGGAGATTTCGGCGAGGACGTCGTCGAAATCCGCGACCGTTCGGCAGCCGGGCTTCGCGATCCAAAGCGCGTCTACGTACATATGCAGCACGCGGAAACCCATCGATTCGCAGACCTGCTTCGCGCGCATCAGGACCTCGCGCCCGCCGGCCGTTACCGCTTCGTGCGCTTCGATCCGTCCGAACCGCGCGTTTTTATAGCCGAGAAACCCAAAGCAGACGACCAGCAGCCATTTCAGCGCGGAAGCCCGGGCGGCGTAACTTTTCCAGAGCGCTCCGTGTTTATCGGGGATCGTCAGGAGCTTATGTTTCAGTTCAACGCGTTTTTCATACAGCGGTTTCAGCGTCGCAGGGACGACGCCCAGTTCCGGCGACGCCGCTTCCAGTCCGTCCGGGAGCGGAATCTCCGGCGAGATATTGCTGTTGATAATAATCGCGGGGTACATCGAGGTGAAATCGAGCTGCGCGACGTTGGTATGAAAGCCGGTGACCGGCTGATAGATGAGCCCGCCGCGGTCGGAACGGATGAGCTCGGGGCCGGTTTTAATCGTTTCGACCTGCTGCTTCTGCTCCGGGACAAGGATCCCGCGTTCGAGCGCGGTCAGCATCTGCATCGCGGAGATTCCGGAACCCGACGAAGCGCGGGCGGCCTGTTCGATCGGGAGCACGGTTACGCGGGCGGTTTCGATCGTCCCGTCCAGCCCGTAATCTTTCCAGAGAAGTGTGTTTTGCGTATCGATATGGCAGCGTCCAAAAAGATGCGCTTCACAGCTGCGGTAAATAACCTGCCCATAGGAGAAATAGCTGGTTTCTTTTTTTTTCTGGACCCCGCGTTCGGGATCGCGGCTGATCACGAGCTTTTCCGCCGGCGCGGCGTCCGCACGCTCGTTTTCTACGTCGAGCAGGAAGGGAAACAGCCAGTCGTCGCCATTTTGCGTCAGGATCAGGTCGGGATCCTGCGCGGCGATGGCCTGATTCAGCGCTGGAATAATTTTTTTCCGCTCGGCGAGCCTGACGCGCTGCGGACGGGTTCCGGCCGTTTCGATCCGAAGAAAGCGCGGCGCTTCCTGCGCCGGGTTACGGTCGGGTTCGATCGTCATGACGCGTAGGGGCGGCAGGACCGGCGCGACGTCCCAGCGCGAATTCAGGATACGGATCGTTTCCAGCGTCCGGCTTTCCTTTTCATAACGCAGCTCGCAGTACGCCAGCGGGAACGTTCCGTATCGGGCGGCGTGATGAATCTGGACAGGGAGATCGGTGTTGTAGAACGTCAGCTCGGCGTAGCGTTTTTTGAGCCGGCGGAAGAGCGCCGCCTGCCGCGTCGGATTATCGGTCCATATTTCTAAAGCGCAGATCGGATCCGGTTTGAAAACGTCCTGCTTGACGGCGCGGCTGAGTTTCAGTACGCCCGGCGCGTTTCGCAGCTCAAGGCAGCATTGATGGAGCCGGTCCGTCGCGCCGGCGAGGTAAAACGCGACTTGAAACGGCTGCCGGAACATTCGGCGCGTTCCGTCTTCAAGGATGAACCAGAGGCGGACGCCGTCGTTTTCATCTTCATAAAGATCCAGAAGCCAGCCCCGGGAGGTCTCGTTCATTCCGGTCAGTCCTCCGCGTCTCCGAGCGAGGCGATCAGGGATTGAATATCGGTCGAAATCGGGAGTTCGCGTTCCTGCGGCGCTTCGATTCCGAGCCTTGCGCAGAGTTCCGAAACCTTCGCTTCCGATCGGACCAGTTTCTTATACGTTTCGATCAGCATACTGATCAGAAAGATATCCATCGGATACAGGTTGGCGGCGTAAGAGGCTTCGGCGATATGCAGCCTGGAAAGATCCAGCAATTCGCTTAAACAGCGCTGATCTTCGCGCCGCAGCGCGCGTGCAAAACGCGCTAACGCTTTCTCTTCTTCATACCAGGTTTGTGACGCGGATCGGATCGTTCTTCCCATTTTCTTTCCTCCTCAGTGTCCAGAAGTTGTCTTTTTATTTAGAATAACGGTAGCTGGTCCGCGGGCGGTTCCCGGACCCGTTCGCCGTCCCGCGCTTCGCTCCGCTCATCCAGTTGGATAAATCCTGTTGACAGCCGCGTCAGCCCGTTCCAGAGGGCGGCGCGTTCCGCCGTGGCTTCGCCGGGCGGGCTGACGCTGACGATAACGAAATTTTGCGCCGCGATCGTTTTCAGGTGATCCTGCGTATCGCGGAACAGGCGGCCGATCTCAGACGTGCCGACACTTTCGTCAAAAAACGTCGCGAGAAGATCCAGGACCAGGATTGGCGTCCGCGCCAGGTCGCGGCTGTTCCTGAGCAGCGCTTCCGCCTGATAACAGGTAAACGCGCGCGACAGGAGGACGCGGCTCATCACCGCGGCCGGATCCGGCGTCAGGCCGCGCAGCGTTTTCGCGATCCGGTACATGTCGCCGCGATTTCCGCAGTCGAGGATTCGGACGGTCCGGTTCAGCGCGAGATGCGCGGCCAGCTGCAGCAGCGGCGTCCCGGCCGCATGCGGGCCGGAAATGGTGTATAATCCTGATTGCCGGTCGGACGGAAGCGGAAGCTGCGGTTGGATAGCGGCGAGCGGTTTCATATTTCAAATTATAGAACTTTAATTCTATATTGTCAAGGGTTTTTGGTCGCGCGTTTGCGCTTTTTTTTGTGTTTAATCGGCTGTCATCAGTTCTGCGGTTCCAGTTGACATTCCTGCCAGCCAGGTTATAATCATTACAAGTTAGAAGTTATTCTATCGTGTCGATCGCAGTCAGTAATCCTGACGGGTCGAAAGAAATTTTATAAGCACATAAGTTATGGAGAAGAATCATGGAATCTGTTGAAAATCAAGTTGTGATGATGCCGCGTATTGGCGATAAAGCTCCCTCCTTCCACGCCGTTACGACGCAGGGCGATATCAATTTCCCTGCTGACTTCAGCGGCAGCTGGGTTATCCTGTTCAGCCATCCGGCTGACTTTACTCCGGTCTGCACGTCGGAATTCATGACCTTCGCGTCGCTCGAAGAGAAATTCGCGAAAGTTAATACGAAGCTGGTCGGCCTGTCGGTCGACGGCCTGTACAGCCATATCGCCTGGCTGCGTACAATTAACGAAAAAATTGAATATAAGGGAATGAAGAACGTTGAAGTCAGGTTCCCGCTTATCGAAGATATCACGATGGAAGTTGCGACGAAATACGGGATGATCCAGCCGGGCGAAAGCAGCACGCGAGCGGTTCGCGCCGTCTTCGTTATCGATCCGAAGGGCGTTATCCGAACGATTATTTACTACCCGCTGAGCCTTGGCCGGAATTTCGACGAATTGTACCGCGTCGTCGTCGGCTTGCAGACGGCGGATGCGTTCGACGTCGCGCTGCCGGCGGATTGGCGCCCGGGCGACGACGTGATCGTTCCGCCCGCGGGTTCCTGCGGCGTTGCGAAGGAGCGCATGGGAGATCAAAGCGGCGAAACGCATTGCTACGATTGGTTCTTCTGTATGAAGAAGCTGGATCAGGCCGCGATCGAAAAAGAACTCTTCAGGAAGGCCTGAGCTCGAACGCAGCCGTTCGGAATCCCGCCGCAGTTTGGGCGGGATTCCGTTATTAAGCGACGCCCCGCCGTTTTCAGCCTCCCTCAGCCTTCGGCGCGAGGTCCTCGGCGCATTCAGTGGAAGTGTGAACCGGGCGGAAACAGGGCCGCACGCGGCGCCCGACGCTGCGGCGGCGTTGTGCTAAAATAGAGTGCATGGGTGAGAAAACTGTCGCGACGAACCGGAAAGCGCGGTTCGAATACTTTATTCTGGAAACGTACGAAGCCGGGTTGGCGCTTCAGGGGACGGAAATTAAATCGATCCGCGCCGGACAGGTCAGCATCAGCGAAGCCTACGTTCAGATTAAAAACGGGCGCGAGGCTTGGCTGATCAATTGCCACGTTTCGCCGTACGATCCCGCCAGCCGGTTCAATCATCAACCGCTGCGCGAGCGGAGGCTGCTCCTGAATAAAAAGGAGATTCGCGAGCTCTGGGATCAGGTCCGGATGAAAGGGCTGACAATCGTCCCGCTTCGGATCTATTTTTCGCGCGGGTACGCGAAAATAGAAATCGGCGTCGCGCGCGGGAAGAAGAATTATGATAAACGTCAGGAGATTGCGAAACGCGATTTTGAGCGCGAATCGTCGCGCAGGGGAAAAGAATAACGGATGAAATTATCGCGGAGAGATTTTTTAAAAACGACGCTGATGGCGGGCGGGCTTCTCTTACTGCCGAAGACCGCTTCCGCGACGTATGCGCAGGATCAATTTGACAGCTTTCCCGACGCGGAATTCCTGGGGCGAAATTGTCAGTCGGGGATCCTGAATTTTCGGGTTCGCCCGAGCGCGACCGCCGAGATTAATAAGATCGTTTACGAAGATACGCTGTTCCCGGTTTATCGCGAGGTCGTCGGCGAAGATGTCGCCGGAACGTATACGTCGACCTGGTATGAAACGCCGTATGGGTACGCGTTCGCGCCGGGGGTCCAGCTGGTTAAGATCGAATTGAATGAGCCGGAGACTGAACTTCCGCCTTCGTCGACGGGGCCTGGCTTCTGGGCCGAGGTCACGGTTCCATACGTGGGAATTATCTATGGCGCGGAACCGATATCGGCCTGGTACCAGGAGATCCAGGACCATAATCCGCGGCTCTATTATCAGCAGGTTTTCTGGATCGACGAAATTCGCCAGTCTTCCGATGGGACGACGACGCTGTACCGCGCGAACGAGAAAATCGGTTCGTTCGGAGATATTATTTACGCCGACGCGCGCGCGTTCCGGCGGATCACGCCGGAGGAAGTTGCGCCGATTTCGCCTGAAGTCGAGAATAAACGGATCCTGGTCAACGTCAGTTATCAGACGATGACCGCCTATGAAAATGAGCAGGAAGTGTATTTCAGCCGCGTCTCGTCGGGAACGTTATATACCAACGACGGCGTCGTTACCGATAATTATTCGACGCCGGTCGGGAAACATCATCCCTGGCGAAAATCGATCTCGCTGCATATGGCCGGTTCGCTGACCGGGAGCGGCTGGGACACGCCCGGCGTTCCCTGGAATACGCTCTTCGCGACCGGCGGCGCGGCGATCCATGGCGTTTTCTGGCATAACGCTTATGGGACGCCGCGTTCGCATGGCTGCGTCAACGTTAAACCGGAAGTGGCGAAATGGGTTTGGCGCTGGACGAATCCGGTCGTAGGATACGATCCCGGCGACCTGACGGTTTCCGGTCCGGTCGGGACGTTAATTGAAGTGGTCAGTTGAGCGGTTCGATCCTGGACGGCGCAGGGCGCGGTGACATCTTACCGCGCCGGAAACGGCGGATTTTCTTATGGCTGCTGCTGGGCGGATTGATCGTTCTCTGGTTCGGCGCGTTCGTCCCGCCGATTCTGGCGAAGAACGGGTTCCATAGCGCGGCGCGGGTCGGTTATTGGCTTTATCGTCCGATCTGTCATGAAAAAGGATATCGGTCGTTTTTTCTCTTCGGCGCGCAGCGCGTCTATCCGTTAGCGCTGGCGGGAGCGTCGGTCGGCATGAATTATGAGCGTGTTCTCGAAAGCGGCGAACCGATCTACCGCGCGGCGGGGGAATTTTATGGGGACGATCGTTTCGGGTATAAAGCGGCGCTCTGCCAGCGGGATTTGGCGATTATCGGCGGAATGGCGATTTTTACCGCGGGCTTCCTGATCTTTCGGCGGCGGATCCGTCCGATTCCGTTTTGGATCTGGATTTTTTGCGGATGCGCGCCGATGGCGATTGACGGAGGGAGTCAGTTTCTTCCGGCGTTCTGGACGGCGCAGGAGCGGCTGCGCGAGTCGACCTGGGAGCTGCGCGTTTTGACGGGGCTGATCTTCGGCGTTTCCACAGCGTGGTTGGCGCTCTCATATTTAGAGAAGAAGGATGGATTATGCCAATAATCGCGGAGCGGACCAGGGATGGTTTGAAATATATTCAGTTTGAGTCAATGTGCGGACTGGGACTGCGTCATGGTTTTTTTACGCGTCATGGCGGCGTCAGCCCGAAACCGTTTGACTCGCTGAACATGGCGACGACGGTCGGCGACAGGAATGAGAACGTGTTGGAAAATCTGAAGAGGATGTTTTCCGTTTTCGGGCTGGACCTGGCGACGCGTTACGACGGGTGGCAGGTGCATTCCGGTACGGTGACGTGCGTGACGGCGCCGCGCGATCCGCGGGCGCGGTCGCTGCGAACCGACGCGCTCGTGACGGATCGACCGGATGTGACGTTGGTGATGCGGTTTGGCGACTGCGTTCCTGTGATTCTGGTTGATCCGGTCCGCCGCGTCGCCGCGGTTTATCATGCGGGCTGGCCCGGGACGGTAAAGAAAATCGGCGCGAACGTCGTGCGCGTGATGGAGAAGGTTTACGGCTGCGATCCGTGCAACGTGATCGCCGGGATTGGCCCGTCGATCGGTCCAGACCGCTTTGAGGTAAAAGAGGACGTCGCGGGGCAGCTGCGCGCCGCTTTCCCGGGCGAGCGGGGAAAAATCGAACGGCGCGACGCGCAGGGACGAATCTTTTTTGATCTATGGACGGCGAATCGCCTGACGCTGGAAGGCTGCGGCGTTGAGCGGATCGACGTTGCCGGGATCTGCACAGTTCAGAATCGCGGCGATTGGTTTTCGCATCGCGGTGATTCTGGAAAAACGGGGCGCTTCGGCGTATTGGTATCGTTGGATGGGATGAAGTATGCCTGAGATTGATGATAAAGTTCGGGAACGGCTGGAATCGGTTCGCGCTGCGATCCGGGATGCCTGCGTCCGGAGCGGGCGGTCGGTTTCGGACGTGACGCTGATGGCGGTGACGAAGACGAAGCCGGCCGAGGTGATCCGATCGCTGATCGCGTTGGGTGTCCGGGACTTTGGCGAGAACTATCCGGACGAGACGGCTGGGAAAATTGACGCGTTTCGCGCCTCCCCGGCGGATACGCGCTTATGCATGATCGGCAGCCTGCAAAGTCGGAAAGCGAAACTCGTCGCGGCGAATTTTGACGAGTTCCATTCGCTGGACAGCGTGAAGACTGCCGGGCGGATGGAACGGCTGCTGACAGAACTGGATCGAACGATGCCGGCGCTGCTGGAAATTAACGTTGGCGGCGAAGCTTCAAAGCATGGTTGGACGATCGACGGCGCGGCGGACGCGCTTTTTCGGGATATTGAACGGCTGCTGACGTTTTCGCGGATCATGCCGTCCGGGTTGATGACGCTTCCGCCGTATTCTCCGATCGCCGAAGCGAACCGCGGATATTTCGCGCGGATGCGGGAGCTGCTCGACCGGGTTAATCGAACGTTCGGGCTGGCGTGGCGGACGCTTTCAATGGGGACGAGCGACGATTTTGAGACGGCGATCGAAGAAGGCGCGACGATCGTGCGAATTGGAACGAAACTGGTCGGCGCGCGGAATTACCGCCGCCCGGCCGAGGAGACAGTCAAATGAATCATGCAATCCGTATTATCGTTAATCTGCTTTCGAATCTGATTTATTTCTGCGTTGTTCTTTACGTTATTTTAGGGTATACCGGAAACCGGAATCAGCGCTGGTTCCGTCCCGTCGCCGACGTTCTGGACGCGGTTCTGGATCGGATTCGCGGCCTTTTCCCGACGGGAAACGGGATCGACTTTTCGCCGATGATCCTGTTGCTGCTGGTCTGGTTTTTTCAGCGGATTATTCTCAGCGTATTTTAATGGTCGGCAGAAATGATGGATTTTCTTGCAGTTTTTATTAACACGTTCGTAAACGTGATGGAAGCGGTCCTGATCGTTTACGTGATCCTCCCGTTTTTCGTCCCGCCGGATAACCGTTTCCGCGCTTTTGTCGACAGTATCGTTGAATTTTTCCTTGCGCCGCTCCGGCGCGTCATTCCGCAGGCGGGACCGTTCGATATGGCGTTTATGGCGCTTTGGTTCCTGCTGATCCTGCTTCAGTCAGCTGCGTCGATGATCTGAGATGACGATAGCTAAGGGGAAAGCCTTTCGTGAATGTTATGACCAGTAGTTTTGAATATCAGTGTTGAGGCTGGCGTAAAAGAAAGCGCGGAACGGATTTTGGATAAGTTGGGAATTTCGATGCGGGCGGCTGTAGAAATGTACCTGAAGCAGATCGCTTTTGAAGGGAGGATCCCTCTTCATTTATCGGTTCCCGTGGTTCCGGACGAGCTGAATGCTGCGTTGATGACGGATGAGGAACTTCAGGCCGCTGTAGCGGAAGGTGTGAAAGATTTTGCGGAGGGGCGGTACAAGGATTTGGATGACGTCTTTGCGAAGGTCTTGGGCGATCTCTGATGGATAGCTTTTCATTCGTCATCTCGGATAAGGCCAGTGATGATTTAAATAGAATTTATGTGTATATTGCGAACGTGTTGTTTTCTGTTGATTCTGCTAAAAGGCAGATAAAAAGACTTTATGTTGCCATCACAGCCTTGAAGAAATGCCTGAACGATATTCCCTGGTTGATTTTGAACCGGAAAAATCAGGCGGGGTTAGAAGGATGGTCGTTGATAGATATTCGGTTTATTACTGCATAACAGATGATAAAGTGTTAATTGTAAGAATATTAGATAATCGTATGAATATTGCCAGTGCATACCGAAAATAACAGAAAAGCTCCGGGACAAATGAACCGGAGCTTTTCTGTTATCCGTTACAGGATTAAAGCCTTACGCATTTCCCAGCAGGTACGCCAGAATCGCTTTCTGCGCATGCATACGGTTATGCGCTTCGGGGAAGACGCGGGACTTTGGGCCATCCTGAACTTCGT
The DNA here is from genome assembly GCA_001717545.1 of Anaerolineaceae bacterium oral taxon 439. Taxonomy (NCBI): domain Bacteria; kingdom Bacillati; phylum Chloroflexota; class Anaerolineae; order Anaerolineales; family Anaerolineaceae; species Anaerolineaceae bacterium oral taxon 439. The sequence continues at coordinate 1,723,520 of CP017039.1, read as the reverse complement.
CGGTGATTTCCTGTCCGCGATGCGACGGGAGACAGTGCATGACGATACAGTTCGGGTCGGCGGCGGCGACCAGTTCCCGGTTGACCTGATAGGGCGCGAAGATTTTTTCGCGTTCGGCTTTTTCGCTTTCCTGTCCCATGCTGACCCAGGTGTCCGTGTAAATAACGTTCGCGCCTTTGACCGCGGCGAACGGATCGAGCTCAAAGCTCAGGCGGCTTCCCGTCGTTTTCGCAACGTCTTTCGCCGCCGCGATTGCCTCGTCCGGCATTGCGTACTTCTCCGGATTGGCGATCGCGAAATTCGCGCCCATCTTCACGGCGATATCCATTAGCGAGACCGCGACGTTATTCCCATCGCCGATATAGGCAATATGGATCCCTTTCAGCGTTCCGAATTCTTCGATCATCGTCAGCCCATCGGCCATCGCCTGACACGGGTGATTGAAATCGGAGAGCCCGTTGATAACCGGAATCCCGGCGTACTGCGCGAGTTCGACGAGATGCTGATGGCTGAAAACGCGCGCCATGATCCCGTCGACGTATCCGGCGATGACCTGCGCGACGTCTTTGATAGCTTCACGTTTCCCAAGCCCGATTTCGTCGGGCGATAGATAGAACGCGTATCCGCCGAGCTGATGCATCCCGATTTCAAAGCTGACGCGCGTTCGGAGCGAAGGCTTCTGAAAGATCATGGCTAACGTCTTGCCTTGCAGGATGGGCGTCGGGACGCCGGCTTTGAGCTTTTTCTTCAGATCGATCGCGACGTCGAAAAGATGCGCCAGTTCATCGGTTGAATAATCCATGACGGATAGAAAGGCGGTATGTTTCATGAGTTCTTCCTTATTTTAGATTTTTGCGCCGGACTTACCGGCAATTCGGATTTTAACTTGCCTGATGCCCACAGCTGGAGCAGCTTCCGCCGCCGCAGCTGGCGCAGGAAGACGAACTGTTCGCCCCTCCGGACGCGCTGAACACGACGGCAATTTTGCGCCTGGCCCGCGGCTCGTGACATGCGGGGCATTCCGCGTCCCGATCGGCGTCGCGAATGGATCGTAATAATTCAAAATGGTTCCCGCAGTTTGGGCAGGTGTATTCGTAAATCGGCATTTCAGTTCGTCTCCTTTAACTCTGAGGTTTATTTTGAGCGTCGTTCTGTTTTTTCAGGTAGTACAGAATAATATCGCAGACATCCAGGCTCGCGCGCGGACGCCCGATTTTCTTCGCGTTCAGGCTCATTCGTTTCAGCTGCGCCTGATCGTTGGTCATGAGGTGGAAAAACGCTTCCAGCAGCTCAGTCGGCGATCCGGTCAGGATCCCGGCCCGGTTGGTCGTGACCAGATTGGCGTTTCCTTCCTCCTGTCCCGGGAGAACGTCGATTAGCAGCATCGGCAGTCCCGCCGCCAGGCATTCGCTGGTAATCAGTCCGCCCGACTTCGTAATCGCGACGTCCGACGCCAGGAGCATCTCCGGCATCTGACTGGTGAAATTATAAATTTGAACGGGATGGTGCCATTCGGTTTTTCTCATCTCCCGATACAGCTTGTCGTCGCCGCCTGCGATCATGATCAGCTGAAAGTCGAAGCCGGAATGATCAATTATGCACAGGTTCTCAACCAATTTCGAAACGCGCTTGGAGCCGATGGCGATGACTGTCGTCCGATTTAGCTCCCAGCCGAGCGATTCGCGAATTTCCGGTTTTGAACGCGTTTCGAGGGAAAAAATCGGTTTGACCGGAATTCCGGTAATCACGACGCGGTTGGGATCGATCCCGTATTCAACCGCGATTTTTTTCGTGTCTTCGTTCGCGACCGTGTAAATATCCGGCATCTTGCTCATCCAGAGCTGGTGCAGCGAGATGAAGTCGGTGGTAACGGTGATATAGGGAATGTGCGGCCGGCGTTTCGTGGTAAACATGTTGAAAACGCCAGGGAGTTCTTTTTCAATTTCGGCTTTGACGTCTGAAACGTTCTGTTCCTTGAACGTTTCTTCGTTGATATAAGACCAGGTTTGCGCCGGCGCCTGATAGAACGGATACGTGCTGATAATAACGTCTGGGTTGCGCGTCTGGATCATTTCATCATACGCGCGATAAAGCACGGCGGAGAATCCGATTTTTCCCAGATTGGCGGGAACGGTGCGGTCGGATTGCGTGTAGCCAAACTCGTAAATTTTTGGGATCGATTTGACGATTTTGTCATATTCCGATTGCGTATTCGAAAAAGCCTTGGGAACGCCGGGCGCGTCGAGCAGGTTGATAATCTCTACAGAAAGCGGGATTTGCGCGTGGTTCACCAATCCGTCGTATATCGCGTTCGCCGCGCTGCGATGCCCAAAGCCCGCGTCTGCTGTTAAGATGACAATTTTTTGCATAAGTCTCCCCCCGGGTGGCGTAAGCCGCATGATTCGTTCGTATAACGCGCTTAATTGTAACTGTTATTTGGCTTGAAAACGCGCTGAAACGAAACGATTTCGAAGATTGGCTTCTTCATCCGTGTTTTCCGGCGTTTCCCGTCTTGCTTCCGCCTTTTTCTATCATCGTTTCGGAGAAAATAAAAAAACGACCTGAAAAGAAATGTATAATAAACCGGTTATGGAAAAAGCGCAAGGGCAAACTTTTGTCGCCACAGGCGGATCGCGGACGGCCGCGCTTCGGGAGACGTCGATCCGGTTGACGCGCGGCGCGGTTCTCGTTATCGCCGCGTATATCGGGGTCCAGATGATCTCCGATATCGCGTCTCTCCAGGTCGTCACTGTTTTTGGGCTGGCGCTCGACGCCGGGACGTTTATTTATCCGATTTCGTTTACGCTTCGCGACCTGGCGCATCGGATTTTAGGCAAGCGCATGGTTCGCTGGGTCGTGGCCGCGGCGGCGGCGATCAACGCGCTGATGGCCGCGTACTTTTATCTGGTCGCGGCGCTGCCGATTAACGTTGAAGGCGGCGGAAGGGCGGAATGGGCGGCGATCCTGACGCCGGTCTGGCGAATTACGGCTGCGTCGATTCTTGCGGAGCTGATTTCTGAGCTGGTCGACACGGAGATGTACGCGCTTTACGTCCGGCGTTTCCGTGATCGACATATATGGGGACGGGTCGTATTGTCGAACGCGGTGTCGATTCCGGTCGATTCGCTGCTGTTCGCGTTTATTGCGTTTTACGGATTGTTTCCGTCAGATATTGTTATGCAGATTTTTTACGGCAATGTCCTGATTAAATTTGCCGTGACGCTGGTCAGTATTCCGATGATATACCTTGGAAAAGGCGAAGGTTCGGATTTGGAATAAGAGGGGAAAGCGCTTTACTTTATGGGACTTCGAAAACGAACGGATTTAAGAAATATTGCGATTATTGCGCATGTCGATCATGGTAAGACGACGCTGGTCGACGCGATGCTGAAACAGGCGAAAGTATTCCGCGAGAATCAACAGGTTGACGAGCGGATCATGGATTCAAACGCGCTTGAACGTGAGCGCGGGATTACGATCCTGGCGAAGAATACCGCGATTACGATTCCGGATCCGGAATCGGGCGGGCTGGTCAAAATTAATATTGTCGATACGCCGGGGCACGCTGATTTCGGCGGCGAGGTCGAGCGCGTCATGAATATGGTCGACGGGGCGATTCTCCTTGTCGACGCCGCCGAAGGGCCCATGGCGCAGACGCGTTTTGTCTTGAAAAAAGCGCTTCACCGCGGATTGAAGGTGATTGTCGTGATTAATAAAATGAATCGGAAGGACGCCGATCCGGAACGGACGCTGAACCGGACGTTCGATTTATTTATCGATCTGGGCGCGAGCGACGAACAGGCGGATTTCCCGGTTATTTACGCGAACGGGATCGAGGGCCGCGCCGGTACGACACCTGCGCTTTCTGATTCGCTCCAGCCGCTGTTTGATACGATTTTACGCAAGATCGATCCGCCGGAGCTGGACGTCGACGGGCCGTTCCAGATGATGGTTACCAATATTTTCTATGACGAATATCGCGGTTTGAGCGCGTTGGGGAAGATCAATCGCGGACGCGCGGTCGCGGGAATGAGTCTGGCGCGGATCGATTTCAGCGGCGTCGCGGTCCCTGAGCGGATCCGCTACCTGATGACGTATAATGGGTTGAGTCGGGTAGATATTGAATCGGCGGATGCGGGCGAAATTATCGCGATTATGGGGTTGGAGGCGGTCGCGATCGGAGAAACGCTGACCGATCCGAATACGCCGGAAGCGCTCCCGATTATTCGCGTCGAGGAACCGACGGTAAAGATGACGTTCGCGATCAACTCGTCGCCGATGGGCGGGCGCGAAGGGAAGTTCAGTACGTCGCGCAACCTGCGTGAACGATTGTATAACGAGTTGCGCAACAACGTTGCGCTTCGCGTTGAAGATACCGATACCTCGGACGCGTTTGTTGTCGCCGGCCGCGGCGAGCTGCACCTGGCGATCCTGATCGAGACGATGCGCCGCGAGGGGTATGAGTTTCAGGTATCGCGGCCTGAAGTTATTCTTGAGACCGGCGAAAACGGCGAGACGTTGGAGCCGTTTGAGGAGGTTTATATCGAGACCGCGCCGGAGTCGGTGGGGACGATTGTCGAGATGTTGGGCGCGCGTCGCGGGCGGATGCAGGATATGTCGGATAATCCGGATGGCTCGACACACCTGACGTACGTTATTCCGACGCGCGGGCTGCTCGGCTTCCGGTACCAGTTCCTGACCGCGACGCACGGCATGGGCGTTCTCAATACGTCGTTCCTTGAATACGCGCCGTACGCGGGTCCGATTCAGTCGCGGTTGACGAATTCAATCGTCGCCTGGGAAAACGGGATAACGACGACGTATGGACTGAAGAACGCGGAAGAGCGCGGCGTTCTGTTTGTCGGCCCCGGCGTTGAGGTTTACGAGGGCATGGTCATCGGAGAGTCGATGCGTGTGACGGACCTGGCGGTCAACGTCTGTAAGAAGAAACATTTGACCAACATGCGACAATCGAATAAGGATATCGAGGTCCGGTTGAACGCCGTTCGGCAGATGAGCATCGACGAAGCGATCGAATATTTAGCGGACGACGAGCTTTTAGAGGTTACGCCGAAAAATTTCCGGATCCGAAAAAAGATTCTGGATACCGAAGAACGCGGCAAAGTGCAGCGCCGGGAACGGGAACGGATCGAGGGCGCTTAGCCGCCCGCGGCGTTGTTGACGATGGCTCTGCCGGCGATAACGCCGGTTGAAAATCCCCAGTGCAAATTGTACCCGCCGCATTTCCCAATACAGTCTAAAACTTCCCCGGCAAAGTAAAGTCCGGGGATTTTTTTGGATTCCATCGTCGCGGGGTTCACTTCGTTCAGATCGACGCCGCCGATCGAAACCTGCGCGTCGGCGAAGGATTTCGTTCCCACGACGGGGAGGTCGAAGGCGGCGAGCGATTGGAGATGCGCCTTAAATTGCGCGTCGGAGACGGAATTGACGGGCTGATCCGCGGTCGCGCCCCATCGATCTGAAAAAAACGCGCAAAGCTTATCAGGGAGGAACGCGTGCCAGATCGTCGCGTACGGGATCCGACGGAACGCGCGCGAACGGAAATAGCGCCGCATGGTTGCGGCGGCGCCTTCCGGAAGGAAATCGATCGTCAGCGTGATCGGTTTTTGCTGCGAAAGCGGACGATGAACGAGGTGGCTCAGGTTCATCGCGGCGGGCCCGTTCACGCCGAAGTCGGTAAAGATCAGGTTTCCGGCTTCCTCCCCGAGAAGCCGACCGTCGGCGCGAAGCGAGGCTTTTACGTCAAGGCGGACACCGGAAAGACGCTTCTCCGCTTTTTTGAGGATCAGGCCAGTAAGCGCAGGTTGAAACTCCGCAACACGAATCCCGAGCGCGCGGATCGATTCCAGGATCGAAGCGTCGCCGCCGAGCTGCGGATAGGATTTTGATCCTGTCGCGACGACGAGCGCGTCAAAGCCGGCGAAGGTTTCGCCCTGATCGGACTGGAGCGTGAATTTTCCGTCATGATCGACGATGACGCGCGTGATCCTGGTATTTGCGGCTGATCGGACGCCGGAGGCGGATAGCTGCGCGCGGAGCGTCGCCGCCGCGTTTGCGGCGGAGTCAGACATCGGATAGACCCAGCCGTCTGCGGTCTGGTCCGTGGGGATTCCGAGGTCGGCGAGGCGCTTCCGAAGTTCCCGTGGATCGAGGAGCGGGAAAGACCGGAAAACGTTCTTGATCGTGAAGCTCCGATAAGCGCTCTCGTCCTGATTCATGTTGGTCAGGTTCCCGCGGCCGCTGCCCGTGACCGCTAATTTTCTCCCCGGCGCCGGATTGAGATCGAAGACCGTCGTTTCGATCGCCGTGTTCCGCCTGATTTCCAGCGCGGAGAAGATTCCTGATGCGCCTGCTCCTAAAATTGACACCCTCATTTTTATTGCCTTACAAAAGTAATTCGATTACAATGAAACTTGTCAGGTTATTTTAAAACATTTGACATGGTCTGAAAGTGACATTTGTAAAAAAGAATGATGACAGATATGGAAACATGCTTAAAGGGAGCGGAAAATTTTATGGATAAATTACGTGTTCTCCTCGTAGATGATCATGAAGTCGTACGATTAGGGATTCGAGCCTTACTGAACCAAAGCGAGGGCTTTGAGGTTGTCGGAGAGGCCAGCAACGCGCGAGAGTCGATTGAATTAACCGCTGAGATCATGCCTGATATTGTTTTAATGGATATTCGTCTGCCGGGGATGTCCGGGATCGAGGCTTGCGAAGAGATTACCCAGAAAAACAAGGACGTGAAGGTTGTCATGCTGACGTCATATGCGGAGGATGAAATGCTGTTCGCGGCGATCCGGGCCGGCGCTTCAGGCTACCTGTTGAAACAGATCAGCAGCGAGGACCTGATCCGGTCGCTGAATTCGGTCGCGCGCGGCGACGCGGCGCTTTTGGACCCCATGGTCACGCAGCGGGTTTTCCAGGAAGTACGGCGCGCGGTCAAAGAAGAGGAGGCTTCGGCGTTCGCCGTCCTTTCCCAGCAGGAAAAGCATGTCCTGATGCTGGTTTCCGAAGGAAAGACGAACCGGGAAATTGCGAAGTCGCTGTTTCTCGGCGAGGGGACGGTCCGCAATTACGTCAGCAGTATCCTGTCGAAGCTGGGGACAAGCAATCGCGCCGAGGCGGCGGCTTACGCCGTCGAGCATAATTTAAAAGAATACGTTTAAGGAAACTGATCTTGTGGAATTTGGACTGCCCGCGTCTGTTCCGCAGGCTGGTTCCCTATCGTTCAAGGTTCGGATTGAAGTAATTATAGACGGCGTTCGAAATCGCGGAGAACAGGCGGTTCCCGTTTTCGAATACAAGATTGGTCGGGTGCCAGGTGTAAATACTGAGTATGTAATCACCGTTCGGGGAAAAAACGATCGCAATATTGCTCATCGTATGCAACAGGCCGTCGCTCTCCTCGATCCAACCGTGTTTATGCGCGATTTCGACGGAGTCGGGAATCCCGGCGGTAATCAGGTAGGGAAGTTTATTATTTTTCAGCAGGTCAATCATCGTGCCGCATTCCCGCTGGGTTAACGCTTCCGGAAAGGCCTCAATCAGCAACCCGGTTCCGTTTTCGGCGCAGCGGTACAATCCTTCCATCAGCTTCGCCATATCCGACGCGGTCGTCTGGTTATAGCGGTCGGGCTTCAGGTCGATATCGGCGCGGCTGTTTGCAGGCGTGCGGTAGTCCTGAAGCAACGGCGCGCCCATATAAAAGTAGCCGGCTAAGAAGACGTTTTCGAGCCCAAGCTTTCGCATGTCTTCCGTAATCGTCAGCGGGGCAAGGTTCCCGCCGACATGATTTTCCATCATCCAATCCGTCTGGTCATTTTTGGATTCTGTAATCATCAGCGTCAGCTGCCGGGTTGTCAGCGCGTCGGGTTCGTCGTCCATGCGGATAAACGAAGAGATCATGACCGGAACTTTGATCGTGCTGGCGGCGGTAAACGAAATTTCGGGCGGGACGTCGGCCCGATCCCGGCGGGCGATATCGAAACCCGTTTCCGTTTTCGGGTCGATCAGGACGACTTCGGTAATTTGCCCAGCGTCCTGGAGCTGGTCGATCACCGATCGAACCTGGATCGCGAGATTATCGAGGACTGGCGGCAGAGCGGCGACCGTTTCAACCGGGATCGCGGCGCTGCGTCCGGAAACTGCGCAAAGGGCTTCCGCGATCCGCTCAACGGCGGCGTCGACGTTCATTTTCCGACCTTCCCGGCTCGGGTAAAATCCGACGCCTCCCGTATTCGGCTGCGCAGAAAGCGGTTCGCTGTCGTAACGCGGAACGATTTCGCGTTCGAGCCAGGAACGAACCGGCTCTTTTTCCGCGCTGCAGCGAATCTCGATATGAACCGGCTCGGCGGCATTCTTGCCGAAGAGGCTGTTCAGAAACGCCCCCCGGCTGCATTGTTTCGATCGGGCGGCCTGAAGATCGCGGCGGATCGCGTCCGAATCGACCAGCGTCAGCCCGATCTCAGGCGCGGAAAGCTGAATCTCGTTTTCAAGATAGCTGACCGCAATCGGCGAATTGTAAATCGCTTCTGATCCCTCGACGATCTGTTCGTCGGTAAGCCCGGCGATCGAATATGCGCCGATCGTGGAGCCGTCCGGCAGCTCTGCGCAGCCCTGATCAAAACGGGAGCGTGCAAGGATGAAAAGCAACCCTGACATGAAGAGCAGCGAGCAGGCCAGAAAAATCAAACCGATCCGAGTAGCTTTTGACATAGAAAATTCCGATATAGATTTTAACGGATATCGGCGCGGCCGGGCCGATTCTCCCGAAAAGTTTGGACGGCGAAACCTTATACAATATAATAAAGCCGATGATGGCAGCGTATTACAGAGGTGAAATAAATGGGAAGAGTTATCGCTACCGATAGCGTCCGGACGGAACGGGCCCGGTTGAAAAAGGGCATGGCGTTGGCAATTCGGGAACTTATGCGGCAGCGCGAAGTTGACGACAGCGCGCGGGACCTGATCGCTTATATCCTGCTTTCGCTGGATCGGATTACCGAAACGATCGATTTGTCGGTCGAAGCCTGGGAAAAACGGGATTATTGGCTGAAAGCCGATCAGTTCCGACGGGAATGGAGCTGGGCCTCGATTTTAGCCGAACGGATCCGCCCGAAGGTCCTCGCGCAGGACGTCGCCGGATTAATTCCGGACCTCGTCAGCCTAGGGCAGGCGCTTTCGGATACGACCGTTTCCGAGCATCATCGTTTGGGAAAACCCTGGGTCGGAAGCTGGGAACGGCTTATTTCCGGATCGCGCGAAGGATAGGGCGGACGGTGGCGAAAAAGCGACCGCTACAGAAAGCGCCGGCGGAAAACGGTCCCTGCGAGGCTCGCCGGATGATTCCGCTTGAGCGGGCGGAAGCGGAGCTTACAGTCGTCAATTCGCGCTTCATCGCGACGATCGGACCTGTCCGGACGAGTGAAGCGGCTCGGGCGTTTATTTATGAGATGAGAGAGAAGTACGCCGACGCGACGCATAACGTCCCGGCGTATCTGATCGGGCATGGCAATTCGACGATGGCGTTCTGTTCGGATGACGGCGAGCCGTCAGGATCGTCGGGGCGGCCGCTCCTGGCCGTTTTACAGGGCAGCGGGCTCGGCGACGCGGCGATTGTCGTAACGCGTTATTTTGGCGGGACAAAATTAGGCGTCGGCGGTCTGGTTCGCGCATATGGAGATGCCGGTAAGGCGGTTCTGGAACGAACAAAGCGCGGCGAGCTGAAATCCGCGACCGTTTTTTCGCTCGATCTTCCTTACGGGCTGTACGATCGCTATCTCCTGATTGCGGCGGATTACCGGGTCCAGACGCTCGCCGAGACGTTTACCGACCGGGTTCGGCTCAGCGGCCGGATCCTGACTCAGGTTTTTCCGGCGTTCGAGAACGCGGTCGTCAAATTGACGACCGGCGCAGCCCGTCCAGTGCGCACGGCGATAGAACCGGACGCGGTTTTCCCGACCGAATAAAATACAGGATATTATCCGCGGCGATGTCGCAGCCGTTCGTCGCGACGGGGTTCTTCGCGCAGGACGCCATCTTTTCTAACCATGGATCGAAAACGAAGTTGTTGAAGGAAAGCTGATCGATTTCGAACGCGGACGGGAGGGCGGTCAGCGCTTCTTTCAAGACAGACGATTCGCGGAAGTCTGAACGGATCAGGTACGCGAACGGCTTTTGCAGGTTGTAAATTTCGCTGTAGGTACTGTAGCCGACTTTCCCGAATACGAAATCAGCGGCCTGAACCAAATCCGGATGAAAGAAATCGGAATGATGCGGAATTTGCAGCACATTATTTTTCCGGCTCATTTCCGGGAAAATCCCGGTAAAGGCGAAAACGACGTCCGGATAGGCGCTCCGGATCCGCTCCAGCGTTCGGTATTCGGCGGGAATTCCGCCCATCGCTACGATCGCTAATTTCTCGTCTGGCCGAACGCCTAACCTTTGACGCACTGCGTCGGCGGAAGTCCGCGGTTTCCGGCTGACCGGCGGAAGCTCGAAGTCGCAGCTCTCGCTCGGTACGCAGGCGGGAAGATATTGGCCGTGAATCGAAGCGGATTCAAAAATGCGTTTCATCGCGGCGGAAATTTCCGTGAAGCGTGGGTATTTTCGGGAGAACGGTTCGTAAATCCAGTCCCAGGTAAAATTTTCAAGGAGGAGTACCGGGATTCCCGCCCGGTTCGCGCTGACGATCCCGAGCGGCGAAATATCGGCGACGACGAAGTCGACCGCCTCCTTCCGGAGCTTTTCCGCGATCATGTCCGCGTTCAGCGGAAGTTCGGCGATAAACGTTTCGAGTTTCCGGAGCGTTCCCGGAATATCCATCTCGATCGGCGTCAACTGAACGATTCCGACGTCGGTCCGGGCTTTCTGATAGGCGAAGGGACAGCTCAGCGAATCTTCGAAGACCCAGCGCGGCGTTTCAGTAAAAATTGAGATTTTAACGGCCGGGTTCTTCCACGTGATCGATTCAATGATCGCGGACAACCGGGACGCGTGTCCGAAGCCATGGGAGGAGATAAAGGCTGCGATATGGATAGGATGCATTTGCGTTTCGCTGGAGAAATCTTGCACAACGAATATTATAGCGAAATTCGCGTTGAACAGGGCGATTTCGCTGAAATTGGTGCGCTGGCGAAAGAGCGTATCCAGTCTGGCTTCAGCCTTGATCCGGCTCGTCAAGCGGGTCCGGAAAAACGCTGCTGATGAGCGTGTCGACGAAATCCGGATCGTCAGGCCGTCCTTTTTTCGCGCGCCGCTTCAGCTTTCGGATTCCGTTCGGCTCTTCGCCGCCGAACGGCTCGGGCGGCGTCAGCTCCATTCCCTTCAACTTCTCGATCAGGCGGAGCGAATCCGCGCTGGGTTGCCTGAAAAGCGGGTGCCAGGCTGGAAGCGGGCGGTTTTCGACGATCCGGCGATAAGCGCAGCTTGCCGGCATCCATTTCGCCTGGCGTCGAATCGTTTCCGGCGCGATCTTGACGCAGCTCGGCATTCGCTGGAACCGTTCAGAATAAACTTCGCAGCGCGCCTGTCGAAGCGACAGGAAAGGGCAGTAAACCGTCGTAAAGAAGATTTCTTCGGTATCTTCGTCTTCGATTTTGTAAAAGCAACATACGCCGCATTGATCGCAGAGCAGTTCCCATTCTTCGTCGCTGAAAATCTGGGGCAGCTTCACCCGTCGCCTTCCTCGTCCGCTCCGGTACTCGGGGCGCGGCCGCGGCGGTCATCCGAGGCGAGACGGCTCAGCGCGGCTTCAAATTCATCCGGATTTTTCATTGTCAGGATCCCGCGGATTTCGTCTTTTGACGTCCCCAGCTTCGTCAGGTATTTTTTCGCGAATTTCCGGAAGACGATAAACGCCCGCTCCGGCGCGTAACGCTGCTTGACGAGAGCGTAATGATCCATGACGGTCGCGTAGAACAGCGCGAACGGGACGGTTTCCGGGTCGTAGCCCGCGAAAATCCATGGGTTCTCGATCGCGGCCCGTCCGATCATGACGCCGTCGCAGCCGGTTTCTTCGACCATGCGTTCGGCTTCGGCGAAACTCCGAACGTCTCCGTTCCCAAAGACCGGGATCGGCAGGCTCGATTTCAGCGCCGCGATTGCGTCCCAATCGACCTTGCCTTTGAAAAGCTGCTCGCGGGTACGGGCGTGGAGCGTGACGAGCGCGGCGCCCTGATCCGCGCAGATCTTCCCGATTTCGAGATAATTGACCGATGCCTCGTCCCAGCCAAGCCGGATTTTCGCGGTAATCGGACAGGGCAGGGCTTTGACCAGTCCGGCGATAATCCGTTCGACTTTATCCGGACGGCGGAGAAGGCCGGCGCCGGCGCCTCGGTTGGAAACATGATTGACGGAACAGCCCATGTTGACGTCGACGATATCCGGGCGGAATCGTTCGTATATCCGAATCCCCCCCGCGATCAGTCGATCGACGTCGTCGTCAAAAATCTGGATCGCGACCGGTTTTTCCGCGTCGGTAAACCTGCAGCGGTCCTGATATTTCGTATTTTTCGACATGACTTCGATCGTGTTAATAAACTCGGTGAACGAGGCCCCAGAGCCGAGTCGCCGGGTCAGGACGCGGAATGGCAGGTCGCTGTACCCATCCATCGGGGCCAAAACGATTCGCGCGTCGAAGCGGACGGTCCCGATTTGAATCGGGGTCCGGAGGGAAACCGTCATAGGCGCGACGATACCCATAGATAATAAATCTCAAACAGCCGCGAATTCTTCGAGCTCCTTTTTTCGGTCGATTCTAGATCCTCAAGCGGCAGCAGGTAAGAACGTCCGCTCTCGACAACCTCGCAGTAGAGATTCATTCGGATATCGGCGCTATTAAACGCCACGAGCTCCACTCTTGTCCCGGTATCCAGCTTGACGTCTTCCGGATCCGGCGATTCATAGCTGACGACCGCGCCCGCTGGCAGCCGGACCTGATCACGGAGAAAATCCAGAACGACTTGGGCGGGGATCATCGCTTTCTTTCGGTCCGCGGCATAGAACAGCTGCCGTAGTTTTCGGCCTTCCGGCGAAGCTCCCCAGAAGAATTCCGAAGCTTTTTCGTTCACGGTCCATTGCCATTCGATCTCGTTGAACGGCTCGCCGGTTATTTCGAGGCGATCCGCCGGAACGTTCGTCATCGTCCAGCAATACTCGTTCTCAACGCATTGGCTGACGTAGGCTTCCGGGATCGCGCGGATCGTATCCGCCGTCCAGCGGATCATTGCGTGCGTGACCCGGACCTGATTCTCGTCTTCGGAAAAGAGATCGGTAACGACTCCTTTCATTCCGGAGACGTCATAGCTTCCGCCGATTTCAAATTCAGCGGCGAAATCCGAAATTCGGACGACGTCGCCGACGGAGAGAACTTGGCCCACTGGGTCTGCTGTTTCGATTAGGCTCATGAACTTTTCCCTGCCTCGTTTCTTTGATGCCTCTGATTATATCGAATTCGGCGGTTCCGAACGGAATGACCTCGAAAACTACAGGCCTTATGCTGGTCAAGCCCTGTTTTTAATAGTCCAGGCTATTCGGATTCAGCAGGAAATCGAGCGCGCCCATCACAATGACCCCGTCTTCATTCTGCCACGGCTTGATATCGTCTTTGACGAGAATGAATTTTTTGAACGCGTCCTGAATGTTGAGCAAAGATTGCGTCTCTTGTCTGAGTTTATCTCTGATCCTGGCGATTTCAGCGCGGTTGATCGATGCTTTTAATAAGTATGTCCGGATTGTTTCATTTTTGCAATTCTGGTTTTCGGGCTGTTTTATCTGGGCATGCGCGTATGAAAAAACGGCGCGGATCATGCCCACGCCGTTTCCTTTTTCAGAATTAAAGTCAGTTGACTTTAAACTTCGGTTTCCCGGTCTCGAAGAAGCTGTTGATCTGGTTAGCGGCGGCGGTTCCAGCGTTATTATTCGCCTCGGCTGTCTGCGCGCCGCATTTCTTCGGCGTCGCGAAAATCCGTGCGCCGAATTTTTCTTTCAGATCCGCGTAGCTTTTCGGCGCAACGTCGGAAATATACGTCAGGTCCGCGCGTTCCGCCATCGCCTTCGCTAATCCGGCCTCGTCGATAATTTCGACGCGGGCGGAGTTGATAATCGTCGCGTTCCTGGGCGACATCATCAGGCGGTCGTAGTTAACTAAATGGCGTGTCAGGTCGTCGAGCGGCAGGTTGACGGACAGGTATTGGCATTCTTTGAAGAGCGCGTCGTAGCTGTCCAGATCCTTGACATAGCTCTGTTCCGGGCTGATCGTGGCGAAGACGCCGTCGCCGGTAAACGTGTACACGTCCATTCCGAAGCCGTAACCAAGCGCCGCGATTCGCGAACCGACCGCGCCGAAGCCGAGGATCCCCAGCTTCTTGCCCTTGAGTTCAGTTCCGGACGTTCCGTCGAAGAAGTTGCGCGCGTGGGAGATCATTAAGCCAAGAACGAGTTCGGCCACGGCGTTGGCGTTCTGCCCCGGCGTGTTTTCGACGATAATCCCCTTCCCGGCGGCGTACGCGGTATCGATCGAGTCGTAGCCGGCGCCGGCGCGGACGATAATTTCGAGTTTTTCCGCGTGATCGATCACGGCTTTGTCGATAATATCCGAACGGACGATCATGGCGTTGACGTCTTTGACCGCTTCGTGAAGCTGCGCCGCGTCGGCGTATTTTTCAAGGAGGACGACTTCATGTCCCGCGCCTTTTAAGATTTCAACGATCGCGTTCGCCGCGTCTTTCGAGAACGGTTTTACGGTCGCAATCAAAACTTTTTTCATGATTTCCTTTCTTTCCCCCGGAATTAATGGGCGGCTTCAAATTCTTTAATCAGGGCGACGAGCGTGTCGACGGATTCCATTGGCAGCGCGTTGTAACAGGAAGCGCGGAAGCCGCCGACCGAGCGATGGCCCGCGAGTCCGACGCAGCCGCGTTCCTTGCTCAGCGACAGGAAATCGGCTCCGAGCTCTTCGTATCCGGGCTTCATCGAGAATGTAATGTTCATGCGCGAGCGGTCTCGCGGATCCGGAATATTCGGGACGAAGAATTTCGAGGCTTCGAGCGCGTCGTAGACCTTGGTCGAACGGGCGATCGCTCGTTTTTCCATTTCTTTGACGCCGCCTTCGGCTTCAATCCATTCCATCGTTTTCAGCCCGGCGAAAATCGGGAATACCGGCGGCGTATTGAACATGGATTTCTTTTCAGCGAGTTTCTTGTAGTTGCTGAGAGTCGGGACTTTCCGGACCTGTTTTTCCATGAAGGAATCCTTGATGATGACCATGGTGACGCCAGCCGGGGCGAAGTTCTTCTGCGCGCCCGCGAAAATCAGGCTGTATTTTGAAATATCGACCGGACGGCTGAAGATATCGCTGGACATGTCCGAAATCAACGGCGCCGGCGAATCAAAGTCTTCGAAAATTTCCGTGCCTTCGATCGTATTATTCGAGCAGATTTCAAAATAATCGGCGTCGGCTGGAATCGTATAGCCCCGCGGAATATAATTGTATTTTTTATCGGATGAGCTCGCGACGACCTCGGGCTCGCCCCAGATTTTCGCTTCGCGGATCGCGCCGCTCGGCCACGTACCGGTATCTAAATATGCGGCTTTCTTTCCAAAGAAGTTGAACGGGACGTTGTAGAATTGCGTCGTAGCGCCGCCGCCGACGAAAAGAACCGAATATCCTTCCGGGATATCGAGGAGCTTTTTCGTCATCGCAATCGCGTCGTCCATGACTTTATCGAAATCCTTGGAGCGATGGGAGATGCAGAGCAGCGACAAACCGCTGCCGTTGAAGTCCTGGATCGCTTCAATGCTCTTCTGAATCGTATATTCCGGTAGTATTGCCGGTCCTGCGTTGAAATTATGTTTCATTCCTGAGCCTCCGTGGTTTGATTGTTCGGGAAACGCGGCGACACGCCAATCTCCCTCTTTTGATACTTTTAATTGTACGACAAATACCCCGTTCTAAGCAAGATACACCTGTAACATTTTTTATGTGGCATTTGTCCAACAATTGACTTCCTTCCCTAATCCGCAAGCCACCAGGAGCTGATCTCCGGCCTCTCCCGATACTGGAGAAGCATCGGCGGCTCGTTTTCCTCCAGCCATAAAACGGCGGGGCGGGGGGCCAGATTGTAATTCGACGCCATTGAAAGATGATACGCGCCGGAGGCCGGAATCGCCAGACGCTGGCCAAAGCGCGGACGGGGGAGTTCAGTCGCGGCGATAAGCTGGTCCCCGCTTTCGCAGTATTTCCCGACGACGCGGATCGGTCGGTCGGACGCTTCGCCCAACGGGTTCTCAACGATCGCGGCGCAGTACGCCGCTTCGTAAAGCGCGTACCGCGGGTTATCCGCCATGCCGCCGTCAATCGCCGCGATCAGCGTTCCGTCCAGACCTTCTTTGACGGTTCCGATCGTGTAAACCGAGACGCCGGCGCGTCCGACGATAAAGCGTCCCGATTCGAGCGACAGTCGAGGCAGCGGCAGCCTGCGTTTTTGACAGCTGCCGACGACCATATTCGCGATCGGCGCGATCCAGTTTTCGACCGGATTTTTCGGCGCGGCGGGCGTGTAGCGGATTCCCCAGCCTCCGCCCGGCGACAGCTCTTCGAGCCGTATTCCCGTTTTTTCAACCAGGCTGAAAAGCTCCTCGATCGCGGCGACGTAAACGTCCGCGTCGAACAGGAGCGAACCCAGATGAAAATGCAGCCCTGTAAGCGTCAGGTTTGGCTGGAGTTCGACCCGGCGGATCGCGGTTTCCGCGTCGCCGTTGACGATATGGAAGCCGAACTTGCTGTTTTTCGCCGAAGTTTCGACGTGCGGATGGGTCCTGACGCGGATATCCGGGGTAATTCGAAGCCAGACGCGCGCCCGTTTCCCGAGCGCTTTCGCGACTTCTTCGACCATCTCGATTTCATCGAAATTGTCGACGACGATCGAATGGAAATCGTTTTCGACCGCTAACGTCAGTTCTTCGTAAGATTTATTGTTGCCGTGCAGGTGGATCCGGTCGGGATTGAAGCCGTGAAGAAGCGCGAGACGCGCTTCGGCGTAAGAAACGACGTCCAGCTCGACCGCTTCCCGCGATATCAGCGATGAGAATTTCGCTGAAAAATACGCCTTGGCCGCGTAAGCGATCGACGATTCGCCCGGATAGAAATCCGTGAGCGTCTGGCGGATGTCCCGGATCTGCG
Organism: Anaerolineaceae bacterium oral taxon 439; assembly: GCA_001717545.1. Classification (NCBI taxonomy): domain Bacteria; kingdom Bacillati; phylum Chloroflexota; class Anaerolineae; order Anaerolineales; family Anaerolineaceae; species Anaerolineaceae bacterium oral taxon 439. The sequence continues at coordinate 1,706,311 of CP017039.1, read as the reverse complement.
CGCGGACGGTCCTGGCGTCGTAGACGTAGAGCGGCGTTTTGAAATCATCGGCTAACTTGCTCAGGTCATGCCCGGCGATACGGATCGCTCCGTCGGCGGGAACTTCAGTTGTGATCGGGAAAATATCCTGTTGCGAGGGGAAGGACGCGGTCATGAATCTCCTTGAAAAACTTCGATAGTATAATAGCAGGACTGACAGGATTATTTTAACGTAAAGGCTGGTTAAATAAAAAGAATTGGAAATTCGAATTCCGTTTAACGTTCCGCCGTTTATCGGCTCTGAAATGAATAAAATCCAGGAAGCGATTGCGCAGCGAAAGATTTCCGGCGACGGCGCGTTTTCGAAACGCTGCGCCGCCTGGCTCGAGGCGGAGACCGGGTCGAAAAAAGCGCTCCTGACGACGTCCTGCTCCGACGCGCTGGAGCTGTCGGCGCTTCTCGCCGATATCCGCCCCGGCGACGAAGTCATCTGCCCTTCTTATACGTTCGTTTCAACCGCAAACGCGTTCGTTCTCCGTGGCGCGAAGATCGTTTTTGTCGACATCCGTCCGGACACGATGAACCTGGACGAGAGGAAAATCGAAGCCGCGCTGACGCCGCGGACCCGCGCGATCGTCCCGGTTCATTACGCCGGCGTCGCCTGCGAAATGGACGAAATCATGCGGATCGCGGACGCGCATCGCCTGATCGTCGTCGAAGACGCGGCGCAGGGAATTTTTTCCAGCTATAAAGGCCGGGCGTTGGGAACGATCGGCGCGTTCGGTTGTCTGAGCTTCCATGAGACGAAAAATATCAGCATGGGCGAGGGCGGCGCGATCCTGATCCAGGACGAAGATCGGATCGAAGCCGCCGAGATTATCCGGGAAAAAGGGACGAACCGAAGTCAGTTCTGGCGCGGGCAGGTCGATAAATATACCTGGGTTTCGGTCGGCTCGTCGTTTCTTCCCAGCGATATCAACGCGGCTTATCTCCTTGCGCAGCTTGAAAATGCGGAGCTGATTATCGAGGACCGGATGCGGAGCTGGAAGCTGTACCGCGAGCTGCTGACGCCGTTGGCGTCCAGCGGCCGGATCACGCTACCGACGGTTCCTCCCGGCTGCGAACATAACGCGCACATGTTTTATATCAAGGCGGCGGACCTGGACGAGCGGACGCGCCTTCTGCGCTGCCTGAAAGAGCGTGGGATCGAAGCGGTTTTCCACTACGTCCCGCTTCATTCGTCTCCAGCGGGACGCGAGTTCGGCGTTTTCCATGGCGAAGATACGTTTACGACGCGTGAAAGCGACCGCTTGCTGCGGCTGCCGCTGTATTACGGGCTGCGCCGCGATCAGGTTGAGACGGTCGTCGAGGCGGTCGAGGCTTTTTACCGGGGGAATTGAGAATGGGCGATACCGGCGGGCGACGTGTCGCAGTCCTGCAGTCGAATTATGTGCCCTGGCGCGGGTACTTCGACCTGATCCATGACGTCGACGTTTTTATTTTTTACGACGAGGTCCAATATACCAAAAACGATTGGCGCAACCGCAACCGGATCGTCACGCCGAACGGGCCGCAATGGCTGACGGTTCCGGTTTTCGGTTCGACCGGAAAATCGATTCGCGAGGTTGAGATCGTTCCGGGCCGTTGGGGCGAGAAACATTATCAGGCGCTGCGTACGAATTACGGGAAAGCGCCGTTTTTCGAAATGTATCGCCCCTGGTTGGAAGAAGTCTACCGGCAGGACTGGAGATCGCTTTCAGCGCTGAATCAGGCGCTGATCCAAAAGATCGCGCGCGATTTCCTGGGAATTCGAACGCAGTTCCGTCAAAGCAGCGATTTCCTGTCGCAGGGAAAGCGGAGCGAGAAATTGTTGTCACTGCTGAAATCGTCCGGCGCATCGACGTACGTATCCGGGCCGGCGGCCCGGTCGTATCTGGAGCTGCCCGCGTTCCGGGATGCGGGGATCGAAGTTGTCTGGAAGGATTACGCCGGGTATCCCGCCTATCCGCAGCGGTCTGACGAATTTTATCCCGCCGTTTCGATTCTCGATTTGCTGCTGAACGTCGGGGAAAAAGCGCCGGATCTGATCTGGGGGTGGCGCCGGCGCCCTTGATCGGGATCAGCAGCCGCGCTTTATTTCGGGTGGGCCATGATTTCCGGGCCGGTCTTGCCGTTCGGTCCGACGAAAATCGGCGCCGCGTTCTCGACGACGAAATTTTTCCTGGCGGAAATTGGCAAGCCCTTCATGATAACCATGAATAAGCTCAGAAAAGTCCCATGCGAAACGACGAGAACCGTTTTATCCGGCGATTCGTCCGAAATTTTTCGGTAGACGTTCTCCGCCCGCGCGTAAACGTCGCGGAGCGATTCGCCGCCGTTTTCGAAACGATATCCGTACGGGTCCTGGTCGATCTGCTTCCGTACGGTCGGGTTCAGCAGGTCGCGCTGATAAAAGGTTCCCTCAAGTTCGCCGAATGCGCGTTCGCGTAAAAGCGGGTCGACAATTAATTCTGTATCTGCGTGATACTTCAGCACGGCGTGGGCGGTATCCAGCGCGCGGCTGAGATCTGAGCTGTACGCGACGTCAATTTTTTCATCTCTCAGCGCTTCGGCGGCTTTATACGCCTGCTCAACGCCTACGGCGTTTAACTGAATATCGGCTTGCCCCTGATATCTGCGTTCAACGTTCCAGTCGGTCTGCCCATGGCGGAGAAGGATAAAACGGGTCATTTTAATCAAGTTCCTTTGGTGAGTCAGTTTCAGACGCTTCGAGATCGGATAGAAAAACGGCGCCGGTAGCGATAAAGAAGCGGTCGTTCCGAAGAATTGGCGGCTCGATCCAGGTCCCGCAGAGCTGCGCATAGCCTTCTTTCCCGCGAACCAGCGGCAGCGGCGCGAAGACGAGCGCGTCCTGATACGTATCAAAATCGAGCCCGCGGAAAACGGCGGTTTCTTCGTCGATCAGGTCGGTAAACCCAAACATCTCGATCGAAGCGCTGTTATGGAATTCCTGCCGAACGTAAGCGAGACGGAAATTCGGGTAATGATCCGCACGGAGATTTTCCCGATGGATCATGTAAAAATACGCGCCCGGGTCGATCCGCGTGAAGAGCCGGGCCTCGCCCCTGGCGCAGCGAAGCTCCAGCGCGCCTTCCGGCGGGCGGAGCGGATTCGCGCGGATCAGGAACGGCGAAACGCAGATCAGGATCGTCAACAGGGTCGAGATAATGGCGGCAAAGCGATCGGGGCCGATTGAATTCGTCTGGCTTTGGGTAACCGACCCCGCGCCGGTTTTTTTATCGTCGCCTTTTTTTAAATAACGGACGTAGGCGAATTCGAACGGAAGCGCGGACAGGATCGCAGGAAAAGCGATTACGCCGGCGTGGTAACGCATCCGGAAAGCGGCGAACGGCGGCGCGATCAGCTGCGATAGCAGGAAGCCGAGCGAGACTGCTAAGAAAAAAGCATAGAGCGGTTTTTTTCGTTTTCGGATCGCGATTCCGACGCCGCCCAGCCAAAACGTCATCGATAAATATCGGAGCGCGGATATCAGCAGCGCGTTCCCGCCGTCAAAGTAGGAAAACGCGCCGCGGACCGGATCAAAGATCAGGACTTTGAATATTTCGACGATCGACCGGATCGGATTCGCCGGATTTTCGCGGATCGCCTCGCGGCAGAGGCCGATCAGTTCAGCGGTTGGCCGCGGCGAGGTATCGAGCGAACTCATTTCCGACATGAACATCGTTTCATAGCCGGATTTCCCGCCCAGGCACATCCCATAAACGAATTCGGCGAACTGACGGTTGACGAGTTTCGCGTTGTTGGTAACGATTCTTGCGCTGAGCTCGTTGATCGCGAACCCGGCCGCCATCGCGAGGAGCGCCAGCGCGGCGAGGAGGAAGCGGCGCCGTTCGTATTTCGCGAACCGGAAGAAATACCAGAGCCCAGCCGTCGCTAACACGAGCATCGGCCCCGGGCGTGCGTTCAGCGAGAGCGACAGGAGAAAGCAGGCGAAAATATAGGCCTGCTGTTTCCCGTCAAAGATCGCTTTCAGAAAGAAATACAGCGCGAGGTTTCCGAGAATGAATCCAACCGGCTCGGTCATGAACGTTCCGATATAGCGGCGAACATAAAAAAACGCGTTGCAGTAAACAAAAAGCGCGGCGATCCCGCTGAAGCCGGTTTCGATCTTCTGAACGAGGAGGATGACGGAAACCCCGATCAGCAGGGTGACGGTAAGCTGCAGCGCCAGGAAATTATTCCCTGAAATATATAGGATCAAATCGTAGAAGACCGCTGATATTGGACGGAGGGCGGTCGACTGGCCCATTTCTCCGCCATACAGGAAGCGCAGCGCGTTGATATGATTCGTAAATGCGTCGGACCAGGGGATCGTTCCGCCGAGAATATACTGATCCGACGTTCCGCTGTTTAGCAATCCGGAAAATGGGATAAAGAAAAAAGCGATCAGGAACGCGTATCCGATCCGCTTGAGAAACGGGCTCTGGATGGAAAACGTGAACATGACCAGAATGACGACGAAGGGCAGGATGTAAATTTCCTGCCGAAAGATCAGGCCAAACTGTCTTGGAATCGGGACGACCGTCAGGACGTAAACGGCGGCGATCAGTCCGACCAGCGCGAGCGTATACGAGATCAGGCCGGAGATAATTCGTTTTCGCGAGGATGGGTTCAAAGTTGCGGACTCCCTGTTCTCTTTTGAATCGATTGATATAGAAAACCGGAAGGACGGGCCGCCCGGCGAATGATGCTTTTATTGTACTCAAGTTCCGCCTCAATCGCGTTCCTGCTGATATGGAAACGGGACAATCGATTTGTGCGAAATTTTAAGTGGGACGATGAAAATCAACTATGATTAGTTCAAATTGCTTTGGAATGGAATGTAAATGGACGAATTGAAAACGAATCCTGCGGACGAAGCGTCAAGCGAAATTCAGATCGGCGATCTGGTTGAGATCGTTGGGCGAGGGCATATTCATCAGATCGTAAAGATCGACGTTGGTCAAACGATCCATACGCATAAGGGGATTATCCGTGCAGAGGATCTTCTCGGGAAGCCGTTCGGGTCGGTCATCGAAACGCATAACGGTCATCGTTTCTGCGCGCTTCAGCCGGCGCTGGCGGATTTAATTAAATTTATTCCGCGCAAGACGCAAATTCTTTATCCTAAGGATATCGGCTTTCTGCTGCTGAATCTGGCGATCGCCCCGGGCCAGCGGGTGATCGAGGCTGGGAGCGGCTCGGGCGCGATGACGATCGCGCTCGCGAACGCGGTCGGCGAGACCGGGAAAGTTTATTCGTACGAGGCAAAGGAACCGTTCCAGCAGCTCGCGAAGCAAAACGTTTCGCGCATCGGGCTTGAATCGCGGGTCGAGTTTAAAGTCCGCAATATCGAGGAAGGGTTTGACGAACGGAACGTCGACGCGCTGTTTTTAGACGTCCCGAACGCTTATGACTACCTGCCGCAGACTAAACGCGCGCTGAAATCGGGCGGCTTTTTCGGATCGCTTCTCCCAACCGCGAACCAGGTTTCGCTCCTGATTGAAGCATTGGAGACGAACCGGTTCGGATTTATCGAGGTGTGCGAGGTCATGCTCCGGTATTACCGCGCGGACGCGGCGAAGTTCCGCCCGTCCGATCGTATGGTCGGTCATACAGGCTACCTGATCTTTGGCCGTTCCTTGGTGGATACAGATCCTTTCTACAGTGAAGAGAATCTTGGAAGACTTAAGAAGGCAATTGACGATCTCAACGCGGGAAAGGGCCAAAGGCATGATTTTATCGATGAACCGGATTTTTATGACGATATTCGCGGCTGACGACGGAGGATAAAAAAATGGACCCGGATTGGGGTCCATTTTTTTATCCTCATAAGAAAACCTACTCTTCCTCGGTTTTCTTTCCCTTTTCGACGACTTCAGGTTCAGCTTCGTCCACCGCGGTTTCTTCTTCTTCAACTTCCGCGGAGGCTGAAACGCCGCTGATCGAGACGATAACGTCTTCCGGTTCGGCATGGACCGTGATGTTGTCGGGAAGGTTCAGCGAGGAAACGCGGATCGCGTCTCCGATATTTTCGAGACCAGAGATATCGACCGTAATCCGTTCCGGTAAATCCGTCGGGAGCGCTTCGACTTCAACCCATTCGCGTTCGTGCAGCACAATCCCGCCGAAATTCTTGACCGCGGGCGCAACGCCGCTCAGCGTGATCATGATACGGGTGCGGATCTTTTCCTTAAGCGAGACTTCCTGAAAGTCGACATGGATAACTTCGTTGCGGATGTAATTGCGCTGAAGTTCGCGAACGAGCGCCGGGTGGTCCTTACCGTCAACCGAAACCGAAACGATACTGGACGACGTAATTTTGGTCAGGAAGCGGGCTAATTCGCGCGCGTTCATCTGGATCGAGAGCGGTTCGGTATGATGACCGTAAATAACCCCGGGAACGAGCCCCTGCCGGCGTAAAGCGCCGACCTTCTTACCGAAGACCGTTCGCTTCTCAGCATTAATCAACATTTTTTCCATTTTTTTATCCTTCGGGCGCCTCTCACGAGAACGTTCCTCTCGTTACCCTCGCCCTTTAAGAGAGGTAGCGCAAAGCGCAGATTTTATTCTACCCGATAATTTCCGCAGCTTCGATAAATTATGACCGGATAGCAGTTTTGTCTGGCTGTGCTCCAGCCGAAAGACGGCCCCGCTGGGACTGGATTCGTTATGATCTGTATGCTGATTCGCAGATTTGTTCTCCGCGATGATATGATTATAAGGGTTCTGAACTGGAGGGAAAAACGATGAAGCTTGAGGTTGGAATGACCGCGCCGGATTTTGCGCTGGCGGATAAGGACGGGATCGTTCGGCGGTTAACAGATTTTCGGGGTCAGACCGTGGTCGTGTATTTTTATCCGAAGGACGATACGCCCGGATGCACGCGGCAGGCCTGCGCGTTCCGCGATTCGTTCGCGGCGCTGCGGTCGCTGAACGCGGTTGTCATCGGTATCAGCAAGGACAGCGTCGAATCGCACGCCAGATTCGCGGAGAAATACGCGCTGCCGTTTATTTTATGCGCTGATCCGGAGCGGACGGCGATCGAAGCGTACGGCGTCTGGCGGGAGAAAACGAATTTTGGAAAAACGACGATGGGAGTCGTTCGTTCTACGTTCGTGATCGATCCGGACGGCGTCGTTGCCAGGATCTTTCCACGCGCGAAGCCGGATACCAACGCGCAGCAGATCGTCGATTTCTTATCTAAGGCTGGATAGGCTCCGGCCATTTCCACAGGACAAGCGCCATTATGATCAGATTGACATCCGCCCCCGTTATTCTTACCGACGGTCAACGTGTTAGAACCCTGCCCGACGTTCAGGCCGAGACCGGGCTGGGGATCGAATCGCTGAAAGCGCTCCGTAACCATACGATCGCCTATCAGATTCTCCGCGCGCACGACTCGTCAGAGATTCCCGGAAAACTCCGGATCCGGTTCGATTCGATTACTTCGCATGATATTACGTATGTCGGGATAATTCAATCCGCAATCGCCAGCGGATTGGACCGGTTCCCGATCCCGTACGTTCTGACCAACTGCCATAACAGTCTTTGCGCCGTTGGCGGGACGATCAACGCTGACGATCATGCTTTCGGACTGTCGGCCGCGCGCAGATTCGGCGGCGTATACGTTCCGCCGAATCTGGCGGTTATTCACCAGTTCGAACGGGAGATGATGAGCGGATGCGGCCGGATGATCCTTGGATCGGATAGTCATACGCGCTATGGCGCGCTTGGAACGATGGCGATTGGCGAGGGCGGTCCCGAATTGGTCAAGCAGCTGCTGGCGAACACGTATGATATCGACGATCCGGAAGTCGTTCTCGTTTATCTGACGGGCGCGCCGCGGCATGGCGTCGGGCCTCAGGACGTCGCGTTGGCGCTGATCCAGGCGGTTTTTCCGCAGGGGTTCGTCAAGAACCGCGTTCTCGAGTTCGCCGGACCGGGAATTTCTTCGCTCTCGATCGATTTCAGGAATGGGATCGACGTGATGACAACGGAAACGACCTGCCTGTCGTCGGTCTGGGCGACGGACGGCAGCGTCCGCGATTATTTCGCGCTTCATGGTCGTCCGGACGCGTATCGTCCGCTTCGACCGGGAGCGCGCAGCTTTTATGACCGGCTGGTTGAAATCGAGCTTTCGGAGATTGAGCCGATGATCGCGCTTCCGTTCCACCCGAGCAACGCGCTTCCGATCCGTGAACTGCTTGAAAATCCGGGGGACCATCTCCGCGCAGTTGAAATCGAATCCGAGGCGCTTTATGGCGCGGAGCGCGGATTAAAGCTGACGGATAAGGTCATCGACGGAAAAATCCGGATCGATCAGGGCGAGATTGCGGGCTGCGCCGGGGGGATGTACGAAAATATATGCGCTGCCGCCGATATTATGGAGACCGGGTCGATAGGCGACGGCTTTTTCGAGCTCAGCGTTTACCCGTCGAGCTTGCCCGTGTACGCGGCGTTAGCGAAGAATCAGGTCGTCTATCGGCTTCAGGCGGCGGGTGTTGTGACGAAGTCCGCTTTTTGCGGCCCCTGTTTCGGGGCGGGCGATATCGGCGCGAACCATTCGCTCAGTATCCGCCATACGACGCGGAACTTCCCGAACCGGGACGGTTCCAAGCCGGACCAAGGGCAGGCGACCGGCGTGGCGCTCATGGACGCGCGGTCGATCGCGGCGACCTCGGCGCGCGGCGGCGCGCTGACTTCGGCGGCGGATATCGACTACGAGGAGAAAGCGCTTCCGTATCAGTTCGAAGGCGAGATCTATCGGAAGCGCGTGTATCGTGGCGTTGGGAATCCGCTTAGCGCTGAATCGCTGCGGATGGGGCCGAATATTACGCCCTGGCCGAAGGCGTACCCGATGGTGGAGGGGATGATCATGATCCTTGCGGCGGTCATTCAGGACGCGGTCACGACGACCGACGAACTGATCCCTTCGGGAGAAACGTCCTCGTACCGGTCAAATCCGCTGAAATTGGCCGAATTTACGCTGTCGCGGCGCGTCCCTTCGTACGTCGGCGACGCGAAACGGATCGCGGAGCTGGAAGCGCTCCGGCGAACGGGCGATATCGATTCTCTCAGGCTCCAGGCGGAATTAAAGCGGTTGAAGGCGGCGGCGATCGATTGGGAAAAAACGTCGATTGGTTCTGCGATTTTCGCGAGGAAGCCCGGCGATGGTTCTGCCCGGGAACAGGCTGCCTCCTGCCAGCGGGTTTTAGGCGGAAACGCGAACCTGGCGATCGAATACGCGACGAAACGCTATCGGAGCAATTGTATTAATTGGGGATTGGTTCCTTTTTTGATATCGTCCGCTTCGTTTGATTATGCGACCGGAGATATCGTCTGGGTAGAATCTATCCGCGAAAAGCTTGAGAAGGGCGAACGAACGTTTCCGGCGCGGGTATACCGCGCGGACGGTTTCGATGATATTGAACTGCGGATCGGCGAGCTGACTGTCGAAGAAAAAGAGATCCTGCTTTCCGGGAGCCTGATGAATTTCTACGCAAAGCGCATCGCGACGCAGAGGACGGACCGAAAATGAGCAAGAAAATGACGAAAATTGAAATGAAGACCCCGATTGTTGAGTTGGACGGGGACGAGATGACGCGGGTTCTGTGGCGTTGGATCAGGGAGACGCTGATCGAGCCGTTCGTTGAACTGAAGACAGCGTACTATGATCTGGGGCTGGAGAACCGCGACGCGACCGACGATCGGGTCACGCAGGAAGCCGGCGCGGCGATCCGAAGGCTGGGCGTGGGGGTCAAATGCGCAACGATTACCCCGAATCGTCAGCGGCAGGAGGAATATGGCCTGAAACAGCTTTGGAAAAGTCCGAACGGAACGATCCGCGCGATTTTAGACGGGACGGTTTTCCGGACGCCGATCGTCATTCCGCCGATTAAACCGGCTGTCCGGAACTGGGAGCTTCCGATTACGATCGCGCGCCATGCGTACGGAGACGTTTATAAAGGTACGGAGCTGCGCGTCCCCGCCGGATCGAGGGCGGAGCTCGTCGTTACGGACGCGGACGGCCGGCGCAGCGCGGAAACGATTTATGAATTCGAGTCCCCCGGCGTCCTTCAGGGGACGTTTAATAAAGACGATTCGATCGAATCGTTCGCCCGCGCCTGCTTTTCATACGCGCTGTCGGTTGGTCAGGATCTCTGGTTTTCGACGAAAGATACGATCTCGAAGACGTACGACGGGACGTTCCGGCGAATTTTTCAGTCCGTTTACGAGAGCGAGTACCGGTCCGCCTTCGAGGCGGCCGGGCTTTCGTATTTTTATACGCTGATCGACGACGCGGTCGCCCGCGTTATGCGCTCGAAAGGCGGTTTCGTCTGGGCGTGCAAGAACTATGACGGCGACGTCATGAGCGACATGGTCGCGACCGCGTTCGGTTCGCTGGCGATGATGACGAGCGTATTGGTCAGTCCTGACGGCTGCTATGAATACGAGGCTGCGCATGGGACTGTCACGCAGCACTATTATCGCTTCCGGAACGGGGAAGAAACGTCGACGAATCCAGCCGCAACGATCTTTGCCTGGAGCGGCGCGCTGCGAAAGCGCGGGGAGCTCGACGGGGCGGCGGAGTTGGCGGAATTCGCCGATCGTCTGGAAAGCGCCGTTCTGGCGGCGTTTTCCGAAGGCGTTTGTACGAAGGATTTGGTAAACTTGTATGAAACAGGGACGCGCCCGCGAGCCGTTTCGACGAGGGCGTTTTTATCCGAAGTCCTGAACCGTTTGATGGAAAAACGCGGAAGGTTGTCATGAACCAGCTTTCAGAAAGAACCGATCCGGATTTGAGGGATCCGATTCGCTACGCCCGATTTTTCCTGAAAAGAAATTTCGGGTCGATCCTGACGATTATCGTGTTGCTGCTGATGATCTTTGCGTCGGATAGCCTGCGAAACGTTTTCTTCCGCCCCAGCAACCTCGTTTTCGTGCTGCGGCAGCTGTCGGTGTACTTACTGGTCAGCTGCGGATTGACGTTCGTCATCCTGTCCGGCGGGATCGATATTTCGGTCGGGTCGACGCTGAGCTTCGCCGCAATGGCCGCGGCGGTAGCGGTCGGAACGCGCGGGCTCCCGCTCGGGTTGGGGATTCTTTCAGGTCTGGCGGCCGGGATCGCGATCGGGGCGCTGAACGGCGCGTTGATCAGCTGGATGACGATTCCGCCGTTTATCGTCACGATCGCGACGTTCAGTATCTTTCGCGGCGCGGCTTTCCTGCTCTCCAACGGCGCGTCGGTACGCGTCAGTGTCGACGGCTGGGATTGGCTCGGGAAGGCGACGCTTTTCGGAATTCCCGTCTGTTTCTTCGCCGCGCTGCTGATATACGTTCCGGCCTGGATACTGCTGAATAAAACGACGTTTGGAAAGCATATTTACGCGATCGGCGAGAATCCGCAGGCCGCCGATTTCTCTGGCATCAACGTCTCAAAGGTGCGGCGGATCGCCTACCTTCTTTCTGGTTTCAGCGCTGGAATGGCCGGAGTGATCGCGGCGTCGCGGTTGAGCTCTGTCGTTCCGACCTCCGGGTATGACTATGAAATTGACGCGTTGGCGGCGATTGTTATCGGCGGGACGTCGATTCGCGGCGGTTCAGGGCGGCTCAGCGGGACGTTTTTTGGCTGCGTACTGATTACGGTCCTGGCGAGCGCGCTGATGATCCTGACGATTAATAGCTATTGGCGATTCGTTATTAAAGGCGTCGTCATTCTCGTCGGCGTCGCGATCGAGTTTTATCGCTATCGACGGAAAAGCGGCCGCGCCGCGCCTTTGAATTAGCCGGCGTTGAGCGGACGTCTTTCGGCTGCGCCGTTTTCGTTATCTCTCGGCGCAGACCGTCGTCGACGAGCGCAGCGTCAGCGGGGCGTCCAGTTCGATATATCCTTCGCTGTGCTCATAGTCGCCGGTGTTCATTCGGTAAATCGTCCGCATTGCCAGCGATCCCATCTGTTTCTTGGGCGGGGAAATCGTCGTTAACGGTGGGTTGGAATGCGACGCCATTTCAATATTATCGATCCCGATCAGCGAGATATCTTCCGGAATCCGCAGCCCCCGGGAGCGGACGGCGCGCAGCGCGCCAATCGCGATCAGGTCGTTGTACGCCAGGATCGCGGTCGGCTGGCGGTTCTTCGTGATACTGAGAAGCGAGGTCATCGCCTGAAATCCGCCTTCGATCGTCGGGAAGCAGCGCGGGCAGTACTCCTCGTCCAGTTCGAGTCCATCGCGTTCCATCGCGATCCGGATCCCGTTCATCCGAACCTTCGCTGATTCGCTGCTGGCCGGACCGGCTAAAAAGCCGATCCGCTTATGCCCCAGCGCGATCAGGTGCGCTGTCGCCTGAATCATGGCTTTTTCATAGTCAATCAGAATAGAACAGATATTGGAATTCTTGATATAGCGGTTTACGAGGACCATCGGCAGCTGCGTTTTCTGATAAAAATTCAGGAGCCGGTAGCGCGATAATCGCGACGCACACATGATCACTCCGTCCAGGTTGAAACGGCCGATATGCTGAAAGGATTCTTCTTCGGATCTTGGGTCTTCGTACGTTTCGAAAACCTGAACGCCGTAATCCAGGAGCTTTGCCTCGTCGACAACTCCTTTCAGAATTTCCTGAAAATACGGGTTCGAAAGATCGGACAAAAGGATCCCGACGACGTGGCAGCGTTCGTGCGTCTGGCTGATATTATTATGTTCTCTGGGGAGCTCTACGCCGAGCTTCCGCGCAGCGGCCTCGACTTTTTCGGTAAGCTCCGGACTGACGTTCGTATTTTGGTTAACGATCCTGGATACGGTCGCCTGCGAAACGCCGGCTTCCTGCGCGATTTTTTTCAGCGTGATCTTGATATTCATGGCCTTGCTTCCCTAACCCATTATGTATTTCCCTTTATTTATAGGAAAAGTATAGTCGGAATTTGTGAAAAACTGAAGAAATAATGGATTTTGTTTCAGAAACCATGACGGCCATCGTATATTTTCCCATGAACTGGCGAAAAAAAAGCGTTCCGTTTCTGAACCGGTCCCAAAAGCCAGACTATAGCCTGTTTTGAAAGGATTCCGTCAGGAATGAATCCGCCTTTTCATATTCCTTACATACTGCATGGCTCGATGAAAGCCGTTTCCGGAAGAGCGCCGCCGAATGGTTTAATCTGGCGCGGGAACCAACCGGGCTTTAGAAAATAATGACGCGCAGGAGGACTAAAACCAGCAGTAAGCCCGAGAAGCCGATCGTCATGTTGAACAGGATTTTTTCGATCCCGCGGCGAGCGTTAAAAACGGACGCGCCCGGTTCGTTTCCGCCCAGGCTTCCCAATCCAAGGCCCCGGTTCTGTAATACGACGCAGGCAATCGTAGCGATCGACGTTATAATCAGGGCGATATCAAAAAAAGTCTCCATTAAAAATCCTCCATGTTTTGTTAACATGGCTATTATACATGAAATCTTGAAAAGCGGAGACGGATATATGCAGGAAATCACGGTTAATTTACATAATCATTCGTCATTCTCCCGCGGCGAGCAAAAGTATCATTCGCTCGCGCAGGCAGGCCTGACCGCCGGGATCGACGTCCTGATCGTTACTGACGCGAACGTTTACGTTTCTGGAAAGGAACAGTATTATTACCGCGACGAACGCAGGCTGCTCCTGTTGACCGGCGAAGAAGTGTTCCGGTCGTTCCCGAACGACACGGGGCATATGCTGATCCTGAACGGGGGACGGGAAATGGCGAATCAGGCGGATACGCCGCAGCAGCTGATTAACTTTTGCAGCCAGTGGGAAGGGCTGACGATTATCGCACATCCGTTCGACGGCCTTACGGAACGGGAAGTTCTGACGGCGAATCGGGAAGGCCTGATTTCAGGACGGGCGGATTCCGCCCGTTCGCCGCTGAATTCGCCATGGGTAAACTGGGAGATTCAAAACTTTACCGGGATCGAGATTTTAAACCTGCAAAGCGAATATAAAACAGCCGGGCAGCGGAGACGATTCGGATTATCCGACTTCTTCATCCGGTCAACCGGCGTAGACAGGTTGACGCATGCGTCGCTGGCGGCGCTTCAGAAATGGGATGAGTTCCTGACCGCAGGTCGGCGCGTCGCCGCGTATTGCGGATCAGCCTGCGTTAACTTTGCGCAATGGGCTGCGGGCCGTCGTTTGGAAATTCTGGACGAATCGCACCTGTTCGCGGCGGCGAAGAACCATCTCTATCTTTCGGAACCGCTCAGCGGCGATCTTGAAAGCGATCGGGCGAATATTTACCGTTCGTTGAAATTGGGGCGGGGGTTCGTTTCGATCGACTGGTTCCGCCCGACGGACGGTTTCGTTTTCAAAGCGGATACGGCTATGGGGACGGTTTATCCAGGCGACCGGGCTGCGTTGGACGCTGGCGCGACGATTAAAATTGAAATTCCGACTGAGAAATCCGTCTGCCGATTGATCCATCAGGGAAAGATCCTTCGGGAATGGGAGAATGTCCGTTCGATCCCGCTGATCGCGAATCGGCCGGGTTATTATCGGGTCGAAGTCTATATCCCCTATCGGTTCCAGCTTCGCGGCTGGATTTATACGAATCCGATTTATTTTTATTGAGAAGGAAGCGCCATGAGGACGAATAATATTATCCGTTTTTTGCTGTCGAGAAAGATTGTGTTCGAGGTTTTAGAAAGCGAACCGGTCAAGCGATCTGCGGTCGAATCGGCGGAACGGCTTGGCGTTGATCCTCGGATGGTCTATAAATCGATCGTCTTGAAGCGAGCGGAACGGGGAAAGCCGATCGTCGTCGTCATCCCGGAGCCTGCGTCGGTTGATTTGAAGAAAGTCGCCGCCTTGTTGGGAGAGAAAAAATTATTCATGACAACGCAGTCCGAAGCCGAAAAATTGACCGGAATGCTGTCGGGCGGCATATCGCCGTTGGGTCTTCTCCATAAGAGGTTCAGCTTCGTCGTCGACGCTTCCGCCGCAGAGGCGCCAGCGATGATCCTGTCAGGCGGAGAGCGCGGCTTGTCGGTCCGTCTTCGCGGAAGGGACCTGATCGACCTGATTCAACCCGCCGTCGGTTGGGTAACTGCGGAAGGGGCCCTCATGAATGAATCGCCTGACGACGGCGCGTGAGCGATCGATGAGGGGGAGCGGGCTTCAGCGCGCGCTGCGCATAGGAGCAATCTTATTTATCGTCGCGGCGTTGCTTGTTTGGCTTCTGTTTGGTGAGCCCGGCGTATTTGGGCGGTTCAATACGCTGGGCTTTGCGTTCTGCCATCAGCTACCGACGCGAACGCCGTCGTTTGGCGGCGTCGCCTGTCCGCTTTGCTATCGCTGCAGCGGGCTGTTTCTCGGAATAGCCGTAGGTTTTTCTCTGTTTCGCCGGCGCGCCGTTTCGTTCCGTTCGCTCCTGGGGCCTGTACCGATGATCGGCGCGGTTTCGGCGATTGGATTTTACGCGTTTGACGGGATGAAGAACCTGAACCGCAGCGCGCTTCTTTCCGATCTTTACCCGGACCGCCCGATTATACGCTGCCTTTCCGGGTTCGGGCTGGGCGTTTGGGTCGGGTGGATTTTGACGCTCATGCTCCGCGAATTTACCGAGCCTGGACGCTTCAGCGCGGGGCGGCGAATCAGATGGCGTGATTTGCTGATTGCGCTTTGCCTGTCGATTGCCGGCGTTTACCTGCTCGTGAACGCTGATCCGCGCTGGATCCCGATTCAGCGCGCGTTTGGCCTGACGTTGGGGCTGGTTCCGGTGGCGGCGACCGGTGCGCTGTTTTTCGTTTTGCTTTCGGCGATGGACCGTTTAATCCGTTTTGCGCGGGAGCCGCTTCCGGTTTGGGATCGCGTCCTCGGCGCGGCTGCGCTGACGGCTTTATTTGTCGGCTCGATGATCGTTTTTCGATATCAGGTCGCTGGCGGATGGATTCGGGAAATCAGCGCCTTCAGGTAAACAGGACGCTGATCTGGTCGCTGCTGAATGGAATGACGATTTTTTCGCCGATTTCGCGCGAGCGCTTCGACCATACGGAAAATATCGTTCCTTCGGCGATTTCAGCGTGAATTTCATACGCCGACCCTTTGAAAATAACGTCTTTGACGCTGCCGTCCATGCGGTACTTGAAACTGTCCGCGTTGTCTTCGATCGTCAGCTCATGAAAGAGGAGATGTATTTTCTGCCCGAGGATGAGGTCATGGTTCAGGTTAACCTCAAGCCGACTCAGGCGTTCGCCCAGCTTGCATTCGACTTTATTGGCGCTGATCGCCGCGGCGGGCGTCATATTCTGATGTCCCAGAAATTTCGCCGCCCAGACGGAAGCGGGGTTCCGGTAGACGCTTTCCGGACTCCCGTTCTGGATAATTCTTCCGTCATGGAGAAGCGCGATCCGGTCGCCGATCGAGAAGCCTTCCTCCTGATCATGCGTAACGTAGATCGCGGGAATCCCGTTTCGCCCGAGAATCTCGCGTAGCTCGGCAAGCAGACCGCGCTTAAGCGAATGATCCAACGCGCCCAGCGGTTCGTCAAGCATTAATAAATGCGGCCTGGGCGCGATCGAACGGGCGAGCGCGACGCGCTGCTGCTCCCCGCCGGAGAGCTCGGTCACGCGCCGGTCGCTGAAGCTGGTCATGCTGATCTGGCCGAGGAGCAGGTTGACGCGCTCGCGAATCATCTTTTTTGAAACACCTTTTTTCATTTCCAACCCGAACGCGACGTT
The DNA here is from genome assembly GCA_001717545.1 of Anaerolineaceae bacterium oral taxon 439. Lineage (NCBI taxonomy): Bacteria > Bacillati > Chloroflexota > Anaerolineae > Anaerolineales > Anaerolineaceae > Anaerolineaceae bacterium oral taxon 439. The sequence goes on along the minus strand of CP017039.1, from coordinate 1,689,565 downwards.
TTCCGCGACGGTCCGATTGGGGAAAAGTGCGTAATCCTGGAACATCAGCCCAAAGTTTCGCTTATGCGGCGGCAGGCTGTTGATTTTCACCCCATTCCAACGAATCTCGCCACACAGCGGTTTTTCCAGTCCGGCAATAATCCGGAGGAGCGTGCTTTTTCCGCTTCCGCTTTCTCCCAGCAGGCACAGAACTTCATGATCAGAGAGCGAAAGAGACAGATCGTTTAGCAGCGGCTCGTTCCCATATCGGTATGATAAATTCGAGATCATCAGCATAGCCGTGTCAGCTCCTGTCATTCGCGGGCAGCTCCGGCGCCAAAACGCTCAGCATGCATAAGAGCAGCAGGATCGTCGACAGCGCCATCGCCTGACCGAAATTTTTTGCGCCCGGCTGTCCCAGATAGCGGTAGATCGCGATTGGAATCGTCGGGCGCTCCGGGCTGGATAGGAACGACGAAGCGCCGAATTCGCCGAGCGAAATTGTCATCGAAAAAACGAACGCAGGAATAAGCCCGTTTTTCATCAGCGGCAGTTCAACCATAAGAAACGTCCTGAACGGATTCGCGCCTGAGACGGCGGCGCTCTGACGAAGCGAGAGTGGAATCGCGGAAAAAGCGGGTTTGAGCGAGCGGATCGCGAAGGGAAGCGCGATGAGTCCATGCGCGGCGACGATCAGCAGCGGATTCCGGATCTGGCTCCGAAACGCGATTAAATATCCGAGGCCCAGCGTGACGGCGGAGGTCCCAATCGAAATCATGAAGAGCCATTCAAGCCGTCGGGTCCAGGGAAAACGATTCTCGGCGAAGACGATCAGCCCTCCCGTCAGGGTTGCGAGAACGCCGACGCCGATCCCGACCGCTAACGAATTGACCAGCGCCATCAGCGGCGGAACGTAGAAGAAGGATTTCCGTTCGTTGATAAAGAGCTGCTTGAAAAATGTCAGCGTCCAGCCGGCGTTTCCGCCCAGACGTTCAGCTTCAGCGGGAAGAAGGTAAAACGAGCGCGTTACCAGCGCGATCAGCGGCAAGCCCAGGAATAAGATCAGTCCGAAAAGGTACAGCGATATCCAAAGCCGTGAGCCAAATCCTTGGATTTTCCGCTGATTCTCGCCGCGAACCCGGGGAATTCGCAGCGCGGCAATTGTTTTCGAGGACAGCTGGTCCAACAGAGTTATGCCCAGCGTTACGATAAGCTGGAGAATCGAAAGCGTCGACGCCATCGGCAAGTTCAGGAACATCAGGGCTTGCTGCGATATGTCGACTTCAACCGTCCGAAAGGCGCCGCCGCCGAGCAGGAGCACGACGCCGTAGCTGGTGAAATCAAACAGGAAGACGATCAGCGCGGCGGATTGCAGCGTGGGACGGAGCAGCGGGAAGACGACCTTTCGGAACGTCGTCCATCCGGAGCAGCCTAAGACGCGGCCGGCTTCTTCATAGCGCGTATCCAGCCCCGACCATGCGGCGCTGACCATGCGGATGACGATCGAAATATTATAGAAGATATGCGCGACGATAATTATCTGCAGCGTGCCAAAAGCGCGGATTGGGGGCGTCGCCAGCCCGTTCAGCTTCATCATCAACAGGTTGATCCAACCTTTCGGCCCGATCAGCGCGTTGAATGCGGTCGCGGCGACGATCGTCGGGAGGATGAACGGGATCGAGAACAGCGCGTTCAGGAATCGTTTCCCGAGGAACCGGTACCTCCCGAAGATACAGGCGGCGGGGAGTCCAAGGAGGATCGTGAGGACGGTTGAAAGGAGCGCCTGAAACGCCGTGAAGCGGAAGACGGAAAAGACCCTGCCCCAGTCGATCTCAGCCTTGCCGAAAAGCTCGCTGAACGAGACGCGGAAGATTTCGATGAGGGGGTGATAGAAGAAAAGCACTGCGAACGCGACCGGAAACGCAATCAGTACGGAGCCTTTCAGGAGTGCGATCGGTCGTGATGGGTTGGTTTCCATAGACGAAATTATAGCGTGAATCGTGAAAAATAAAAACAGCGCGTCTGAATCGTCAGCGCGCTGTTTCGAGTGGAGATGGCGGGAGTCGAACCCGCGTCCGAAAGAATCGAACCTCGAATATACTACGAGCGTATTTCCGTTTCATTTTAGCTTATCATCGAGAGACGGAACGCACTCGACGGAAGCGATTCACTCAGACCCGAAAGTCCTCTTTTGTCCCGCGCCGTGAATTCGCGGTCAGCATCCTGACATTATGGCGCCCGCTCCGCGATCGGTCAGGATACGATTCGGGCGGACGTGACCTGAAAAGGTCAGGCTGAACGCCGGTCGCTTAAGCGGCTAACGGCATTGCAGCGTAGGAAGTGCGATTGTTGGCACTTAATTTTTTGCGCTGATTTTACGAGATCGGGCGCCTCTCGACTCGCAATCCGGATCCAGCCTCCCCCGTCGAAGCCATGGCATCCCCGAATTTAGATATCCATTATATCACGAGAACGTCCACAGCGGTGAAAATTGGTTATACTTTGCCGGCAAGGAGATATCCATATCTTGCGGCTTGAACTCATTCTGCTTTTATCCGTCCTGCTCCAATTCATCGCCTGGACATCTCTCTCTTTTTCTATGACGCTTCGGGCGCGGATAAAGTTTCATGCAGCTGGAATTCAATCGCCCGTTTTTTCAACGGCGCGGTTCTGGATCGGATTTAGTTTTACGCTGTCTTATCTATTGATGACGCTCGGAAAATCTTCATCCCTCGATCTCCCCCCGGCTATGGCGATCCATGTTGTGCTGATCCTCGCGGCGATCAGCGATATCTGGATCGAACGGATCCCGATCGAGACGAACCTGCTGCTGTTTGTTGCGGGCTTTTTGGTTTCGCATAGGCATGGCAATATACAAACCTGACTCGTCCCCGGTTTTACCGCGTTTTCTGCCTGCTTTTTTCTTCAAAGCGGCCTCTCCGGATTTTTAAAAGCTGAGATTTTTTCTTTTGGGGATATTCTGTTTACGGCCGCGCTCTGCGGAGCGGTTGGCTTCATGCGCGGATTTTCCGCGTTTGGGCTGGGAATGGCCGGCGCGGGTCTCTTTGCCGCGCTGTTCCGCGAGAGGATCGGCGGAAGGAAGGCGACGATTCCCATGATTCCTTTTATTTGTCTGGCGCTTGCTCTGCTGGCCCTGAGCGGCTCTTCCGAATGAAGAAGAAAGAGCCCCGATTTTCCAGGGGCTCCTTCGATAACTTTCAACTTTCGCTGCTTTGCCAGGGAATCAGGCTTTCGGCCCGGCGTTGACGATTTCAGCGGCGGTCTGCGCAGCGTATTTCCTGAAGTTCTGTTCAAACGAGGCGACGAGTTTCTTCGCGGCTTCGTCATATGCAGCCTTATCCGCCCATGTATCGCGCGGATTCAAAACCTCGGACGGAACGCCCGGACAGCTCTTCGGAATCGCTAAACCGAAGAACGGTTCCTTGACGAATTCGACATCTTTCAGCGTCCCGTTCAGCGCCGCGGTCACAAACGCGCGCGTATAAGGGAGCTTGAAGCGGGAGCCGATACCGTACGGACCGCCTGACCAACCCGTATTCAGCAGCCAAACGTTTGATTCATGCTCAGCGATTTTCTTTCCGAGAAGCGCGGCGTAGACGGACGGATGGAGGGGAAGGAACGGCGAACCGAAACAGGCCGAGAAGTTCGGCTGCGGCTCGGTAACCCCGCGTTCCGTACCGGCAAGCTTAGACGTATATCCCGACATGAAGTAATACATCGCCTGGTTCTTGTCCAATTTCGAAAGCGGAGGAAGGACGCCGGAGGCGTCAGCCGTCAGGAAGAAGATATTATTCGGAATCGCGCCCTGCCCGTTTTCGACGATACCGTCAATGAAATGGATCGGGTAGGAAGCGCGCGTGTTTTCCGTCAGACGGGCGCTGTCAAGATCGATCACGCGCGTCACCGGGTCATAATCGACGTTCTCGAGGATCGCGCCATAGCGATGGATGGCGTCCCAGATCAACGGCTCATGCTCATGGCTCAGACGAATTACTTTCGCATAGCAGCCGCCTTCAAAGTTAAACGTCCCATGATCGCTCCAGCCATGTTCGTCGTCTCCGATCAGGAGCCGATTCGGATCGGAGGACAGGGTCGTTTTCCCCGTTCCGGACAGCCCGAAGAACAGCGCCGTATCGCCGTTAACTTTGTCGACGTTAGCGGAGCAGTGCATCGTCATGACGCCCTTAAGCGGGAGCATGAAGTTCATGACCGAGAAGATCGATTTCTTAATTTCTCCGCCATATTGCGAACCGCCGATCAGGACGATTTTCTTCGCGAAGTTAACGAGAATAAACGCTTCGGAGTTCAATCCGTCTTCTTTTCGTCCGAGCAGGCCGGGAACGCAGATGACCGTAAAGCCAGGGACCTGGTCGACGCGTTCGGCGAGCGGCGGCCGAAGGAACATGTTGGTCGCAAACAGGTTCGACCATGCGAGTTCGGAGATAACGCGAACCGGGAGCCGATACGCCGGGTCGGCTCCGACGGCCAGATCCGAAACGAACAGATCGCGATTCTGAACATATCCGAGCATCCGGTTATAAAGAACGTCGAATTTTTCCGGGGAAATCTTAACGTTAACTTTGCCCCAGTCGATATTCTTTTCTTCTTCAGTTCCGTTATCGACGACAAAACGATCGTTAGGGGAACGGCCGGTGTATTTACCGGTGGCAACCATCAGAGCGCCGTCAGGAGAGAAAACGCCTTCGCCGCGAGAGACAGCTTCATCAATTAATACGGTTTGAGCCGGGTTCCAATAGACCTTATTGGGATTGATAATACCGTAATTTTCCAGACCATATTTTCCAGGAACGCCAATAATTTCCATTTTGCAATACTCCTTTATAGATTTTGTGTTTCGATTGGTCTCTTATGGAAAAAAACTAACCTGAAACTGACACGGGGCAAGTCGTCCCCGCAAAGAATTCCAATCACGATAATTATAAACCGGTTTGTTGGGAATCGAGGCTTTAGGTTAGCTTAAATTAATAATGACAAGACGCCGGCGATCCGCGTCAGTCTTCAATAAAAGAAAAGAGAGAGGGGTAAAAAGATCAAGTGACGCCTGCGCGCGAGCACAGCCGTATCCTGAGGCGGGAAAAAACAGAAAATCCCAGTTCAGGAATTAGTATATTTTAGTCTTCCTCCGGGAGCTTAGCAGCAGCTTTTATCTCATCGATATGACCCGAAAGACTTCCTAAAACCCCATGCACAAAGCGTTTAGAACTCAACGATCCAAAGTATTTCGCTAATTCGATCGATTCATTAATAACGACTTTCAGCGGATTCAGCTCCGCGATCGCGAATTCCCAGACCGCCATACGGATAATATTCCGATCGATGACGGCGATCTGATCGATGGGCCATTCCGGCGCATACCTGACCGTAAATGAATCGATCATCGCCGTATTCGGAATGGTTCCGGCAACGATTTGAATTACGAATTTCGCCAGATCGTTATCTAAATCGACGGTTTCCATTCGTTCCCGGATAATCGCGCCCAGCGGATGGTCCGTAAGATCTCTTTCGTATAGGATTTGAAGCGCAACGCCACGCGCCTGCGTCCGATCGTCAAGCGGCGCGTTCTCAATTTCAACCGATTCATACTTATCCCCGTCTTCAAAATCGGCAGGGATCCCTTTTGTCTCGCTGTCGTCGATAAAGCGAAGTTTCATACGGCAATCAGGCTTCAGGCGGCGTAATATCGAAATTATCGATATGGACGTTGATCGCGCCGGCGTCCATCCCGACCGTTTCAACGATCGAGCGCGAAATATTCTTCTGAATTTCCGCCCCGACGCTGTTCGTGTTTTCCTTTGCTTTCAGGATGACGAAAACGTCCGCATTAACCGTTTTCCCATCGATTTTCAGCTTGACGCCCGGATGCGAAGAATGCGGGGAGATGCGCGAAACGCCTTTCGTTTCGACAGCCGTCTGGATCATGATCGTTTCAATAACTTCTGCCGCAATCGTCGTTATCCCGGAAGCGCGGTCTTTTTCTTCTGCCATTTTTCAATAAACCTTTCTGCTAAAAAAAGATTCTGATTCAGCCACTTACGCCTTTCAGGGACCGCTGCCAGTATCGTCGAAGCGCCCTTAAAACGTACCTTTAGTATAAACGATAAAGTCCAAAAAAATTTATGCGGAGGATTTTAAGTACGCACGGGTCGAGATAGAAAGCTTTGCAAACCGGCGCGAATTCAAGGATAAGAGCATCTTGACAGTCGAACGCAGCTCGGTTATTATTATGGGTGCGATAAGAATTATTATCGTACGCATAAGAGCCAGCAAAACAGGAGCCATTTAATCATGCCGGAATCCGTAACGCTTTCAGACGCGACGAATCGGTTCGTCCGCCAGATCGAAAATTCACGCAGCCGAAATACAGCGAAAACCTATCAAAATGGAATGAAAGCTTTTTTGGAGATGTACAAGGAAAATGAAAACCTTGAGGATTCGGAGCTCGATTCGGTCCTGGTCGAAGTCCTCGACGAAACGATCGTCTCGGATTTTTCGACCTATCTGAAAAGCTATTCACCGACGACAGAAACGCTGTATATCAACGTACTCAAAAGCTTTTTAGAATATCTTGCGGCGGAAAATATGCTGAGCCTGAATCTGAATCGTGTCAAAATGCTGATCCGTCATCGAACGCGGAAACCCGGCGTTCGCCTGCCGCAGTTCCCGGAAGAAGATATTCGCAAGGTCCTTGAATACGCGGAGTCCCTCCCCTCTATCCTATGCGAAACCGAGACGGATCGATTAATTAACTGCCGGGATTCGGCGTTCCTGTTGACGCTTGCCGATACCGGACTGCGAATTCATGAAATCTGCGGCCTTCGGCTTGGCGATATTAATTGGCGAACGGGAAAGGCTATTATTATTGGGAAGGGGAATAAAGAAGCGATAATCAGGTTTTCTGATCGTTCTATATTGGCTATGCGAAATTATTTAGGTCTCCGCGCCGAACTCGGCGAGAAATTCGCGCTCGCCCGCTCCGCTCTCCCGATTTTCTCGCGACATGATAAAGGCGCCGGGAAAAAGACGCTCCCGATTACGACGAAAACCGGTCGCATGATCGTTTCTGAGCGGGTTGAACAATGCCTGGGCGAAGATGCGGTCGGAACGATCACGCCCCACTCCTTCCGCCACTATTTTGTAACGATGGTCCTCCAGGCGACCGGCAACCTGAAAATCGCGCAGGAATTTGCCCGGCATAGCAATATTGCCGTAACGCAGCGCTATTCGCATCTGGCAAACGAAGAACTCGACGACACGTATCAGGCGATTTTCGGCACGCCCAGAACGGGCAGGCGTAAGGCATCTGATGAATAACGGTCAGCGCCCGGACAATTATGTTACAATATTCGGGTATTATGTTGAACAAGCTGATCCGCCGCGCTCATTTTTTCCCGATTCTTTTCGCCGCTATTCTTCTCCCGGCCGCAGTCGTTTTCGCTCAAAATAACGACGTTTACCCGATTTATCAGATTGAATCCGGCGATTTTCTTTCGCTGGTCGCGATTCGATTTGGAACAACTGTTCAGGAAATTATCGATATTAACAACATTGCCAACGCGGATACGATTTCGATCGGCGATCAGATTAAAATCCCCTCGCTAAAAGGGCTGTCCGGGAAGCTCGTAACCGACGCTGTCCAGATCGGCGATACGCTCTCAAGCGTTGCGATCCGGTCCGGAATGAGCGCGGAGGACATCCTTCGAATCAATCATGTCGCCAGCCGTTCAGAGTTTTATATCGGAAAAACGATTATCCTCGTGGAATCCGAAGAAGCGTCGCCCTACGCCCCCGCCTCTTCGTTCGCCGAGGGAGAAACGCTAATCGAAAAAGCGGTTCAGCAGAACGTCAATCCGGCAGAATTAAAGAAAATAAATCAGCTTGCCGGCAACTGGGACCGTACCGACCGCCAGCTCGTTTTTGTCAGATCGGCGGAAGGCAGCGACGCAACCGCTCAAAGTATTACGCCGCTGTTTACCAGGCTCGAATTGCGGAGCCTTCCGCTCGTTCAGGGCGAGACCTATGTATTGGAAATCGATCAGGCGAAGAATCTCGACCTCTCGGGGTCGCTCGCCGGAGCCGCGCTTCGCTTTTTCAACGATCCAGAGACTCCCGACAGGAAGATCGCGATGATCGGGATCAAAGCCGACCAGACCACCGGCCTGAGCGATATCAGCCTGCGAGCGGTTGCTGAAGACGGCGAAACCTTTACGCTCGACCAGAAAATCCTGATCGAGCCGGGCCTGTTTACCTACGAGGTCGTTTCCGGCGTCGACGCCGCTACTCTCGAAGATCACAGCAACGATATTGACCGACAGGCGCTCGAAGGCGTGACCGAGACGTCGCCGATCCGGCAATGGGGAACGCGAATGTCCTACCCTGTCGACGAGCCATATATTGCGTCGGGTTTCGGAAACCGCAGGACGTACAATAATACCGATTACAAAAATTACCACACAGGGCTTGACTTCGGCGTTTGGACCGCGAATAATATCAATATCTACGCCGCTGCGGACGGGAAAGTCCTCTTCTGTTCCGAGCTTCCGATTCATGGGCTTCACACGATTATTGACCATGGCTGGGGCGTATACTCGACCTATTCGCACCAATCTCAAGCGGTCGTCACCGTCGGACAGGAAGTAAAGCGCGGCGAGGTCATCGGGCTGATCGGGAATTCCGGCCGCTCTGCCGGGCCGCACCTGCATTGGGAAATCCGCGTTAACGGGATTTACGTCGACCCGAATACATGGCTGAAAACGGATTTTCCGTAGACTGAATCTTTCCGGTTAGGAGATTACTTACGATGGAACCGAATCAAACGATCACACAACCTGACTGGACGAAGTTTTCCTTATCCTCGTCCGATCTGGATTTTATTTATAACTATTTACTTGAGAAAGAGACGCCCGCGTCGACCAGGGAAATCGCGGAAGCGATGATCGGCGAACGGATTCGCGTTCAACGGAACGAACTGATGAAATCGATCTCGGAGCTCGGGAAAATTTATCGCCCTGCCGATTCGTATCAGCCCGGCGATCAGGTTGCCTTTCCCAAGTTAGCGAATCAGGTCGGAACGGTTATCGAGCTTCGAAAGGGGAAAAATCCGGATCTGCCTGAATTCAGCGTCGCGAAATTTCGCTTCGCCGACGGTAAAGAGAAAGAGTTTGCCGCCGGCGTCGAAACGCATGCGCTGAACCAGCTGGATCCGCTCAGCGCGTTCTATCCGGATTTCATGGACCTGAACGGCACGCTGAAGAAATACGGGAAACTGATCCTGAAGTCGCTTCGGCGCGACCTGAGCCGATCCGAGGAGCTTTTCGGCATGTCGGATTACTGGTTCCCGACCGCGCTTTTAGCGGACGTCAATCCCGGCTTCCTGAACCTGGCCGAAGCGGCGATGGAGATGGAAAACGGGGTCCCGCTTTCGACCGCGAAAATCCTCGAAATGATCGAGTATCCAAGCGACAGCAACGCAGCGTTGACCGAATTTTCGTTTAATTATGCGCTGAAACAGGACGAACGTTTCGACGAGGTCGGCTCTCTCGGAAAAATTCTCTGGACGCTGTATTCGCTGGAACCGGAAGACGTTCGGAAGGTCCCGCTGACATTGCGGCACCGTCCTTCAGCCTACTCGACGAACCACGAAGAAATCGAGCTCGATCCGACGGAATACCTGATCCATGACGAATTAGACGAAGGCAGTCTGGAACAGCCGTATGCGTCCCCGGATCATTTTGACTTCTGCGTGTCCTATCCGCATTGGAAAGCGGGCACGCTTCCGCTTTTAGGCGCGACGCTCGATATCTTTCCAAGCTCGACCGAAACGAATCACTATGTTTTTAATTTTGTTGACGAATCGACCGAAGACACGTTCATGGGGTGGGTCATCCGCGACGAGAATTACGTCTGCGGCCTGAAGCCTTGGTACCGGGCGAATAAAATTATTCCCGGAAGCGTGATTCGAATTCGCCCTGGCGAAACGCATGATCAGGTCCTGCTTTCGAAAATCCCGCCGCGGTCGTCAAAGGATTGGATTCGCACGGCGCAGTTCGACGCAAAAGGGCGTCTTTTTTTCGAAACACGGCAGCAGCATGTCTCGACCGCTTTTGACGAACGGCTTGCGATCCATGTTGAAAATACGCCGCAGCTGGACGTTCTCTGGGAAAACCATAACAGGCAAGACATCCAGTTTCAACGCCTCATCCGGCAGACGTTTCGCGAAATCACCCGTGAAAATCCGCAGGGAATTATCCATTTTTCCGAACTCTATGCCGGCTTAAATATGATGCATCGCTGCGCCCCGAAAGAACTCTTAGCGGCCTTGCTGGAGGACGAAAACATTACGCCCCTGTCCAATTTATCGTTTAAACTTAATCCTGTCGAAGGAGCCGAGGAAGGAGGGAACGGATGAGCGAGACGAAAGCGGAAAAAGGCCTTTTCTTCAAGCCGTCGATCGATACGCAGTTTCATATCGACTTCGAGTGGTGGCAGGCCAGCGATTTAGGCTGGCGGAACGCGATGGTCCGCTGCATGTGCGACGAGCATCGGGATTTCTTCCTGAGCCAGCCGGAAAGCGATACCATGGTCGATTTTATCGATCCGGAGACGGGCGAAGTTTCGCGCCGGGATACGCTTCAGGAGATTTTAACGAATCACTGCGCCCGGCAGGAAAGTTTTCTCCAACCGAACGGTCCGTTGACCGATTCTGTTTTCCGGATTTTCCTGGCGAACGGGAACCAACCCCTATCCTGTCGCGAACTGAGCGAGATATTGAAGAAGCCGGCGGGGACGATCCTGAAAACGCTGTCGGGGCCAAGGATTTATCGAGGAATCAAGCCATATTAGCCGCCCCGAATCGGGCCTGCGGCGTTCGCGGAAAGCAGGTACGGGATCGAATAATTTTGTTATAATAGGCGGGTACCCGCCTCCATAGCTCAACGGACAGAGCGGCGGTCTTCTAAACCGTAGGTTGCTGGTTCGAATCCAGTTGGAGGCGCTAACGAACCGGGGAGCTGAACGTCATACCCTCCGCTCGCTCTCATCCGCTCTCGTCGTGTTGGAAGTCCCGCTGCCTCGCTCAGCTCCCGATAATTCGCCGTCAGATGATTTCGTTTGCGTTCGCGCCCTGCCGCGCCAGCTCCGCCAGACTGTCTGAATCTGATGTCCGCGACTCCTTATCGATATAAACCGATAGTCCGTAATCGGTAAAACGCCGTTATAATCCTGTATTAATGAATGAATCGAATCTGCGTACAACCAATCGCCCGATCGAACGGGCGTTTCTCGTCGGCGTTGAAATTATCAGCGAACCCCAACCGCTCCCGGTCGCTGATTCGTTGGAAGAATGCGCGCTGTTAGCCGAAACGGCTGGGCTCGAAGTCGTCGGCGAAACTGCGCAGAAACGTCAAGCTCCGGATCCGGCAACCTACATCGGCAAAGGCAAATTAGAAGAGGTCAGGGCGCTCGCGGAGGAGCGTATGGCCGACGTCGTCATTCTCGATACCGAGCTTTCGCCAAGGCACCTGCGCGAAATCTCAAAGGGTCTGGGGAATGCGCTCCGCGTCATCGACCGGACCGCGCTGATTCTCGATATCTTCGCTCAACACGCGCAAACGCATGAAGGCAGGCTGCAAGTTGAACTGGCACAGCATGAATACCGCCTTCCGCGCTTGTCGCATGCATGGGGCCATCTCGAACGGCAGGGCGGCGGCGCGTCCGGGCGTTCCGGCTCCGCGGGCGGCGTTGGACTTCGCGGCCCCGGCGAAACGCAGCTTGAAGTCGATAAACGGGAAATCCGAAAACGGATTGCGATCCTCAAAAAACAGATCGGGAAAGTCTCGGAACATCGCGAACGATATCGCGGTCAGCGAAAACGATCGCGTATCCCGATCGTTGCGATTATTGGCTATACGAACGCCGGTAAATCAACCCTGCTCAACGCGCTCTCAGACGCCGACGTTTACGTCGCTGACCAGCTTTTCGCAACGCTCGACCCGACGACGCGCCGCGTCCGACTTCCAGGAGGACGCTACTGCCTGTTTACCGATACGGTCGGATTCATCCGCAAACTTCCGACCCAGCTCATCGCGGCGTTCCGTTCCACGCTCGAAGAAATCGTCGAAGCCGATCTCCTGATTCACCTGATCGACGTTTCGCATGACAACGCCTTCGAGCAGTTCGAAAGCGTTAAAGAGACGCTGAAAGAAATCGGCGCGGATCACATTCCAGCTCTGAACGTTTTCAACAAAGCGGACACGCTTGAAGACGCCGCCGCAACACGCGAACTGCTTGAAAGGACCGAGCCAGATGCGTTCCTGATTTCAGCGAAGTCTGGCGTCGGATTAGAAGAACTGAAAAGAGGAATCATGGAAGCGCTGTATGAGAAAATGATCGAGGTCGAGCTCTTCCTCCCATATCAGGAAGGCGCCCTGATCGCGCTTTTTCATGACGAAGGACTCGTAACGATGACTGAAAGCCGGACTTCCGGCGTGGTCATCGCGGGCTCAATTCCAGGACGCTATTTCGTCCGTTTTCAGCCCTATCTCGCCGCGGAACCTGCGGCTTCGTCCGCGGCGTAAATAAAAAAAGACCGTCTCCAAAATGAGGCGGCCTTTTCAAATTCGGGTTTACGCTTCAGGCGGCTTTTTCGTCGCTATTGACCTTGACGACTTCACGGCCCTTGTAAAATCCACAATTCGGGCACACCGTATGCGGCAAGCGGACTTCACCGCAATTGCTGCAAACGGTTAAATTACTCGGCGTCAGAAAATCATGCGCTCGGCGTCGATCGCGTCGCGCGGCCGCGACTTTTCGTTTTGGAAGTGGTGTCATTGATCTTGCTCCTTCGTGCTGCCCACCGTAATAAACCCAACTTTCAGGCATGTTGATTATACCGTCGTCCTGCTCCGCCATAGCGAAAGTCATGACATTTGCGAGCCTTGCGAAATCTCTCCGTCCGGCCCCTCCTGTTTCGCCTCGCGCCCAGCCCAAAGCTGCACTTCGCTCAGGCGCCAATCCGTCCCCGCTTCAGCGCCTTCGATCCGAACGTACCGCGCCTCGACCGGTTCAAAGAAGAACTCCGCATAGCTCGTATCCGTCAGCGTCACCGGTCGATACGCCGAGCCATCCATGGACGTCGAGATAACCACCTTCGCCGGGACCCCATGCCGCTGGATAACCGTCCGCAGCGTCACCCCGGAAATAGATTGGGGTTCTCGCAACTCGATCAGCAGTGAAATTTTCTTCGCGTTCGCCGTTTCGTCATAGCTCCATTCCGTCGTCCGGTCCCAATCCGTCAGCGCTTCTGACACGACCACCTCATTCTCAGCTCCCTCCGCAAGAACGGTTAAATTCTGCGAACCCACAAAGCGATCCTTAACGCGGCGGTAAATTCCAAAAAGCGGCAAATCATCCACAACCATTTCATCAACCTTTTCGTAAGCGGGATTGCAGAATGGAGACTCGACAAACCCGGTATATGAAACGAGGAAATAATCAATTTCCGAGTAATCGTCTCCGCCGAAAACGTAGATCAGTCTTTCAGCCTCCTCCGTTCGTAGCCCATCAAAACTCTGCGAAAGGATCATTCCCCAGGCATCAATACCGATTCTCAGGTTAGAGTCCTGATCAAGAAGCTGCCGCAATAAATCCCGACAAGAGACGCACTAGTAATCCTTTTCAAACCCCGTCCGAATATTCCGCGGGAATACTTCATTGAAATAGATAAATTGATAAGGATGAACGCGAATAATCCAAGATGCATTATAAATCAGGCTCATCCCAACCAAACTAAAAATAGCAGCCCTGACAAAACTAAATCTTGACTTTGATAAACGATCTATCCAATCAACCGCAAAATAAACAATCCAGGGATAAGCAAAATAAAAGTGTCGCCATCCGTTATATATCGGTGAATGAAATAGTATCGTGAAAAGAATCGGGATAAAAATAAGCGCCAAAATGCCGCGATCAAAACTTTTTTGAATCGTCGAACCCGCTATATTTCGGGGCTTATCACCGTTGAAAAAGCGCCAGACAAAGGTTCCAGTTTCCCACAACAAACAAGCCAAAAAGCTGAAAATAACGAGGACAGGCGTCGTAATCCCAATCCAAATCGGAAGATAATGCCAGGGAAGCTGTGTGTTTAAATAACGCTTCCCAAAATATAGTTCGCGAGTATAGTGGGGATATGATGAAAACGTCCGCAACGTATCCCCCAAAACGAGGATCGGATTCTTCCAGGCTAACGGGGTAATCAAGATCCAAACAGCCGCCGAAACAAAAAAAATAGTCAGAGCCTCCGCAACAACTGTCTTCGGTAATTTTTCCTTTCGCAAAAGCTGGCTGATCAGAATTCCGACAGCTACCGCAATCAGCATTCCCCCGACAATTCGAATATTAATCGCTACAGCAGAGACGATCGAGAAAAGAATCAAATACCTTCTCAAACGATTTTCAAGCCAGCGGAACATGAAGTACAACGAAATAACGATCCAGGATAAAAACGGAAGGTCTTTAATATTATAGAAAGCGTCACTGAAAATTCGCGGACTCAACCATAGCAAAAGAACGCCGATTATCGCGGTCCGGACAGAGGCGAAACGTCTTCGCAACAAGAGAAAGAAAAAAATCAATGCAGCATAAAATTGCAGGAAAATCCACAGGTGCCTGATTCTATAAATCGTAAATTGGCTGAATTTAAAACCAGTCATCCATTCGATCATTGCAGCCGGAAGCTGAACCGCGACGCCGTAATACCGATCCTTCCATTCAGCCAAATCAGGAATCTCGTCAAATACCTCCGGGAGCCGGATTTGCGGATGAATCGTTTCGAGAATATACTTCAAGTTTACAAAAGTCGTTGTCCGCTCGATCGTTTCGTCATACGCTATACCATAATCATCATAAATGACCAATCCGATCAGAAGAATTCCCGCGAAAACAAACACAATAACAATCGTTTTCCAGGAACGCTTCAAAAAATCATTCAAGTTCGTCATGCCAGCATATCCATTCTAATCAAGCGTCCCAGCCCAAAGCTGCACTTCGCTCAGGCGCCAATCCGTCCCCGCTTCAGCGCCTTCGATCCGAACGTACCGCGCCTCGACCGGTTCAAAGAAGAACTCCGCATAGCTCGTATCCGTCAGCGTCACCGGTCGATACGCCGAGCCATCCATGGACGTCGAGATAACCACCTTCGCCGGGACCCCATGCCGCTGGATAACCGTCCGCAGCGTCACCCCGGAAATAGATTGGGGTTCTCGCAACTCGATCAGCAGTGAAATTTTCTTCGCGTTCGCCGTTTCGTCATAGCTCCATTCCGTCGTCCGGTCCCAATCCGTCAACGCCGGAATCGCTTCCCCAGCCTTTTCTTCGTCGGAAGCGGCCGATATCTTTTCGATCCCCAAATATCGGTTCGTGATCCGCTTGTAGAGCCCCACGATCGGCAGTCTGTCCACCATTAACAGGTCGACCCGCTCGTAAGCCGGGAACTGGAAGTCAGATCGAAAGACGCAGCTTTTTCCAAACAGATTATATTCTTTCGAGGAATATCCAATAGCAAGATAATCCTTTTCTGAATAATCGTCGTTCCAATCAACCAGGTAGATCCTTTCAGCTTCCTGTTCCGGAAAAAAAAGAATTGCAAGATCCAACCGAACGCCAATCGTCGACACGGCAACCCGGGAATCAGAATCCGTCTCGATGATCTTTTCTAACGTCCGTCGCCCCGAAACGCCCCAATAATCGTTCTCAAAATCTTCTCGCTGGCTTTCAGCGAGGAAACCTCCAAAGTAAACGTACTGATACGGATGGAAGCGCAGGTTCCACCCGGCGAGCCAGCCGATCCCAAGAATAACGATCGCTGTCGCCGCGGATCGGGCCATCCGTCGATCCATTCGAAGCAACCAATCCACACAGATAGCCGAGATAAAAATAATCCATGGATACACGAAGTAAAAATGACGCCATCCATTATACAGCGTCGAATTTAATAGAATCGCGGAAAGAACCGGCAGTACTACCAACGCGGCAGCGTATCCATCCATCAGCTGCAGCTCAAACGCGCTCTCACGTCCGCGCCGCAGCATTAAGCGCCGCGTAAAAATACCCGCCCCGATAACAAAGCTGACAACAATCAGGATCGGCGTCGTAATTCCAATCCAGACAGGCAAATAATGCCATGGGAGCGGTTTTGAAGTCAATACGGTTCCAAAGTACAGTTCAGCTAAAGGATGCGGATGCGCAGAGAAATATCGAAGCGTTTGAATCATTGCGCCAATCGGATCACTCCAGGCGACCGGAGAAATCAGGACCCAGCCCACGCCATACACCAAAAATAAAATCAGGCAATCAAACAAAAAAGACCTGACCGGACGGCGTTTCCGGATAAATTCAATAACGAGGACGACAAAGCCCAGCAACAGCAAAATACCTCCGACGACACGGGTATTCGTTGCTATCGCCGAGAAGAACGCAAAGAGCGCCAATGCGCTTTTCGAACTGTTCTCTATTCGAAGGAACATAAAATAACTCGCAATGATGACCCACGAAAGAAAGGGGATGTCCTTGATATTATAAAATGCGTCAGCGAAAATTCGAGGACTGAGCCACAGGCATAGAACGCCTGCCATCGCTAAAAACGTCGATCTGAACCTGCGCCGAAGGATCAAAAAGAAAAAAATCAGCGCCGTGAAAAATTGAAGGAAGGTCCAAAAGTGCCGAAGCATGAAAATCCGGCGCCAACTGAACGAGAAACCGAAAATATATTCGACGATCGCCGTCGGCAATTGCGCTGCAACGCCATAATACCGGTCGCCCCATTGCAGAAGATCCTGAGCGGATTCAAGCTCCGCCGGCAGCGAAAGCGAAGGCGCAGCCGACCGCAGTATATATTTCAAATTGACTAAAGTCGTTCGCCGTTCCTGAACGTCGTCATACGGGATTCCATAATCATCATATACGATCAAACCGACAGCCAGAATCAACAAAAACATTAAGCACGGAAGGACCCGCCTTGCCAGCCCGATATGACATTCCTGAAACGACTTAGGATCCATACTTATCGCCCAACTTTCGCTTTTATCTCTGAAATAGCCCGAAACGCGTCCGGAATCCGTTACCCCCCTAATTATATACAACTTATGACCAGGGAAGGGTATCTTCAAAACGGACCCATCCCGTCCTCATCCGGGTCAGAAAATCAGCGCAGAAACCCGAAAACATCCGGCGAACTTATGCTAAAATCTTTCAATGCAGTTACTTCGCCTTCCAGAATTTATGGAAGCCTGAAAGAAAAAACGCGGGGAATCCTCGCGTCAACCGAAAAGAGGCAGCATGCAAACCTATTTCCTGTTCGTAATCATCCCCATGATCCTCGGACTCTGGGCGCAGTCCCGTATCCGCTCCGCCTACAGTAAATATTCCGCCGTCCCGACGCAGTACGGCATGAGCGGAGCGCAAGCCGCGCGCAAAATGCTGGATCAGGCGGGGCTCCAAAACGTTCAGATCGAGCGCGTCGAAGGAACCCTCACGGATCATTATGACCCGACGAAACGCGTTCTCAGGCTCAGCCAGGGCGTCTATGATTCCGCCAGCGTCGCTTCGGTCGGCGTCGCCTGCCATGAAGCGGGACACGCCTATCAGCATGCGGCTGCTTATCCATGGCTGACACTCCGGTCGCGGATCGTCCCAGTCGTCGGAATCGGCTCGAATCTGGGGATCCTGTTATTCATCGGCGGGCTCGCGCTTTCCTCTCTCGTCGGGAACTTCGGGATCACGATCGCCTGGGTCGGGATTATTCTTTTTTCGCTGACGACCGTCTTCACGCTGATCACGCTGCCGGTCGAATTTGACGCTTCGAACCGCGCGAAAAAATGGGCTGCGAATACCGGCGTCTTCACCGCAGAAGAACAGAAAGGCATTGCCACCGTCCTCGACGCAGCCGCGCTGACGTATATCGCCGCCGCGCTTCAATCGATCGCCACGCTCCTTTACTATTCCAGTATCCTGAGCGGCGGAAATCGCCGGCGAAGGTATTAAAAAGGCAGAAACACATGCCAAAAAACGAACGAATCGCCTCCGACATCGTGATCAGCCGTCTTCCGTATTACCTCCGGACGCTCAAGCAGCTTCAGGCGACGCGAAACACGATTATTTCCAAAGAATTAGCCGAAATCTTCGGATACACCGCGCCGCAGGTCCGAAAGGACCTTTCCCAATTCGGCGAATTCGGGAAACAGGGGAAAGGCTATGATATCGATTACCTGATCCGGCAGCTTGAAGAAATCCTGCAGGTCGACCGGACATGGGAAATGGTTCTGATTGGCTTCGGGAACGTCGGCCATGGCGTCCTGAACTATTACAATACGCCGGATTCTGGATTCCGGATCGTATCGGTCTTCGATATTGATCCGAACCTGATCGGAAGAGAAGTTCATGGCGTTCCGATCCGTTCGATGGATGAGGCCGAGGCGTTTATCCGTAAATACGAAATCCGCCTCGCCCTTCTCGCCGTTCCCGGAAGCGAAGCGCAGTCCGTCGCCAACCAGATGATCGAATATGGCGTCCGCGGAATCTTAACCTACGCGCCGCAGAATCTCGTCGTTCCCCAGGACGTCCAGGTCCGGTATATCGATCCGATTAGCGCGCTGCAGCACATGACGTTCTACCTTTAGAGAAGTTATTAGTTCACTTCCGAAAAAAGTACAGCAGCATGCGCCCTGCAAGCGTCCAGCGCTCACTTAACCCTGAATAATCGATCGCCGATACACTTCGCGCATCGAAATCGCCCTGGACGCGCCTAACGCAGTGCAGATCGTCGGTTCGTCGACCATATACGCCGGGATTCCCAGCGTCTTCGTCAGGTACTTATCGATCCCGCGCAGCAGGCTCGTCCCGCCGCAAAGCGCGACGCCGCGGTCAATAATATCCGAAATCAGCTCCGGCGGCGTCTTCTCGAGGACCTTCCGCGCCGTGCCGGCAATCTCCTCCAGCGGATCATGCAGCGCGTCGACCACGTCGTCCGTCGTCAGCAGCACCGGTTTCGGCAGGCCGGTTACCTGGTCCTGCCCCTGAATTTCCATCGATTGCGGCTGCTCGACCTGCACGGCGGAGCCAATTCGAATTTTAATCTGCTCCGCGGTCGGCTGGCCGATAATAATCCCATACTTCTTCCGGACGTACCCCTGAATCGCCTCGTCAAGCCGGAGGCCGGCGACCTGACTCGTTTCGGACGTGACGACGCTGTTCATCGCCAGGACCGCCGCCTGGGTCAGTCCGCCGCCCAGACAAATAATCATGTTCCCCGACGGCGTCGAAATCGGAAGATCGACCCCGATCGCCGCGGCCAACGGCTGTTCCATGAGAAATACTTCGCGGCTGCTCGTTCCCAGTCCAACTTCATGCACCGCGCGGCGTTCGACGCTGGTAATCCCGCAGGGGATCGTAATCAGGATCCGCGGCCGGAACACGAGCATCGTCCCGCAGACCTTCTGAATCGCGAACCGGAGCAGGTTTTCGGTAATTTCATATTCGGCGATAACGCCGTTCCGGAGCGGCTGAACGACCTCGATACTGTCCGGAACGCGTCCCAGCATGTCTTTCGCCGCCTGGCCCCATTCGACCATTTTCAATTCTTCAATAATAATCGCCGCGATTGTCGGCTCCTGCAGCAACAGCTGACGCCCTTCGATGATAACAAGGTTCATCGTTCCTAAATCGATCCCTAATTCACGTGATAGAAATGCCATCGTCCGTAGGTTGCCTCGTTTCGCCGCGGATTTGATTGATCTAATGATAAACGAAAAGTTTACTTTCCGGTATGATCGCCTGAAAATCCGGATCGGAGCGCCGATCGCCGTTTCGCCGCGCTGACGCGGAGCCGCGATTTCTTAAGTAAGAGATACGCACGGGCAAATTCAGAGTCGTCCTTCTGTTCCCGCGCTTCTTTCATCGCCGTTTCCGCGCGGCGAACCGCTTCCGCCGCGCGCGCTTCGTCGATCATCTCGACATTCTCAGCCGAGTCGACCAGAATTCGAATCTCCTTCGGAAGGACCTCCATGATCCCGCCGGTACAGGTGAACTCCTGTTCGTTGGAGCCGTTCCGAAGCCGGATAATTCCATTCTCCAATTTCGAATACATCCGAATATGATTTTCGAGGATCCCAACTTCGCCCATGCGCGTCGGAATCGAAGCGAAATCCGCTTCCCCTTCGAAAACGACATGGTAACGCGAATAAATCCGAACGAACAGGCTCATCCCGCAGCTTCCATTTTCATCTTAGCAGCCTTCTCACGCGCTTCCGCAACTGTCCCGACCATATGAAACGCCTGCTCCGGAAGGTCGTCGGCTTCGCCGTCCAGAATCGCCCGGAAGCCTTCGATCGTATCCTCAAGCTTGATATAGCGTCCGGAAAACCCGGTATATCGTTCCGCAACGAACATCGGCTGGGAAAAGAAATGCTCGATCTTGCGGGCGCGGTTGACCGTCAGCCGGTCCGCCTCGGAAATTTCGTCGATCCCCAAAATCGCGATAATATCCTGAAGATCGCGATAATGCTGGAGAACGCGCTGAACCTCGCGCGCGACGCGATAATGTTTCTCGCCGACGATATTCGGATCGAGAATCCGCGACGTCGAGGCCAGCGGGTCGACCGCCGGATAAATACCTTTCTGCGCGATCGAACGCTCGAGCGCGATCGTCGCGTCCAGATGTGTAAATGTTGTGACCGGCGCCGGATCGGAATAATCGTCCGCCGGAACGTACACGGCCTGCATCGACGTAATCGAGCCCAGCGTCGTCGACGTAATCCGCTCCTGAAGCTCGCCCATTTCATTCGCCAGCGTCGGCTGATACCCGACTGCCGACGGAAGGTTCCCCAACAGCGCAGAAACCTCCGCCCCGGCGAGCGAGAAACGAAAAATATTATCGATGAAAAGGAGGATATCCAGCCCCTGATTCCGGAAGAACTCCGCGTTCGCGAGCGCCGTCAGCGCGACGCGCAGCCGCACGCCCGGCGGCTCGTTCATCTGACCAAAAACCATGACCGTATCCTTCAGCACGCCCGACTCGGTCATCTCCTGATACAGCTCCGTTCCTTCGCGCGTCCGCTCGCCGACGCCGGCGAAAACCGACAGGCCGTGATGAACCTGCGCGATATTCCGGATCAGCTCCATGATAATCACCGTCTTCCCGACGCCCGCTCCGCCGAAAATTCCCGTTTTCCCGCCCTTGGTAAACGGCGCGACCAGGTCGATCGCCTTGATCCCGGTTTCGAGAACCTCGACTCGCGTCGACTGGTGGCTGAAATCCGGCCCCATGTGATGCAGCGGGTAGTACATTTCCGAACGGATGCTGCCCTTTCCGTCGACAGGCCGCCCTAAAACGTTCATGATCCGCCCCAGCGAATCGTTCCCAACCGGAACCATAATTGGGTAACCGGTCCGGCGAACCGCCATCCCGCGCCTCAATCCGTCCGTTACGCCCATCGCAATACAGCGGGCAACCGAATGATCCAGCAGGATTTCAACTTCGATCGTCAGGAAATCCTGATCCGGGCGAAGAATCTCCAATGCCTCGTAAATCGCCGGCAAGTCTTCCTGTGGAAATCGGACGTCGATCACGCTCCCGTTGACCTGAACGATTTCTCCCGTCGCTTTTTTCATAAAAACCCTCTCGTCCTCGCTTCGTCAGTCCTTCATCATCGCGCTCGACCCGGTCACGATATCTAAAATACTGTTCGTGATGGATTGCTGACGCACGTTATTAAACTCCAACGTCAGATCGCCCAATAGCTTCTTCGTATTTTCCGTCGCCTGGTTCATCGCCAGCATGCGCGCCGTATGCTCGCAGGCTTTCGCCGAAACAAACGCGTTGAACAGCGTCATCCGGATACAGCGGCGCATCATCGAAAAAACGAATTCCTGCGGATCGCCGTCAAAAATACATCCGCCGCGCGCCTCCTTCGCTTTCTCCGCTCCCGCCTCGCCGCCCTCTTTCAACAGGTCCATCAGCGGCAGCAGCCGTTTCGAGCGCGGGGTCAGCTTCCCCATCGACACATACTCGGTATATACTAGGTAGACTTCACCGTATTCGCGCGCCTGAAACGCGCGGGAGACCATCTCCGCCAGCGTCGATACATCGTAGAAGCTATGCGCGCTGGAAAGCTGGCTGAAGTCAGCGACCAGGTCGCGCTTCCGCCGAAGCAGCATCTCCCGTCCCCGTTTCCCGACCGAAACATACTTTTTCGGCTTCGGGATCTGCCGTTCGAGCTGCGTCAACGCCTGGAAAACGTTCGCCGGATATCCTCCGGCTAAACCGCGATCCGCGCTGACGAAAATGATCAATACCGGAAGCGAATCGTCCGGATCGCTCAACGCCGGAAATTCATCGTAAAACTCGCGTTCGTTATAGACGTCGCCGATGACCTCGCGGATCATCCCAATATAAGGATTCGTTTCCTCGGCTAAAAGGCGGAACTGGCGGACCTGACTGGAAGAAACCGCCTGAAGCGCCCGGGTCAGCTGCCCGATGCCTTCAACCGATTGAATCCGTTCCTTAATCGCCGCTAACGATGACATGCGTCTGCCGCCCTATTTGTAGATCATTTCGAACTGCGACAACGCGGTTACCAGCCGGTTCTTCAAAACGTCGTCCACCTTTCCGGTCGCGGAAATCCGGTACCCGATCGAGGAATACGACGTATGCATGAAGGTAAGGAACTGCCGCGACCAGTCCAGAACCCGCCGGACCGGAACGTTCGCCAGATATCCGTTCAGCCCGGCGAACAGAACCATATACTCGTCGCCCAGCGAATACGGCGCATACTGCGGCTGCTTCAGGAGCTCCTGGAGCCGTTCGCCGCGATCCAGCTGCTTCTTCGTCAGCGGATCAATATCCGAGCCGTACTGCGAAAACGACGAAATTTCATGATAAGCCGCCATGTCCAGCCTCAAGCTTCCGGCAACGCTGCGGATCGCCGGACTCTGGGCCGAGCCGCCGACCCGGGAAACCGAAATCCCAACGTTAATCGCCGGCCGGATCCCGGCGTTGAAAAGCCCCGCTTCGAGATAAATCTGCCCGTCGGTAATCGAAATAACGTTCGTTGGAACGAACGCCGAGACGTCGCCGAGCTGCGTTTCAATAATCGGGAACGCGGTCGAGCTTCCGCCGGTCCGGCTGACCGGCGCGATTTTCAGCGCCTCCCGATCCGTCATGGCTTCGTACGCCGCCTCGATCTCCTTCCGAGCCATTGGTCCGCGATAGACGGCGCCGTCGACCGCGTCGCTCCGTTCCGCCGTTTTTTCTGCGAACGAAGCCGGGACGAAAACGTACTCCTTCGCCATTCTCGCCGACCGTTCGAGCAGGCGGGAATGAAGATAGAAGAGATCGCCCGGATAAGCCTCGCGCCCGGGCGGACGGCGGAGAAGGAGCGACAGCTGACGGTACGCCCAGGCATGCTTCGTCAGATCGTCATAGATCACCAGAACGTCCTCGCCCTGATCCATGAAATATTCGCTCATCGCGCAGCCCGCGTACGGCGCAATATACTGCATCGCGGCGTTGTCGTCCGCGCCGGCGACGATAATAATCGTATGCGCCAGCGCGTTATGCTCGGTCAGCCTGGCGATAATCTGCGCGATCGAAGACTTCTTCTGTCCGATAGCAACGTAAATGCATTTCACGCCGGAATCACGTTGATTCAGGATCGTATCGATCGCGATCGCCGTCTTTCCCGTCTGGCGATCGCCGATAATCAGCTCGCGCTGGCCCCGGCCAATCGGGATCATCGCGTCGATCGCTTTAATTCCAGTCTGAAGCGGGGTATCGACGTTCGCCCGCTGATTAATTTCGGGGGCGGGACGCTCGATCGGATAAAACGCTTCCGACTGAATCGAGCCTTTCCCGTCGATCGGCTCGCCAAGCGGATTAATAACCCGACCGAGGAAGCGCACGCCGACCGGAACCGACGCGATCCGGTTCAGCTGCTTGACGACCATCCCGGGCTTAATTGACAAATAGTTCCCCAAAATAATGACGCCGACGTGCCCCTGCTCCAGCGTAAACGCGATCCCGACCGCTCCGGTTTCAAACTCGACGAGCTCCTGGCTCCCGACGTTATCTAAGCCGCGAACGCGCGCGATCCCTTCGCCGACTTCGCTGACGATCCCGATATCGGCGATCTCATAGCTGGGTTCGAACGATTGAACCTTTTGAAAGATTTCGTTCGTTATATTCTGGAAATCAACAGTTGCCATTCCTCGCATCCATCCTATCAGCGCAAGCGCAATTTCCTCATTATTATAGGATTATCCGACGTTTTTTTCCATAGGCGAGCCAAAAACGGTGATGAGGCGGGCGGGGAGGGCCCGTTCCGGATGTGAAGAGGCCGGAGGGCAGATGCCCGCGCAAAGCAATTAGATTTATTTTTTTATCTGCAAACCATTCGTCCTTCCACGGTGCAGATCGGCTAAGGCACGATTTCGATTCTTAAAGCGGGACGGACGCCGTCCTTATAGTTATAGACACTGGCGCCATTATAGATGAGCGCGCCGAACGAGCTAACTTCCGCAGCGCTCCTGCCATGATAACCCGGCGAACGAAGCCACCACCACACGGTTCCCAAGTCGCTATACACATACGCATCCCGCGCAATCGCATACTCCGTCGGAAAAGTCCTCCGATCCTCGTCGTCTTCAAAATACCTCTCCGCCTCCCCGATACTCAGCAGGAAAACCCAATCCTCCGTATCTTTCCCACCGTTCGTCCCATACATCGGATGATCCTCGTTCCCAACCTTTGTCATCGCGATCAGCGCCTTTTCCTCCATCCCAAACGCCGTATCGTAAAATTCTTCGTTCAGCCACGCCCGCAGCTTACACGTTTCCCACGTTACCGATTCATATGCCTCATTATAAACCTTCACGTCCAGCGCATACTCGCTGACCACCAGCGCGCTCCCGTCGCTCACCTCCAGTACCCGCCACTTAATCGGTTCGGATCCATTCGAAGAATCGTTGTCCTGCTCGTACGACCCGAACTCAATAATGTCCCCCACCTGTACGTCCACGTAAGAATCCCGGATTTCGGCCTGCGCCATCCCCGCCGCCGTGATTCTCACGATCGCCGCAAGCGCGCCAAACAGCCACACCTTCTTTCGTTTCAGCCCTGTCGTTTGCTGCCGTGCAGCCTGCAATAGCTTTTTTACCTCCATCTCCATCCCCCTGCGTCCGTTCGCTTGATCTTCTCTCATCTTTCCGCTCCTTCGCATGCCTATGCGCTTTTTATATCAGATCCCGTCCGATCTTTCGAACAGCTATCATAAACTTATCTAAGAATCACCGGATCCCTTCTGCCAAACCAATATAAATTATAATTATGTCCACCGATCCGAAGCCCAGCCCGAATAACGGACTGAACCCGGAAATCGCCCTGAGAATCGAATTTTTGATAGAATTATATATTGGCGTTGTACCCTTCGCCAGTATTGATTTATTTAACCGAAAGGGCTTGAACGTATGAAAATTTTATTGTTGAAAGATGTCTATAAGCTGGGTCATGCCGGCGACATCAAAAAAGTTGCCGACGGATACGCGCGCAACTTCCTTATCCCGCAAGGCTACGCAACGCTCGCTACGCCGTCCGCCGTCAATCAGGCGGAAACGATCCGCGCGAACGCGAACGTCCTCCGGGAACAGCTCAAAGGCGAAATGCAGACGCTGTCCGACCGGATCCAGGGCCTGCGGATCGCGTTCCCGATGAAAGCCGGTGAGACCGGGAAGCTTTACGGCTCGATCACGTCGCAAATGATCGTCGACGAAATCAACCGCCTCGCTTCCTGCGATATCAATCGCCATAGCCTCGAAGTCGCCCCGATCCGAACGCTCGGAGAGCATACGGTCGTCGTCCGGCTGACCGCGGATATCACGCCGACCGTTCGCGTCCTGATCCATCGCGAAGGCGAAAAAGTCGTTTTCCAGGAGCTCGAAGAGGAAACGCCGGAAGCCGAAGCGGAAACGGAAATCGAATCCGAAGCCGCCGGAAACGCCGAATAACGAACCGAACCCCTCCGGAATCAAATCCAATTTACAGGCAAACGCGGGCGTCGTAACGGCGCTCGTCGTTTTTAAGCGCCGTCCCTGAATCGCGAGCCGCAGCCGCCTTTTTTCGCGCTGACCTTTTATAATTTTGTATATGTTTAAAGACGCGGGGAAAATGATCCGTGACGCGCGCGAACGGCAGGGAATCCGTTTGGAAAAGGTTTCAAGCGACCTGCATATCCGCGTCACCTACCTTCAGGCGATCGAAAACGGGCGATCGGAAATCCTGCCCTCTCCGGTTCAGGGGCGGGGATTCGTCCGCATGTTCGCGCATTACCTGAAACTCGATCCGGAAAGCGTCCTCGCGATCTGGGATTCGCCGCTTCCGAACGAAACGCCGTCCACGGGAAGCGAAGACGCGCCGGGCTCCTCCCCAAACGCACCAAAGCGGCCCGGCGCGATCTGGAAGAAGCTCAGGAAAAAACCAGACGAAAGTCAGCGTCCCGTTCCGTCCGCCGAGCCGGTCTCGCCCGCGCAATCGATCTACGATCAGATCGGCGAACAGCTGCGGGAACGGCGTGAGCTGCTCGGGCTGACGCGGGAAGACGCCGAAGCCTATACCAACGTTCGCGCCGATTACCTCGAACGTCTCGAAGAGGGGAAATTCAGCGAACTTGAATCTTCGGTTCAGGCGCGCGGCATCTTGAATAGCTACGCGAATTTCCTGAACCTGGATACCGAAGCCGTCATGATCCAGTTCGCTAACGCGCTCCAGCTCCAGTCCGCCGCCCGGATTTTTCCCACAAAGAACGTCAAAAAAACGCCTCAGGTCCGGAAAGCCGGGAGACTCTCGCGCTTTTTTACCCCGGACCTCTTTATCGGGGCGACCGTTATCCTCGCCGTCTTTTTCCTCGCGATTTACAGCCTGATCACGATCCCGGCTTACCGCGAGAAAGAAGCGCTGAAAGAGACCGAGGTCCAGGCGTACGTTCAGCTGGCGCAGACCGGGATCGTCGCCGCGACCGCGACGCCGCCTCCTCCGACCGCGATCCCGACTGCTGAAGCGTTGAATTCGGGCGCGCTGATCGACGAGAACCTGCCCGAACCGGAATCGTTCGTCGGCGTCAGCGATCTGGACGGAGCCGAAGACGTCGAGCCGCTTCTTACGGATACGCCGACGCTCGCCCCGCTTGACGGCGCGATCCAAATCCTGATCGAGAGCAACCAGCGCGCGTTCCTGAAAGTAACGTCCGACGGAACCGTCGTCTTCGTCGGACGGACTGAACCGGCCATGACCTACTCGTTCAGTGGGAACCAGGTCGTCGAAGTCGAAACCGGAAACGCTTCCGCGCTCCGGATCCAGTATAACAATCGGAATTTAGGCTCGCTCGGCGGATACGCCGAAGTCAAGAAGATCGCTTTTTCCGAAGGCTATATCCAAACGTCGACGCCCGCGCTTTCGCCGACGCCGACCGCGACGATCGAACCGACGGCCACTGCCCCGTCCAACGCCTCGACGCCCACCGCGACGATTACGCCGTATATACCTTAGCTCCTCTTAACCACAGGAAATTCCGGAGACTATGCAAAAGAAAACCTTCTATCTCTACTCTTTAGGCTGCGCAAAAAATACCGTCGACTCGAACGTCATGGCCCAAATCCTGATCCGGGCAGGCTTTCAATTCGAAGTCAACCCCCAAAAAGCGCAGTTCCTGATCGTCAACACCTGTGGCTTTATTAAGCCCGCGCGCGACGAGGCGGTCAAATCGCTGAACGAGCTCGACGGGATCCGGAAACGGGGCCAGTTCCTCCTCGCGGTCGGCTGCATGGCGGAGAAATTCAGCGACGAAATCCGGGTACGCTGCCCCGGCGTCGACGGGATCCTCGGGACGCGTTCGCTCCGGAATATCCTGACGCTGGTCGGATCGCTCGATCGGAGCCTGACGCTGAAAAAAACGCCGGGGGATATCCCGGAAGCCGCCGTCGCGCCGCAGGGTCCCTCCGCTTACCTGAAAATTGCCGACGGCTGTTCGCGGAACTGCGCGTTCTGCGCGATTCCATTAATCAAAGGAAAATGGCAGAGCCGGTCCGTCGCTGAAATCTGCCGCGACGCGCGGGAACTCGAAAAAGCCGGGACCCGTGAAATCATCCTCATCGCGCAGGATTCGACCGCGTACGGACGCGACCGCGGCGAAAGCGACGCGCTTCCGGGCCTGATCGAAAGAATCAGCGCCGCCGCGCCCGCCGTTTCCTGGATCCGAATTCTTTACGCCTTTCCGGGGATCGTGTCCGACCGCCTGATCGATTTAATGGCGGAAAACGAACGCCTGCTCCCATACCTGGATATCCCGCTCCAGCATGCCGACCCCAGAATACTGAAAGCGATGAACCGGCCCGACGACGTCGAGTGGGTCCGGCGGACGGTTGAAAAGCTGCGGACGCGCGTCCCGGGGATCGCGATCCGCTCAACGTTTATTACCGGCTTCCCGGGCGAGACCGACGCCTCGTTCAAAACGCTTCTCGATTTTATCGAAGAAATGCAATTCGACCGCGTCGGCGTTTTCCCGTATTATCAGGAAGCGGGAACGCCGAGCGCCGCGCTTCCCGACGATGTCCCTGCGGACGTCAAACAGGCGCGCGCGGATCAGCTCATGTCCGTTCAGCAGAAAATCAGCCGCAAGATCAACCGTGCGTTCGTCGGAAAGACGATCGACGCCCTGATCGAGGGGAAGGAGCGCGGCATGTACGTGGGGCGTTCATATCGCGACGCGCCGGAGATCGACGGCTTCGTCTTCGCCGAAGGCGTCGCCGAAATCGGGGATATCGTCCCGGTCAGGGTCCACAGCGCGCTGGATTACGACCTGAGCGGAAAAATCGCCTGACCCGCGACGGCCTTCCGGGCCCGATCCCGATATAAATCGTGGCGCAGTCGGGCCCGCCTTCGCAGCATATACGCAAAAACAGCGCGGAAGCCGTTGGCCAATCCAGGCCGCAAGCGCTTCCGCGCCGATTTTCATGCGCAAAATATTAACGCTGGGTTCACCACTCCAAAGAAAGAATAACCCGGATTGGCTTACCCCCCGCCACCTTCCGTTTACGGCGCGATCGGCGCGGCTTCAGCCGTCGGAACCTCCGGCGCAGGCGGAATGATCGGTTCTTCCGTCGGAACTTCGGCCGGAGCTTCTCCGAGAAGCGTCGGCGTCTCGATCATTTCCGGAGGAGCGGACGGAACGTCCGGAATCGCCGTCGGCGGTTCGCAGGCCAGCTGAACCGCGGTAGCCGTCGCCGCGACCGCGTCATCCAGCGAAATAGAAAGGCTCTGAACGTAATAGTCCCGCGCCGAGCAGTACGCGTCCGAACCGCTCTCGTTCGTCTCAATAATCTGGTCCGCGTAGCGATAGGACGCTTCGACGTAGCGCTGCTGCGCCGTTTTTCCCGAACTCCGATCGTACATGTAAGGGTTCGACTGATACGCGTTTGAGTAATAATTCAGCGCCTTTTCCCAGTTGATTTCCCAGAAGCCCGCGCCGGCAAGATAGCTCCGCGCCGCCAGCCGCGAATTATTCGCCTCGAAATCGATCGGACCAAACGCCTCCGCCAGCGTAATCTTATAAATCCCCGGTTCGAGGTACCCGTCGCCGATCTCCTGGATCCCGAGGTAGCGCAACGAAATATAATACATTCCGTCGACCGTCAGCGATTCGAATTCCAGATTCTTATCGCGAAGCGCGTTCAGCGAATCGATCGCCCCCTTCCAGTCCTTCGCGGCCATCAGCGAACGGGCCGAATTGAGCATGTCGGCTTCGCCGCGGAGATCCGGCGTCGCCGTCGGCTCAGGCGTAAACGTCATCATCGGCGTAGGCGTCGCCTTCGGGAAGAGCGCGACCTGCACCTCCATGAATTTCTCGCTCGCTCCGGGGTAATTCGGATCGACGCCGATGACCCATTCCAGACGCTTGCTGGCGTTTTCGTACTTCTCGTTCGCAATATCCTGAAGCGCTAATTGATACTGCTGCGACGCAGCTTGAATTTTCTGCCTGTTTTCCTCCGCCTGACGCGCGCTGATCGCCGTGTTATAGCCGAGAACCGCTCCGCCGGAGATCAGGAGCAGGAAAATTAAAATACCCAACAAGACCCATCGTCCAAACGCGTCGCCGCGCGGCTTCTTCGGTTTCGGCGCTTTCTGCTGCCGCGCGCCCGGCGCCTTAACGCCCGGATGAGGCTGCGGCGGAACCGCGCCCGGCTGCGGTCGGGGAGAAGGCGGATTCTGCCCGCTTTGCGGAGCCCGATAATTGGGGGCGCCCTGAGGAGGATAGCCTGGGCGGACGGCGCCGCCTTGCGGCTGCGGATAGGGCGGCTGCGCGCCTGGATAATATCCCTGTCCGGGATTCGTTCCCTGAGGATAGGGTTGGCCCGGATTCGGCGTCATCCCTGCGTTTGGAAGCTGATTCGATTGATTTTCATTCATCGTTTTCGTCCTGTCTTTCTATCCGTTTTTCAAGGATCGCGCCTCGAAATTCATTACAGTGTCTTCAAAAATCTCAATTCGGGAAGGATAAAGAGCGCATAAACGACGAGCGCGCCCGTCATTCCCAAAACCGATTTTACCAGATTTAGCATGTCGCCGCCCAAATTCAGACTTGAAAGAACCATCCCGCCATGCGCGAGAAAAACCCAGAGAAGCGCCCCGGCGAAGAGCGCTCCCAGCCCCGAACGGAGGATCGTCTCTCCCGACCGTTCAACGCGAACCGAAACCGATCCGGGGCCGTCGGCGCCGCGATTCAGGAACCGGAATGGATTCAGCCGCGCAAGACGGCGGCTCCGCTCGGACGGATCGACACGGAGCCAGATAATCAGGACAAGCGCCTGAACCGTAAACGACAGTGAATCGGAAAAACTGATCCCCGCGACGCCGATCGTCCGCGAAAGAAGACAGCCAAAGCCGATAAACAGTCCGAAATTCAGGACGGTCGCGAAAAACGGCGACGCCGCGTCCTGCTGCGCGTAGAACGAACGGTTCGCGACCTCAAGAAGGCAGTGCCCCGTCAGTCCAGCCAGAAAGCCCGCCAGCGTCCGCATGAACATCCCGGTCGTCTCCCCGTCTGATTTCAGCGCGAACGCGACGATCGGAGCCAGCCCGACGCTCATGATCACGGCGATCCCGAACGTCAGCGCAATAATGAGCCGGACCGTCTTCGAAAACGCAGCCGCGAATCGCTCAGCGTCCCGTTCCGTGATAAATAAGGACAGCGACGGGAGCAGCGCGGTTCCCAAAGCCGTCCCGACCAGCGTCTCCGGCAGCTGCTGGAACATGTAACTATACGAAAGCGCCGAGACCGCGCCCGGTTGGAGCCGGGAAGCGAAGTTATCGCGAAAGATGAAGATCAGCTGAACGAAGAAAACCGTCAGGACGCGCGGAACGAGAATCCGGAGCATGCGCCGGACGTTTTCATCGCTCAGCTCGAAACGCGGCGACCAGCGGAACCCCAGGCGCAGCAGCCCCGGCAGCTGGATCAGAAAATACATCGCAGCGCCGATAATCACCCCGTAAGCCAGCCCGACGATCCCCAGCCCGAGCGCCGGAAGCGAGACGCTCCCCATCGAAAGCCCGGTTTCAGGGGCGAGGACAACCGCACCGAAAATCTGACCGATGTTATAGAAAAGCGGCGCGATCGCCGGAAGAAGAAAGCGGCGGTTCGCCTGAAGCGCGCCCATGAACAGCCCGCTCACCGAAAAAATCAGCGTCGAAATCAGGTTCAGCCGCATCAAGCGGATGACGCTCGTTCGCGACTCTGGCCCAAACCCGGGCGCGATCCCGAATTCCGAAGTCACGATCGGTTCGGCGAAAATCCAAATCAGCGCCGCCAGGACGAACGACACGGCGAACGTCAGGTTCAGAATCGTCGAAAAAACGCGCCAGCTGTCCGCGATCGTCTTCTTTTCAATCACGTCAGTCAGAACGGGAATCACGACCATCGCCATCGCTCCGCCACTGATCAATATAAACAGCATATCCGGCAGGTTATTCGCGATATTGAAGATGTCAAGCTCGTCCGACAGGCCAAACTGCCGCGCGATGATCAGCTGCCGCAGGATCGCCAGCACCTTATCCGCCGCAAAGCAGACCACCAGCAGCAGGGACGTTTTCGAGAGGGATGAAAGCTTCATGCACAAATTTTATCCGAACTCAACGCGGGAAATTCGAAACGGGCAATAAAAATGATAAAATAGCCGCATGGTTCATCACACACTTTCTGGCCTTTCTCCGCTCGAACCGGATAAAACGTCCGCCCCGCGCCGGCTCCCGTCCGCGCTGTACGTCGTATCGACCCCGATCGGGAACCCCGACGATTTTACGCTGCGCGCGATAAACGTCATCCGCGACGCCGACGTTCTCGTCTGCGAAGAATTCCGCAATGGGATGCGGCTGTTAAAAAAGCTGGGAATCGAGCCGAAAGAAATCCTGACGCTCAACGAGCATAACGAAAGCGAGCAGCTCGATCAATGCCTGCTGAAAATCGCGAACGGCGCCAGTCTCGCGCTCGTTTCCGACTGCGGGACGCCGCTTTTCTCCGACCCGGGCGCCCAGCTCGTTAAAGTCATCAGCGACGCCGGCTTCCGCGTCGTCCCGGTCCCGGGCGTTTCGTCGCTCATGGCGGCGCTCTCGGTTACCCCGGCGCAGCTGAAGAAATTCTACTTCGCCGGATTCCTCCCGCGCGCCGATCGGGAACGAAACGCCGAGTTAAAACGGCTGAACCTTCTCCGGGTTCCGGTTATCCTGATGGATACGCCGTACCGGATGGCCGCGATCCTGAAAGCCGTCGGCGCGACGTTCGGAAAGAACCGTCTGGCGACGCTGGCAATGAACCTGACGCAGCCGGATGAAACAATCCTGACCGGGACCGTCGCTTCGATCCATGCCAAAGTTCAGAACCGTAAAGCCGAATTCATCCTGATCCTGCATGGCTGACCAGGGTGCATTTACTTTGACAACTGACATTTCAACTGATACAACGAACGCGAGAATCATAAGATTTCAGCGATCGCTTGACAGCGCTCGGAAGCACTGCTAAAATACAGTCCGTTATTCAGCGTAAGGCACGAAAAAAGCCCGCCGCACCATACGCCTCCATCGTCTAGGGGACCAGGACGCAACCCTTTCAAGGTTAAAACGGGAGTTCGAATCTCCCTGGAGGTGCATCAGAATCGCTCATTTTTGAGCGTTTTTTTTATCGCTTCGGGGCCACTTGCAGCGCCAACCCGATCAACCGATCCGCCTGATCCGCCATGAACAACGGGATATTCAGCAAATCGTCATCAAGTTTTAGATTCTCCAACGAAAAACGAACGCGAAGCCTGACCTGATCTCCGAACAGCTCCTTATATTTTTTCAGGCTTCGACTCCGCAGGTTCCTTTCAGCTTTAACCTCCACCGGAATAACATCGTTCTCACGCTGAATCAGAAAATCAACCTCATATGGCGGATTCGCCTGCGACCAGTAACGCGGCACGACTTCAAACTGATTCATCAGCGACTGAAGCACGTAATTTTCCGTCAGCGCGCCTTTAAATTCGGTAAAAAGCCGGTTCCCTTCTCCGAACGCGGACGGCGCGAGATGAGCCATACGCCGAAGGAGCCCGACGTCCGGTAAGTATATCTTGAAGGAAGAAAGATCGTCATACGCAGAAATCGGCAGCCCAGGCGCAGCGCTGCGGAATATTTTAATCGCCAGACCCGCGTCCGTCAGCCACTGAATCGCGCTCTCGTATTCTCTGGCACGCGCGCCATCCTTAACGACCTGATATAAGAATTTCCTGTTCTCCCGCGCTAATTGTGATGGGATCGATTTCCAAACGAGCGAAATCTTCGGATACTCCTTAACCTCAGGATATTTCGCGAAATCGCGTTCATAAGCGCTGAGAATTCCGGATAACGCAGCCTGCATCGCGCCCACCGATTTCTCCCGGGTCCACATCAGTACCGGCTCAGGCATTCCGCCGGTAACGTAGTACATTTTCAATTTCTCGACCAACGGATTATAAAATGCGTCCGGAATCGGCTCAAGCTCTTCAACCATGTCCACATACGCCGCAAGCGACAGGTCCTGATTCGCCAGTAAAAACTCCGAAAATGTCATCGGCGGAACATGCAGGAAGGAAACCTTCCCGACCGGAAACGAAGACGGTCTCGCTAAAGCGACGCCTGAAAGCGAACCTGCGCAGGCGACATGAACCGTCGGAGCGTTTTCGCAAAAATACTTTAACGCATTAATCGCATTCGAACATTCCTGAATTTCATCAAAAACAACGAGCGTCCTTTCAGGAACGATTTCCTGCCCGCTGATCATCCGCAGGTTCTGCAGAATTCGGTCCGCATCTTTCGTCGTTTCAAAGAACTGCTGATATTCCTCGTGCTCATCAAAGTTAAAATACGCAACGTTTTCATACGAACGTCGGCCAAACTCTTTAAGCAGCCAGGTCTTCCCAACCTGACGGATCCCGGTCAGAAGCAGCGGCTTCCGATATGGCGAAGTCTTCCAGTTTTTTAAATCCCTTAAAATCGATCGCTCCATAACTCTCTCCTGTCACGGAATTATAAAGAATTCCGTGATTTTTATCACGTTTTTATTGATTTTTGCGTGCGGCTCCTGTAAAAACGGAACCCGAGCGTCCGTCCGGCCGTCGCCCGCGCGCGGATTGACACGCCGTCGGAACCTAAATATAATGAACTTGTTCGACGTTCCCCAAAACGAAAAGCGCCGGTTCCGTCGGGTCAAACCGTTTCGCGGCTCAGCCTGACCGCGCTCCGAATTCATTTAATACTCTATACAGATTAAGAAAGGAAGGAAATCACATGCTTCAGCAAGTTATGACGGCTCCGGGAAAAATCGAGTTCCGCGAAATCCCGGTTCCTGAGATCAACGCAAATCAGGTCTTGATTAAAATGATGCATATTGGAATCTGCGGTTCGGATATCCACGTCAACCACGGAAAGCACCCGTTCACCTCTTACCCGGTTACGCAGGGGCACGAAGTCTCGGGCGAAATCGTCGCGGTCGGCGCTGACGTCGCGGATTTCAAGCCCGGCCAGAAAGTAACCGTCCAACCGCAGGTCGTCTGCGGAAAATGTTACCCCTGCCGCAACGGGAAATATAACCTATGCGAAGAGCTTAAAGTCATGGGATTCCAGACGACCGGCATGGCGTCGCAATTCTTCGCAACGGAAGCCGAAAAAGCTGTCGCGCTTCCCGACGGCGTGAGCCTGGTTGAAGGGGCGATGATTGAGCCGTTGGCGGTCGCCGTCCATGCAATCCGGCAGGCGGGCGACGTGACCGGGAAGAAGATCGTCGTTTTAGGCGCGGGTCCGATCGGGAATCTCGTCGCCCAGACGGCCAAAGGACTGGGCGCGGCGGAGGTCATGATCACCGATATCAGCACTTTCCGGCTGCGGAAAGCCGCCGAATGCGGCGTGGATCACTGCGTCAATACCGGCGTCGAGAACCTCGGCGACGCGATCGCGAAAGCCTATGGGCCGGATAAAGCCGACGTGATTTACGACTGCGCCGGGAACAACGAAACGATGGGTCAGGCGATCCGCTACGCCCGAAAAGGCAGCGTCATTATTCTGGTCGCCGTTTTCGCCTCGATGGCGACGGTCGATCTGGCGGTCGCCAATGATCATGAGCTGGATATCAATTCCAGCATGATGTATCGGCGCGAGGATTACCTTACCGCGATCGAGCTTGTCGAAGCGAAAAAAGTCAGCCTGATGCCGCTGGTATCGAAGACTTACCCGTTCCAGCGATTCGCGGACGCGTATCAATTTATCGATGAGAACCGGGATTCAACCCTGAAAGTTATTATCAACGTTCAGGAATAACCTCGGACGGATTCCGGAAAACAGAAAGGTTCATGAATGTCCTATTTAGATGAGTTATTCGGATTAGCCGGGAAAGTCGCCGTCGTTACCGGCGGCGGACGAGGAATCGGGCAAATCGTCGCAATCGGCCTGGCCAGGGCCGGCGCTGAAATCGTTATTCTAAGCCGAAGCGGCGCCGGCGAAACGGTCAAAAAGATCGAAGAGATCGGCGGGAAAGCCTACGATCTTCGTTGCGACGTGACGGTCGAATCGGACGTCGATAAGGCGCTCGCCGAGATCATGAAACGATCGGGATCGATCGACGTCGTATTCAACAACGCAGGGATCTGCATGCATCAGGGAACGTTCGAAGCGACGATCGAAGAATTCCGTCAGGTAGTCGACTGCAACCTGACCGGCGAATTTATCATGTGCCGCGCGGCGGGAAAAATCATGATCGACAACGGCATTAAAGGCAGTATCATCAATATGGCGTCGATGTCCGGGTCAATCTGCAACGTGCCGCAATGGCAGTGCTCCTATAATGCTTCCAAAGCCGCCGTGATCCACATGACGCGCTCGCTGGCGGCCGAATGGGCGGAAAGCGGCGTCCGCGTCAACAGCCTCAGCCCCGGCTATATCGCGACGCCGATGTCCGTCGATACGCCGCAGGAGCTCAAAGACGCCTGGATGCCGCTGATCCCGATGCACCGAATGGGAAATCCGGAAGAACTCATTCCGCCGGTCCTGTACCTGGCGAGTCCGGCTTCGGGATATACGAGCGGAAGCGACGTTATCGTCGACGGCTGCTACACCTGCGTCTGACGATTTTCAAGGTTCCGACCGAATCGCGGATTTATTCAGACGTCGTTCTTTTCCCAACCCGCCGCGATTCGGTCTTCCAACGCCGCCAGCGTCGGGAGCCCGTCCAATACCGAGTATGACTCGACGCAGGCAGCTCCGGCCGCTACCGCGCGGCGAACGCAAGTCCGCCAATCGCATCCGTCAAGCAGAGACGTCAGGAACGCTGCAATGCTGACATCTCCCGCGCCCAGCGAAGACAGCACGCGATCCGGCTTGTAGCTGGCTTCAAAATGCCGCAGGCCATTCCAAGGCCGCAGCGTCGCGGCGAGCTCTTTTCCAACCGACGCCAGCCGCTCTTCCGTCCCGGCCGCGACGTAATATCCGCACGCGCCGCATTTCACGCAAACAACCCCGGCGCCCAACGCAAGCAGCCGCGCCGCCAGCGTCCGGACGTCGCCTTCTTCAAGGATCGTACAGACGTCCCCGCCTCCGGCGCGCTCTTTCCAGTCCCTCAGGCGCTCCCGGTCAAGCATGTAACAGAGCTCTTCCGCGCTCGGCATGAAAATATCAACGAACGGGATCGTTCGCTCTAAGATCAATTCCCAGTTAATCCGCCCAACCGGCGACAGCGGATCAATTCCACAGCTGTCAAGCGACGTCGTAACGCCAAGCGCTTTCACCCGAGCGTACATGCGCGTCAATTCTTCGCCGCCCTGCTCATACATCCGTTTCATAATCGTCGGATAACCGAAATGAAAAAGCCTGGCCCGGGATACCAGACTGTAATCAATATCGTCCGCGGAAAAAGTATCGTTCCCCGCGGGGCAGTGCAGAAACATGCGGTCGATCCCAGGCGGCGCGAGAACGACCGAATACGCCGTGCCCTCTTCCGAATACAGCAAATAGTCCGTCGATGTGTACCGCGCGATATGGTTGAAAATCCGATCGCCGAACGCGTCTTTCCCGATCTTCGCGACCAGCGCGGTTTTCGCGCCGAAATGGGACATGGCCAGCCCTGTATTCGAAACGCAGCCGCCTGGATTCATAACCGCCTGCCTGACGATTACCGTACTGGCGGGGCGAAAAATCTCTGACATCCGGCTGATCGGCGGATGATCGAAGACCGGGGTGAAGTCCAGGCAGATCAATCCGGCAACGACGGCGTCGATCGCTCCCGTCGGGTTTTCCACATCGCCAGACGGCTCCGCCAGAGACGTTTCAGGAAATTCAGAGCTTCGCATGGGCAATTCCTTTCTGGTCGCGGGATCGTCATTCCCAGCGTTGATACGCTTAGTATACCCATCGCCGCCGGAAATGCAAAGAGACGGAGTTCACCACCCGCCAGCGAAACATACAAAAAGATATATTTTACCATTTTACATCTTATAAAAATATTCAAATTGAAGATAAATTCAACCTTGACAAACCTGCAGTTAGGCCCTAAACTTAAGCTTAGAGTTTTCAAAAAGAATATACGTAAGTTGAACGCAGCGAAATAAGCACCCCGTGCAAGTGTTAGATTTTTGCGTACAGGAAAAGAATACCATAGCCGAAAGGACAGGAGCGAAAGAAAACACGATCAGAAAAGCGTTCGCGAAAACTAAGGAAACGTTTTCTCAAACCTATTCGGCGCGCAGAGGCGTTCAGATTCAAAGAAAATATACCTGCGCGCCAGCGATTTTAGACGTTCAAACATGAAGGAGGGCGCAAGTTGGCGGTAAACGAACAGGAATTCATTCTCAACTGCAAAGGCATCAGCAAAGCGTTCGGCGGAACGCAGGCGCTTAAAGACGTACAGCTGCAAGTCCGCCCCGGCGAGGTTCATGCGTTAATGGGCGAGAACGGAGCGGGTAAATCGACGCTGATGAAAATCGTGATCGGACTGTACAAGCAGGATAAGGGCGAGATGTTCTTCGAGGGAAAACCTTATCAGGCGAAGGGCCCGGTCGACGCGATTAAAGCGGGAATCGCCATGATTCATCAGGAGCTCAACCCCGAACCGCATCTTTCCATCGCGGAAAATATCTTCCTGAAGCGCGAAGACACGGTTGGCGGAATTTTCCTGAACAAACGGAAACAGAACGATCGGGCAAACGAAATCCTTCGGCAATTTGATTTTCCCTATCAAGCTACGACGCTGATTAAGGAATTGACGCTGGCTCAGGTCCAGATGATCGAGATTATCAAAGCCGTTTCCTCCGACGCGCGCCTGATTATCATGGACGAGCCGACATCCTCGCTGGACAGCGAAGAAACCGACCATCTTTTCCGCGTCATCAAAAACCTCCGGGCCAAAGGCGTCGCAATCATCTACATTTCGCACCGGATGAATGAGATTTTTGATATCTGCGATCAGGTATCCGTTTTCCGCGACGGTATGTTTATCGATTCGCGTCCACTCGCCGAAGTTACGAAGCATGACCTGATCGCGATGATGGTCGGGCGAAAAGTAGAAAACATTTTTCCAAAGGCCGACTGTGAAATCGGGAATGTCGTTTTTGAAGCGAAGGATCTCAGCGGCAAAGGCTTCTCAGACGTCAACTTTAAAGTTCATGCCGGCGAGATTTTAGGCATCGCCGGACTGGTTGGGTCGGGACGAAGCGAAACGATGCGGGCTATTTTTGGGCTCGATCCGCTGGAATCCGGGAAGATGTATCTGGACGGGAAGGAAATCCGGATTAAATCGCCTTCCGACGCGATCGCGAAAGGAATCTGCATGGTCAACGAGGACCGCAAGAACTACGGGCTCTGCCTTCTCCGATCGCTGCGCGAAAATATTTCGCTTCCAAACCTCCCGAAACATCAGCGCGGCCTGCTCATCGACCAGGTACGCGAAAAACGCGAATGCGAAGACGTCGCGAAGCGGCTGACGGTTAAGGCAGCCAGTATCGAGCACACCGCCTATTCGCTCAGCGGCGGGAACCAGCAGAAAGTCGTAATCTCGAAATGGATCATGGCGAATCCGAAGCTGCTAATCCTGGACGAGCCGACCCGCGGCGTCGACGTCGGGGCGAAGGCCGAAATCCATGCGCTGATGTGCCAGTTTGCGGCGAAAGGGATGGCGGTTATCATGATCTCATCGGAGCTCCCGGAGGTCATGAGCATGAGCGACCGCGTTCTCGTCTATCACGAGGGTCGGATCAGCGGCGAAGTTTCCCGATCGGATATTCTTTCCGAATCAGTTACAGAAAAAGATATTTTAGCGAAGGCTTTTGGAGACGTTGCGGGGTAAAGCAAATGACAGAAAAAAACACATTGGTAAAAAAGAATAACGATGCGTTTCGGCGTTTCATGGGGAATTACGGGATCGGCGCCGTCCTGCTGATTATGATGATCGGAATCGGGATCATGGAGCCAAGGTTCGCGACGAAAGTCAATTTCATCAACGTCGCAGCGCAGGTTTCGATTAACGGCATGATCGCCTACGGTATGTGCCTGGCGATTACAACCGGCGGGATCGATTTATCGGTCGGCGCGCAGCTGGCGCTGACGAGCTGCGTCCTGGGACAGACGATCACAAACATGAACATGAATATCTGGCTGGCATGTTTTATCGCGCTGCTGGTCTCTACCGCGTTCGGCTGCCTGAACGGGATCCTGATCGCGAAGTTCAACATGTTCCCGTTCGTCGTCACCCTGTCAACACAGTTGATCATTCGCGGACTGTCGCAGGTTATCAGCTCCGGGAAAGCCATTTCATTAACCAGCGACGCTTTTAAGGGAATCTATTCGAATAAACTCTTCGGTATCCCGGTCCCGATTGTCATGCTTTTCGTTGTTACAATCATCGTCTACCTGCTGATGCATTGGACCGTTTTCGGGCGTTATATTTTCGCCGTCGGCGGGAACGTCAACGCGGCGATCGCTTCCGGCGTCAGCGAATTCAAGACAAAAGTCGGCGTGTACACGGTCAGCGGACTTCTCGCCGGGATCGCGGCGATTATCTTTACGGCGAAAACCGGATCCGCCCAGTCCAATATTGGAATTGGCTACGAAACTGACGCTGTTGCTGCCTGCGTTCTCGGCGGGACATCCTTCGCCGGCGGGATCGCGACGATTCCCGGCGTCTTAATGGGAATTTTTATCATCGGCTTTATCTATAACGGCATGAACCTGATCGGCGTTTCGTCCTACTATCAGTCGATCGTCAAAGGCAGCGTCATCGTCGGAGCCGTGCTGTTAGACATGCTGATGAATAAAAAGAATCAATAAACCAGAAAGGTACAAATCATATGTTCAAGAAGTTCATCGGTATTTTACTCGTATTAGTTCTGGCGCTCAGCCTGGCCGCCTGCGGCGGGAAGGGCGAAAAACCCGCCGGGGATTCGGCCCCGGCGAGCTCTGACGCCGGCCCCGCGGCCAAGCCGGGCGACGTCAACGGCGACGGCAAGATTGTCGTCGGCTATATTTCGAAGAACCTGACCGACCCGTTCCATGCGCCGATCAACGCTTACGCTGAAACGACGATCGAGCAGATGAAAAAAGACGGCGTGATTGACGACTGGACCGGCGTTTTAGACGGCGAAACCGACCCGAATAAGCAGATCGACCGCGCGGACGAATGCATCACCAAGGGCGCCGATTACGTGATCATCCTCCCGGCCGAATCCGAAGCTTCCGACCCGGCGGTCACGAAGCTCGTCGATCAGGGCGTCAAGGTTATCGTCGTCAATTCCAAAACCGTCAGCACCGACGAAAAAGCGATCGCTTATTGCGGTTCGAACGACGTTGAGGCCGGCCGCATGCTGGCGGACTGGGTCATCAAGAACGTCCCGAACGGCGGAAAATATATTCACTGCACCGGTATTCTCGGCAACTCTGCGCAGATCGAACGCGGACAGGGGATCATGGAAGTCATGGAGAAGCATCCGGAATTCGAGATGGTCGGCGAACCCGATACGCAGTGGTCCGGCGATAAGGCCGCCAACGCGACGACCGACGCGATCGCCCAGTATGGCGAAGAGCTCGTCGCCGTTATCGCGGATAACGATGATATGTCCTCCGCTGCGCAGCGTGCCGCGAACGATGCCGGGCGCAGCGATATCGTCTGCGTCGGCGTCGACGGCAACCAGAACCCGCTTCAGATGGTCAAGAACGGCGAATTAGGCGCGACCGTCCTTCAGGACGGCGTGGGACAGCTCGCCGCCGGGATCGACGTTATTAAAGCGGCGATTGAAGGGCGCGAATTCGATAAAGCGCCGGTGATCCCGTTCGTCCTGGTCACAAAGGATAACGTCGATCAGTACCTGAAATAAACCTAAGTTCAATCCTGTTTTTTGAGCCGAATGCGAACCGCGGACGGATGTCCGCGGTTCGTTTATTGCCAGGCTTCGCCACGCCTGAGCCGTCTGCGGAAAACGACCAGTGTCCGCAACCTGTTGTTGTGCATCCGCCAAGACGGATGCGCATTTTTTACGTACGATCGAGGCCCACTTGAAGCTGACGATAGATTTCGTCGATGTCAGCGATCACCGGATTTGCTTTATAATCCGGTAAATCGTGACTCCGGTTTGCGATCTCCCGAAGCGTATGTCGATCAACACCAAATTCTTTGAATCCCAGCCACATGCCAATTTTTTTCAGAAAAATATCAATTTCCTCACAGCACAGTTCTGCAGCTTTCAAATCCGTTTCAGACGAATAACCCGGATTAAATAACCTTGCGACCTGTGCAAATTTTTGAACCGCGTAAGGAAACGTAAACCGGGTAAAAGACGGGTAGGTTAACGCAAGACTTTCGCCATGCATAATATGCGGGCAGTATCCGCTTATCGTCATACCAATACCATGCGGCAATGTAACGCCTGCGTTCGCAATAGCAAGTCCGCCGCAAAGATCGGCCCAAGCCATGCCTGTTCGAGCGTCGAGATCGTCCCCATGGTTA
Organism: Anaerolineaceae bacterium oral taxon 439; assembly: GCA_001717545.1. Lineage (NCBI taxonomy): Bacteria > Bacillati > Chloroflexota > Anaerolineae > Anaerolineales > Anaerolineaceae > Anaerolineaceae bacterium oral taxon 439. The sequence continues at coordinate 1,646,966 of CP017039.1, read as the reverse complement.
ACAGCACGCTCTAAAAACTTTACACAGTTTTTGATGCCTTCTAACGCAACCATATCTGTGTAAACGGAACTATTTATATTTAAATAACTCTCAAAAGAATGAGCGAAAGCGTCAAAACCGGTAGACGCAGTAATATGCGCGGGAATTGTCGCCATTAGTTCTGGATCGATCACAGCAGCTTTGGGAAAAATAAGATTATTGTAGATTGCGCTTTTTGTCCTTGTCACGGTTTCGGTCATCACTGCAACCTGAGTTACTTGCGAACCCGTACCAGAAGTCGTCGTGACGGCAATTGTCGGCAATGTCCGCTGCGGCTGAGGTTTCTTATAAAAAAGAAAATCCCATGCTTGCCCCTCATTTACTGCGGACACAGCTATCGCTTTGGCCGTATCCAATGCAGAGCCGCCGCCAATTCCTACGACGACGTCAATTTTCTGTTTTCGCGCGATTTCTGTCCCCAGGTTAATACTTTCAGTTGTTGGGTTCGGGATCACGCCTGTAAATCGAAAAACTTCCAAGTTTTCTTTTTTCAATAGTGCTTCAGCTTTATCATAAACGACCGCGAGAGGCGGCTTATCCGATTCAGTAACCAGCAAAACGCGCCTGCCAAATTTCGCCGTTTCGATTCCAATGCGATTGAAGGTTCCAACGCCAAAAAGAATTTTAGTCGTCTGCTCATACAAAAAATTATTAATCATAACTTATCCCGTAATCCAATCATCATTCTTATAAATTTAGCATCTCCGAAAAATTCATTCGAGGATGCCCCTTTCGTCGCCTGCGACAGGGCATCCTCGTTCAGATTTTATTATCTTACATAGTAACGATCGACCGTGTCGGATTCGACAAAAGTGACGCCGGTATCAACGAAAGTTGGCAGCGCCGATTTTGACAAGTCATGCGCTAAACTAAACAAGAACTCCATAGACCAATACCCCATAGAATATGTACCTTGCGCAACCGTAGCCATAATCTCGCCATTTTTTACCATATCCAGCACTGCAGAATCCGTATCGAAAGCAACAACCTTTATATCGTCCCGACCAGCCTCCATGACAGCCGTAGGGCCAGCCACACCGGCGACCCCATCCATACAGAAAACGGCGTTAATCGACGGGTCCGCCTGCAGAGCAGCGGCCATATTTTTCGTAGCTTCGATCTGATCCCCCTTATCATTAACTTTTGCTGCGACCTCTATATTCAATCCTGCGGCCACAATTTCATTCTCAAACCCGTCAACCCTTGCTTCCGAATTTTCAGCACCAACTGTATAGAGCAGCGCGATTTTCCCATCAGGAACTATATCGGCGAAATAATGAGCTGCCCGAGCGCCAACGGCTTCGTTCCCTGTCGAAAGATACGAAGCGCGTTGACTGTTCGGGGAATCTGAATCAAAGGTAACAACTTGAATCCCCTTTGAAATTGCATCATTAATCGGATCAACCAGCGCATCAGCATTAACGCAGGTAACGGCAATCCCCTTCGGGTTCTTCGCGACTACTTGTTCAAAGACTGAGACCTGCTTAGCAACGTCAGCGCTGGCATCGCCCGTATAAAAAACCTTCACACCGTGATTCCTGGCGGAATCTTCGAAACCCTGAAAGCAGGTCTTCCAATAATCGATTCCGGACAAAAATGAAATCATGTAGTATTCCTCATCCGGAGCCCCGGTAAGAACGCTCTCTTGAGCTAAAACCGGCGCAATCATGACAAGCAACATTGTAGCTAAGATAACAACCGACAAATATACATTTCTTTTCATCACAACTCCTTATTTTATTTACCTGCCGAAGAATTTCGGCATTATTCCACGAATAAACTATTTTTTTCTATGAGAGACATAATCGAGCGTTACCGCAAGGATAAGAATTGCGCCAGTCACGAAATCCTGCCAATAAACCGATACGTTCAGCATTACAAGTGCATTATTAATTATGTTTAATAAAACGACACCGAGAACAGTACCCACAACAGTTCCAACCCCACCAGCCATACTCGTTCCGCCAATAACTGCAGCAGAAATAGCACGCGTTTCAGCCATCGTGCCAAGCGTCGGCGTCGCGACATTAAATCGGGACAAGCTTAGAATTCCTGTGAGCGTTGCGAGTAAAGCGGAAAGCATGTACACACCAACCTTCACTTCAGAAACGTTAATACCGGAAAGCTTTGCCGCGTTTTCATTGCTTCCAACATAAAAAATCATTCGGAATGTAGTGATATTTTTCATTAAAAGATCAAAAATCACAGCCAGAACCATAAAGATAATAAAAATAATCGGAATATTAAATACAGATCCTCGCCCAAGCGTCCTGAACCACTGAGGAAGACCGCCCATACTTAGAGGGGAACCTTCCGTAAAAATATAAGCCGCTCCTTTTGCTAGGCTCTGCATCCCAAGCGTCACAATAAAAGGAGGCAAATCTAATTTACTGATCATCAAACCATTAAACAAACCGATTCCAATTCCGACGGTAAGAGAAGCAATTATTCCAAAAAGAATATTATCCGTTATTAAGAACGTCCAACCGACCAACACGCAAGAAAGAGCCATAACAGACCCCACCGAAAGCTCAATACCGCCGAGGACAAGAACAATCGTCAGCGCGATTGCAAGGATTCCATCCGTCGAGAGCCCTATCGCAAGCGACCGTAGATTGCTGATACTAAAAAATTTGGGTTGGAATAAACCGGTGATCAACGCAGCCAAAACCGTAATTAAAGCAACACTTGCCTCACGCTTAGCTGTCAACTTCTTTATCATAGATTTCATGGAATACCCGCTCCTTATTTAATTGAGATCTCTCCAGATGCTAATCGCAATATAGACTCCTCAGAAAACTGGTTGGATAAAAGTTGACCTGAAATCCTTCCTTCATGAATGACAATAACTCGATCACACAGGCCAATCACCTCAGGCAGTTCGGATGAAATAATGATGATTCCAATACCGGCCGAAGCCAACTCTCTAAGGAGTTTATGAATCTCTGATTTAGCGCCCACATCGATCCCACGAGTTGGTTCATCTAAAATAATAATTTTTGGATTTACTGCTAACCATTTGGAAATCACCACTTTTTGCTGATTACCGCCGCTTAAACTTGAGGCTTTCGAGTCAATAGAAGCTGTCTTAATTCCCAATTTTGAGCAATACGCAGCGGTTAATAAATCCTCTTTTCGTTTACGAATAATCAAGTCGTCAGAAATATTTTTAAGATCGACAACGCTAATATTATTCTTAACGCTCATTTCAAGAAAAAGCCCCTCTGATTTCCGGTCCTCGGTCAAATAAACAATTCCATTTCTAATACAATCACAATACCTTTCAAAGGAAATACTCTCTTGATTTAAAAAAACGGATCCCGAGGTTTTGCTGTCGATACTGCAAAGCGAGCGCATAATCTCACTCCGCCCTGCGCCGACTAACCCCGCAAAGCCCAAAATCTCGCCCTTGAATAGCCGAAAGCTTATATTAGAAAAAAAGCCGTCGTTAGAAAGATTCTCAACCCGTAAGAGCTCTTCTCCACTGTTGATATTCTTTTCGGGATACATATCTGTCAGAGCCCGCCCGACCATGCATTGAATAACCTCATCAGGACATGTATCAGAGATATTCTTCTCCTTCACAATCTTCCCATCCCGTAAAATCGTTACACGATCGCATATTTCGAAAATTTCAGCCATTCTGTGGCTAATATATAAAATACTGAGTCCTTCCTCCTTAAGACTCCGAATAATATCAAATAACTTTTTAGTTTCTTTCTCAGACAAAGAAGAAGTCGGTTCATCCAGAATCAACAACTTAGATTTAAGCGATATAGCTTTGGCTATCTCAACAATCTGTTTTTCTGAAACGTTTAACGAAGAAACGATTCTTTCAGATGTAAATGGAACCGAGAATCGTTCCAATACACGATTTGCCTGATCAAATAACTTCACATAATCGACAGCTAAATACCTTTTAGGAAGTCGGCCGATAAAGATATTTTCCGCAATGGTGAGCTCCTCACATAAAATCAGTTCCTGATGAACAAAGCTGATTCCCAGATCCTGCGCGTCTTTTGGACGTCGAATACTTACCTGATTTCCCTCAAAAAAAATGGTTCCTTCCGTCGGCAGAAATACACCGCCAATGATATTCATCAGCGTTGATTTTCCAGCCCCATTTTCGCCGCATATTGCATGGACAGATCCCTTCCTCACTTTGAAATGAACATGATCCAACGCAATTGTTCCAGGGAAACATTTTGTAATATTGTCAACCTCTATTAATATACTTTGACTCATAATATCCGCCTTTGGTAGTTTGAGCCGCATCAGTTGAACTTAGTTAAGTAAACTAAGTATAATGGGAAAGGGGAAAAGAGAAAACAGGCATTTGTCATTTAGATCCTATGATAAAAGTACCATTTACAATGGTATATCAAGGGAATCAATAAATCCACCATTATCAATCAACTGTTTAATAAGGAGCGTCGCCGCACCGATAGCTGACGCGTTATCTCCCAGCTTGCCATATTTAATCTGTACTTTTCTCCCTGCAAATCGCATTTGATTATTCTGAATAATAATTTCGAGATTCTCTTTAAACGTTTCGCTGGATTTTGTTATTCCTCCCGAGAGGATAATCTGTTCAGGATCAAATAAGTTGATTAATGCTGCAATTCCGATCCCAATATATTCAACAGCATTATTAATTACCTTTTTGCAAAGTTCATCATCCAAAAAAGCTGCCTTAAAAACCAGTTTAGCGTCAATCCTCGATAAGTCACCACAGCACATTTCTGTCACAATGGAACTGGTTCCCTGTTCCACCATATACTTGATTTGATTCGCGATTGCATATCCGGAAGAGATAGCTTCCAAACAGCCGCGGTTTCCACAGCTACAGATCGGACCATTTTTATCCAAAATGATATGTCCAAATTCACCATTACTGCCGCTGGAGCCTTGAATGATTTCGCCGTTCTCAATAATTCCCGCACCGATTCCATATCCTAAATTCACACAGATCAGATCGTTAGAGTCAGTCCCCGCGCCAAACCAATGCTCGCCTAACGCCAACGTTCGATTGGAATTCTCAAGAACCGTTCTGAACGAAAACTCCTCCTCAAATTTTTCAATCAGCGGGATATGCTCCCAATTAAAGTCAGGAGAAAATAAAACGACGCCAGCTTCCGTATCCAACAGCCCGGGCATGCCGATTCCCAATCCCAGGATTTCGTTCTCATTCAAACTGCTCTCGGCAATTAACTCCTTTACTAAGACAATTAATCGTTCAATAAGTTCACTCTCAGGATGTGTTTCTTCTGTTCTGATTTCTTTCTTCGCAATAATTTTTGCAGACATATCCATCACAAGAGCGCGGATCTTATTTCGCCCTATATCTAACCCAATCGTGCAGAATGAATTAGGTATAAACTCATAGAGCTCCGGCCGCTTGCCCCCAATCGATTTACGTTTTCCAATCACACGAATTAAATTTATTCTGCTCAATTCGTCAGTAATCTTCATCACAGTAGGGATGCTTAATCCGGTAACATGCGCTACCTCCGCCCGATTTATCGGTCCATTCCGTCGAATCAAATCCAGGATAAGCCTTCGATTCATTTTTGAAATAAGATTATTGTCAAATTTATTTTTCATCATACGATTAACTCCCCCCTCAAAAAAAAAGAGACAAAATATGATCCTATAACTCTCATGCAGCTAATGCCATGCGTCATTCATACTTACATTATTTAGAATACAGCTCCGCTTAAAAAGCTTAGACTACAGAGTATAATGCACTTTTTTCGAACCCGCCTTTCATTTCATCTTTACTTTCCTGATAAAGAAAGAAACAGATGTCCTTCTCCAACGGCCGCCCCATCGCAGGACGCGAAGATAGAAATTACAGCGTCAACCCCGCTTCACACACAATAAAGGCCTATCTTCAGAATCCGGCGCGCCCCGCCAAAATCGAGAAAAACCTTTCATCGTCAGTCAAGCCACAGATCCAAATCAAGTTAGCTGAACAAACACGAGTATAATAATAGGCGCCGGTATACACATGCCGAATCCTTCGGATCACAGATCCCGATCGTCGGCGGGATCCTGGATTTCTTCATCTTTAAGGAGCCTCTATGCCATTAAAGCGCAGCAGCCTGATTTATTTCTGCGTTCTGCTTCTTGCCCTTTTCGTCAGCGGCACTCCGCTCTATTCGCAGTCTACGCAAACCTTCTCAACCGAGCCAAACCCGCTCCAGATCAGCGAAATGCGCCGCGCCGTATATCCAGGGAGCGGTATCACGATCGAATCCACCGTTGTTGCTGGTCTTTACTACAATCAATACGTCGCTTCTTATCAATCGGATGGAAATAAGATTGACGCGCTCATGTCCGTACCGGTCGGCGAAAAACCAGCGCACGGCTGGCCCATTATCGTATTTAATCATGGATATATTGCCCCAAGCGAATATCGGACGACTGAACGCTACGTCCGATATGTCGAGTCGCTCACGCTCGCCGGCTACATCGTTTTTAAACCGGACTATCGCGGCCACGGCAGCTCCGAAGGCGAGCCTGCTTCCGGCGGCGGCTACGGCGATCCCGGCTACACAATCGACACACTGAACGCTGTCGCCGCGCTTAAAGCTTATCCAGACGCGGACCCGAATCGAATCGGCATGTGGGGTCATTCGATGGGCGGACAGATCACGCTCCGCGCCATGACCGTCAGCAAGGACATCAGGGCCGGCGTCATCTGGGCGGGAGTCGTCTCCCCCTATCCGGATATCATCGCCAGGTGGCACCGGATTCACAGCAGGGTTCAACTCTCTCGCGAAGGCCAATCCTGGGCTAACAGCTTCAACTCGTGGTACGAAGCAGCGTCGCAGCGTTACGGGACGATTGAGGAAAACCCGGCATTCTGGGCCTCGGTCTCGCCGAACGCCTATCTCTCGGAAATTTCAGGACAGGTCCAGCTGCACCACGCGCGAGGGGATCCCGTCGTCCCGCTCGCCTGGTCCGAGATCTTAGCCGGCGAATTCAAGGAGATGAGAATTCCTTATGAATTCTATATTTATGAAAATGACGACCATAATATCAGTAACAATTTCGCTGTCGCCATGCGCCGGACGATCCAATTCTTCGATTCGCATGTTAAATACGCACCCTGATCGCCAACGTAAAACTGAAATACCTGCGCATCATCGCGCATGCAGTCCATAGAAAAAAACCGGATTTAATCCGGATTTTTTCTATATCATTTGTGGCGAGGGTGGGAGTCGAACCCACGACAAAGGGCTTATGAGTCCCCTGCTCTGCCACTGAGCTACCTCGCCATGAACTGCAATATCATACTATAGCCCAATCCATTTGTCAAATAGCCTTTCCAGCAGCGCATTTTCCCAAACGGCTATGCGCAGCAGGGCAGCCGAAACTTATCAATCCGCCGTCAGGTCAAAAATCGACCGATAATCGCCCGCCCCGATTACGACATGATCCAACAGCGCAATTTCGAGAATCCGGCCTGCTTCTTTAACATTGCGCGTGACGACAAAATCGAGATCGCTCGGCGTCGGATCGCCGCTGGGATGATTATGAACCAGGATAATCCCCATCGCCTTCCGGCTGACCGCGCCCTGAAAAACCTCGGCGATCCGAATCGTCGAAGCGTTGACCGATCCTTTATACAACTGATCGATCGCAAGAACCCGATTTTTCGAATCTACATTGATAACCCAAAGCTCTTCATGATCCAGCGACCGCATTTTCGCGCAAACCAGCTCATAAACATCCTCCGCAGAGCGAATCTGCCGCGATTCACGGTTCGCTGTCGCTTCATGAATCCGTTTCCCAAATTCAATCGCCGCGATCAGCTCCGCGGCCTTCGCCTCGCCAATCCCCTTGACCTGCCGAAGCTGATCAAACGTGACGCGATCCAGCCCACTTAATCCGCCGAACCGCCTCAGGATCATCTCCGCAAATTCAAGAACACCCATACCGGACGTCCCCGTTTTCAGCAACACTGCCAGCAGTTCATAATTCGTCAGCGATCCAGCCCCCGCCAGGATAATTCGCTCCCGAGGACGGTCCGTCCGCGGCATCTCCTTAATACGAAACGCCGTCGTTATCTTTTCGCAATCATCCGAATCAAAAGCCATGGTCCTTCGCCCATCCTGCGCACCTCAAAATCGTTTTCTAATTATAGCGGAATTTTGGGCATTATTCTTAGTTTTTCATCAATAATCACGACCGAACCGCATGATAAAATCCATGCTATAATTCACACGTTAAACGTGGAGCTGAAAGGACGAGTTGGACGCAAACCTTTTATCAAACCTTTCCGTCATTGCGATCGCGGTTCTCAGCGCGTTTTCAGCGGCGCTCTGGCTCGGGATAACGTTTTGGGTTTTACGGGACATCCGTTCGCGTTCGAGAGACCCGCTGATCGTTATTTTAGCGGGCCTGATCGCTCTCGCGCTTCCGTTCTTCGGCGTTATCCTTTACCTCCTCCTTCGCCCAGCTCAGACGATCGAGGAAAAATATCTCAGCGCGCTTGAAGAAGAAACGCTGATCCAGGAAATCGAACGGCGCCCGAAATGCCCCGGCTGCGGGCGGGAGATCCAATCAAAATGGATTCTTTGCCCGGCCTGCCACACGAAGTTAATGAAGAAATGCGTAAAATGCGAAGAGGTTTTAGAATTACCTTGGACGCTTTGCCCATACTGCGGCGCGCCTCAGCATAAACCGCAAGCCGATACCGGTCGTTCTTAGAGAAGAAAAAGGTCTTTACCGAAGGGAATTTTTTTTATGAAAATCTACGCTCTGATTAATCAAAAAGGCGGCGTTGGGAAAACGACGACAGCGGTCAGTTTAGGTTCCGCTTTATCCGAACAGGGTATGCGCGTTCTGGTCGTCGACATGGATCCGCAGGCGAACGCGACCGCTTCGATCGGAATCGATAAAAGTACGATCAAAAACGGTTCATACCAGGTCCTGATCGGAGCGACGACGATCGCGCCGAATATCGTTTACAACGATGAATTCAAGCTTTCGATTTTACCGGCGTCGCCGGACCTTTCCGGCGCTGAGATCGAGCTGAGCGATTTCGATAACCGCGAATCGATCTTGAAAAACGCGCTGACCGCCGTCCAGGAGAATTACGACTATATCCTGATCGACTGCCCGCCTTCGCTGAGCCTGCTGACGATCAACGCGCTCGTCGCCTCTAAAGACGGCGTTATTATCCCGGTGCAATGCGAATATCTTGCGCTCGAAGGCCTTTCGCAGCTATACTCGACCATCCTTAAAGTCCAGCGATCCTTCCCGTACGTCCGCGTTCGCGGCGTCGTATTGACCATGTTCGACGGGCGGACACGGCTGGCGATCGACGTCGTCAACGAAGTTCGGCAGTTCTACCCGGATAAAGTCTTCAACTCGATTATCCCGCGATCTATCCGACTGGCGGAAGCGCCTTCGTTCGGTCAGCCGATTAACTACTATTCCAAAGACAGCAACGCCAGCAAAGCGTACGAAAGCTTAGCTAAAGAAATTATCGGGCAGGATCAGAAAAACTAAATGGTATCAATGATATTCATTTCAAACAGGGAGGGGGGTCATTAAACATGAGCGCACAAAAAAGAGTAGGGTTAGGACGCGGTTTAGGCGCGTTAATTCCGACGATCGAGAACGAAACACGGCCAGCGTCGGACGAAGTAGTCCTTTCCGTCGCGATTTCCGATATTCAGCCCAACCCCCGTCAGCCGCGGACCGCATTCAACGAGGAAGAGCTGAAAGACCTGAGCGAATCGATCCTTGCGCATGGTATCATCCAGCCGCTGATCCTGACGATTGACAACGAAACGAAAAAGTACTTCCTGATCGCCGGCGAACGCCGCCTGCGCGCCGCCGAACTCGCCGGGCTGCAGATGGTCCCCGCGATCGTTCGAACGGCTTCGGATCAGGAACGCCTTGAACTCGCGCTGATCGAAAATGTTCAGCGCGCTGACCTGTCGCCGATCGAGACCGCCGAGGCCTATCGGAGCCTTGAAGAAAATTTCGGCCTGACGCATGAGGAAATCGCTAAACGCGTCGGGAAAAACCGCTCGTCGGTCACGAACACGCTCCGGCTCCTGAAGCTTCCGGAAATTGTATTGCGCGCGCTCCGCTCCGGCGCGATCAGCGAAGGCCACGCGCGCGCATTGCTGGGCTGTGGAACCGAACAGGCGCAAGTCACCACATTGCAGGCGATCCTGACGCAGGGCCTGAACGTCCGGCAGACCGAAGCGTTCGTTCGCAAGCTTTCCGGCCAATCCGAAGAATCCCCGGCCGCAAAAAAATCGAATCAGGTTTCGCCGGAAATCAGATCGATCGAAGAAGCGCTGATGCATTCCGTCGGTACGCGCGTCACGCTGCACCCCGGGAAAAATGGCGGGACGATCCATATTCATTATTATTCCAACGATGAATTGAATGACCTGATCGAACGGTTTTCGACGTTCCGCTGAGATCGGCGGCGCGATTTTCCTTTTATCCATCCAATGCTCAGAAGCTGCTCGCCGGAAAATTTTGATCCGGCGGGTCTTTTTAACGATCCTG